>DATDGZ010000476.1:0-1838 GCA_036521795.1 Thermoanaerobaculia bacterium | reverse complement strand
GCTGGGGCTGGAGCCACAGACCCGAACGAACTAACCCGCTGGAAGCGGCGCCGCCGGCACGGGGCGCCCACCGCTGGCCCGGGAGGTACCAGCCCCGGGGAGGCGGTCGAAGATCTCGGAGCCTGGAGCTGCGGGAGCCGCCAAGGGGCTGAACTCCCCAGACCCACCAGCACGAGGGAAGCGGTGTGTTCAGCCCCGTTGAACACGGCCACGTCTCCGCCGGCGGCAAGATGCTTGACCTCGCGGGCCGCCTCGGACGCCGAGCTGGCGGCGCCGACACGCAGGCGCGGCGGGTGTGGCTCGACGGCTTCTGCCTCTCCACCGCTACCCGCGCAACGGCAAGTACAAGCGCCACGGGGGCAGCGGCCCAGGCGGCCCCCCCTCGAGCGCCAGCCATGGCGGAAGCGCCAGGCATGGCGGAACACAATGCCGAAAGCCATGGCGGAAGCGTGAAGCATGGCAGGAGCGCAGCGCGCACGCGGCGGGCGAGTCGCCAGTGCCGCCGGAGCAGCGCCGCGGTGTCGGCGAGGATGCGCATGGTAGCGGAGCCGCTCGCGATCGTAGCCAACACCGTCCGCAGAATGGCAAGAGTTTCCGGCGCCAGCGCCGCCGCCTCGACCCGGAGCATCGTTTGCAGCTCGCCCGCCAGCGCGTCCAGCTCCGCAAGACGGCCGAGGGCCGCCGCGGCGGAGGACGAGGACCTGTCGGCGTCCACCAGCTCGGTGACCATCCCGCGACCATCCCGTTACCACCCCGGGAGGATGGGGCTTCTCCCCGTGAATCGCTGGCGGTCACGGCACCGGTCGGCGACGACGCCGATGGGGGGCCGCGGCCGTGAGCCCCCACGCTAACGCCGCCCCCTGCCGCGAGCCGGGCTGCGGCGCGCTCACGACCGAGGGACGATGCGACCGCCACCGGCGAGCCGCCGACCGCACCCTCGCCTCCGCCCGCGGCAAGACGGCAGCCCGCGGCTACGGCGCCCACCACCGCCGCTGGCGCGCCGTCGTCCTTGCGCGCGACCCGATCTGCAAGCACTGCGGCGACGCGCTCTCGACGGTTGCGGACCACGTAGTCCCGCTGCGCCAGGGAGGGACCTGGGATCTCTCGAACGGCCAGGGGCTCTGCGCGGCCTGCCACAACCGCAAGACGGCGCGGGACTCCGGCAGGGATGGCGGCGGGGATGGCTGTCAGTCTCGCGGGGGAGGGGCGGGTCAAATCCCTGGCGCGACAAGCCCCGTGACCGGCGCGCGGTCAAACGCGCGCGACCGCAATTCAGGGGCGGAGGGTCACACTCACGGAGTGCTACCATGGGACTCGATGCCTACTATTACACGCCTCTGGACAGCCGGCCGCGCGCTGACCTTGGTGGGTCTAGCAGCTTGCGCGTCTACGACTATGGCGCCGGGCGCAGAGAAGGTGAAGCTCACGAGCAATCCCGGAGATGTGGCCGGCTGCAAGGTTCTTGGAGAGGTGAACGTGGAACCGTCCGCCTTCCAGACCAACGCCCAAGGGCATGATGCGCTGAGGAATGCTGCCTATGCGCTCGGGGGAGATACTGTGCTTCAGACCTCCGGCGGAGCCTACAGCGGCAGCGGCAGATTCAAGGGCATCGCCTACCTCTGCCAAGAGGCGCCTAAACCGGCGGGCCGCCACCAATACAAGTTTAGAACTAAAATCGCGTCCTACGCGGTCGCCGAGGGTGCACGACAGAAATGTGCCTGGGCCAGGGAAAGCTCGTGGGCTCAGGGGTTGAGAGAGCCTTATCTGTCGGTTATAATAGCCGACAGATAAGGAGGGCTATCTATGCCAGAAGGCGAAGAGGTGCCCGAAGCTATCCG
>DATDGZ010000475.1:0-7968 GCA_036521795.1 Thermoanaerobaculia bacterium | reverse complement strand
CGGCTCAGTCCTCCTGCCGCGGGAGGCCGTCGATCGCCCGCGCCAGGTCTGCCAGCCGCGGCCTCTCGAAGAGGGTGCGCAGCGGCAGGTCCACGCCGAGGAGGTGGGCGACGCGGGAGGCCAGCCGCGCGGCGAGCAGCGAATGGCCGCCGAGCTGGAAGAAATCATCGCCGCGCCCGACGCGGCCGGCGCCGAGCAGCTCGGCCCAGACCGCGGCGAGGGCCTGCTCGGTCGCCGTCTCGGGAGCGGCGAACACGGCGTCCGGCGCCGCCGCGGCGTCGGGCGGTGGCAGGCTGCGGCGGTCCACCTTGCCGTTGGCGGTGGTGGCGAGGCGGTCGACGAAGAGAATCCGCGCCGGCACCATGGCCGAGTGCAGGCGGCCGGCGAGGAAGACGCGCAGTGCGGCCGCGTCGGCGCCGGCGGCGGCCCTGGCCACGACGTAGGCCGCCAGCTCGACGTCGCGGCCGTCGGGAGACCACGGCACCACGACGCAGGCAACCACCGCCGGATGGCGGGCGAGCACCGCCGCCACCTCGGCCGGTTCGACCCGCACGCCGCGCACCTTCAGCTGGTCGTCCATCCGTCCGAGGATCTCCAGGGTGCCATCCAGGAGGTAGCGGCCGCGGTCGCCGGTGCGATAGAGCAGGTCGTCAGGGTCGCCCGGACGCATCGGGTTGCGAATGAAACGGGGAGGAGAGGCGCCGCCATCCAGGTAGCCGTGACTGCGGAGCGGGGTGCGCAGCACGATCTCGCCCGGCTCGCCGAGGCCGCAGGGGAGAGCTTCGGGGGTCATCACCACGGCCTGGCTCTGCGGCAGCGGCCGGCCCACCGGCTGCACGCCCGGCGCCGGCCGGAGCGGCACTTCGAAGTAGCAACGGGCGAGCGTCGTCTCCGTCGGCCCGTAGAGATTGACGATGGCGCATCCCGTTCCAGCCAGGGCGCGCCAGCGCCCCACCAGCACGTCGTCGAGCGGCTCTCCGGCGAAGAAGATGCGGCGCAAGGCCGGCAGGACCGGCGGCGCGCCCTGGCGCGGCGCGGCGGCGAGCCAGGAGCGCGCCAATGCCGGTACGGTGTGCAGCACGGTGATCCCCTCGCTCACCAGCCAGGGCAGGAGCCGCTCGCCGTCCATGCCGGCCTCGGGGTCGGGCAGACAGAGCGTCGCGCCGCTGGTGAGCGGCAGCAGGACGTCGCGCAGCACCACGTCGAAGGAGAGAGCAGTGAGCTGGGCGCTGCGGTCGCCGGGGCCGATGCCGAAGGTTTCACGCTGCCAGCGCAGGAAGTGGGAAAGGCCCCGGTGGCTACCCAGGACGGCCTTCGGCTCGCCGCTGGTACCCGAGGTGAAGAACACGTAGGCGGCGTCCGCGGGCAGGCTGCCGCGGCCGGGCGGCCACGCCGCGGGCGCCGCGCCGCCGGCAGGCACGGGATGCACGACGACGGACGGCAGGGCGCCGGACCGCGGATCGCCTTCGCCGCCGGCATCGAGGAGCAACCGGGCGCCCGCCAGCTCCAGCATCTGCCGCTGGCGCTGCTCGGGCAGCGCCGGGTCGAGAGTCAACAGCACGCAGCCGGCGCGCAGCACGCCGACAAAGCCGGCGACGAGGCCAGGACAGCGCGGGCCGCGCAGGGCAACCACGTCGCCCGCGGCGACGCCGGCCTGGCGCAGCCGGCGCTCGACGCCGCGCACCATGCCGCCGAGCGCCGCGTAGCTCCACTCGCGTCCGCACTGGCGGAGAGCCGCGGCGTGGGGCGATCGCGCGCACCAGAGATCGACCTCGTCGGCCGCCGGCCTCTCCGCCGGCCGGTCGAGCGGCGCCGCCAGATCGGGCAGCAGGCCGGCGGCCGCCGGCGTCACCAGCGAGTAGGCGCCCACGGCGCGCGCCGGAGCTTCGACGGCCTGTGCCAGCAGGTGGAGCAGCTGGTCGGCAAGGCTGGCGGCGCGCGCCGCGCTCCATCGCGCGGCGCGGTAGACGATCTGCAGCGCCACCTCCTCCCGACGCTCGTGGACGTAGAGGGTGAGGGCGAACTTCGCCGGCGGCGCTCCGTGATCCAGCGGCCGCGCCTCGAGCCCCGGCAGGTCGACCTCGCCGAGACCAACGTTGAGAGTGTTGAACAGCACGTCGAAGACCGGATGGCGGTCGAGCTGCCGCTCCGGGCGCAATTCCGCCACCAGGGTCTCGAACGGCAGGTCCTGGTGGGCATAGGCCGCCAGGCAGCCCTCGCGCACGGCGGCGAGCAGCTCATGGAACGGGCTGTCTCCGGCCGGGCGGATCCGGATCGGCAGGGTGTTCAGAAAGAGGCCGATGAGCGGCTCGAGCTCCACCCGGCTGCGGTTCGCGATGGCCAGGCCGAGGATCACTTCGTCCTGGCCCGAAAGTCGGCGCAGGAGCACGGCGAGTAGCGCCATCAGCGCCATGGTGAGAGTGGCGCCGCGCTGGCGCGCCAGGGTGCGCAGGCCGCGCCCCAGGGCCGGCGGCAGCGGTAGGGAGAGCTGCGCCCCGCGGTCGGGAGCGACGTCCTGGCGGCCGCCGTCGACGGGAAGCGCGAGCACCGGCAGGTCGCCGCCCAGCCGCTCGCGCCAGAACGACAGCTGGCGTTCGAGCGTCTCCCCGGTCAGGCTGCGCCGCTGCCAGGCGGCGAAGTCGACGTACTGGATCGCCAGGCCGGCAAGGCGCGGGGGCCGCCGCTCGACCGCCGCCCGGTACAGCTCGGAGAGCTCGCGCAGCAACAGGCCCAGAGACCAACCATCGGCCACGATGTGATGCAGTGTCAGCAGCAGCGCCTGATCGCCGGCCGCAAGGCGGACCAGCGCCGCGCGCAGCAGCGGCCCCCGTGCCAGGTCGAACCGGCGCGCCGCCTCGCCGGCCGCCAGGCGGAGCGCCTCCGCCTCACGGCGGGAGGCGGGCAGCGCCGCCAGATTCACCTCCGGCAGCGGCACGGTGGCGGCGGGGGAGATCACTTGCTGGGGCTCGCCGTCCTCGTCGGGGAAGCGGGAGCGCAGCACTTCGTGGCGGCGCACCAGGCCGGCGAGCGCGAACCGCAGCGCCGCGACGTCGAGACCGCCGAGCAACCGCGCGGAGACCGGGATGTTGAACGCCGCGGAGCCCGGTTGCAACCGGTCGACGAACCACAGCCGCTGCTGGGCAAAGGAGAGCGGCAACCGCCCCTGGCGCGGCACCGGCAGCGGCCCCTCCTCCGCCCCGCGCCCCGCGGCAAGGAGCGCCGTATCGATCCACCTCGTCAGGCCGGCGAGCGTCGGTTCGTCGAACAGCGTGCGCAGCGGCATCTCGACCCCGAAGGAGCGGCGCAGACGCGACACCAGCTGGGTGGCGAGCACGGAGTGCCCGCCGAGCGCGAAGAAGTCGCTTTCCGGACCGACCGCGTCGAGGCCGAGGAGATCCTCCCAGATGGCCGCCATCAGCTCGCCGGTCGGGGTCCTCGCCAGCCCCCCCGCTGCCGGCGCACCGGCGGGAGCGGGCCGGGTCGGGTCAGGAAGCGCCTTCCGGTCGAGCTTGCCATTGACCGTGGTGGGCAGGACCGGCAGCGCGACGAAATGCGCCGGCACCATGTAGTGCGGCAAGCGCTCGGCGGCGAAGTCGCGCAGCTCCGCAGCCGCGGGCGCCGGCGCCCGCGCGGCGACGAAATAGGCAACCAGCTCCTTGTCGGCGCGGTCCTCGCCGCGCGCCACGACCACCACCTCGCGCACCGCGTCGTGCCGCAGCAGGGCCGCCTCGACCTCCCCGGTCTCGATGCGGTAGCCGCGCACCTTGACCTGCTGGTCGCGGCGGCCCAGGAACTCCAGGTTGCCGTCGGGCAGGTAGCGCGCCCGGTCGCCGGTGCGGTAGACCACGGCGCCCGGTTGCGCGGCGAACGGGTCGGGGAGGAACCTCTCCGCGGTCAGCGCAGGCTCGCTCCAATAACCCCAGGCGAGGCAGTCGCCGCCGATGTAGAGGTCGCCCTCGACGCCGATGGCGCAGGGTTCGCCGCGGGCGTCCAGCACGTGGTAGCGCGCGTTGTCGATCGGCCGGCCGTAAGGGACGCTGACCCAGCGCGGATCGAGTGCGCCGACGGGGAAGAAGTTGGACCAGACGACGGCTTCCGTGGCGCCGCCCAGAGCAATGACGCGCGCCGCGGGGAAGGCCGCACGCAGCCGCGGCGCCAAGCCGAGCGGCACCCAGTCGCCGCTCAGGAAGGCCAGACGCAGCGGCGCCGCCGCAGGGCGCTCCGGCAGCAACGGAGCGAGCTGCTGCAGGGCCGCCGGCGCCGAGTCCCAGAAGGTGATGTCGCCGCGCAGCAGCAGGTCCGCCAGGCGGGCCGGCTCCGCCAGCTCGGCGGCGGTGGCGATGCGCAGGGAGCCGCCTGCCGCGAGCAGCCCGAAGAGGTCGTACACCGACAGGTCGAAGCCGAGCGACGCCGTCTGCAGCAGGCGGTCGCTCGCCCCGACGGCGAAGGTGCGGTTGACCCAGCGGACCAGGCTCACCGCCTGGCGGTGGCGCACGGCCACGCCCTTGGGGTTGCCGGTCGAGCCGGAGGTGAAGATGACGTAGGCGAGGGCACCGGCGTCCACCGGCCGCGGCGGCGGTCCGCACGGCTGGCCGGCGGCGCCGCCGAGCGGCACCAGGTGCGCGAGGCGCGGCAGCTCCGGCTGGAGTGCCGCGAGGCGCGGCAGGAATCCGGCGCTGGCGACGGCGGCGCGGACGGCGAGCGCGTCGAGAATGTAGCGCAGGCGCGGCGGCGGGAACGCCGGCTCGATCGGCACATAGGCGGCGCCGGCTTTCAAGATGCCGAGGAGCGCGGCGGCCATCGCGGCGCCGCGCTCGAGCAGGACGGCGACGAAGTCGCCGGCGCCGACGCCGCGGGCGATCAACAGATGGGCCAGTTGGTTGGCCCGTGTCTCGAGCTCGCCATACGTCAGTGCCAGCTCGCCGTCGTCCACCGCCACCGCCGCCGGCGAGCGCTCCGCCTGGCGGGCGAAGAGGGTGTGCAGGCAGTCGCCGGCCGTGTCGGGCGCCGCGGTGTCATTCCATTCGACGAGGAGTTGGTGACGTTCGGCGGCGGTGAGCGGCGACAGCTCCTCGATGCGGCGGGAGGCGGCGCCGGCACAGGCCGCCAACAGGGCCGCGAGTTGCTCGAGCAGGCGGCCGGCAGTCGCCGCGTCGAAGCGCGAGAGGTCGAACAGCAGCCGCAACGAGAGGTCGCCCGGCGCCGCCGCCATCAAGGCGAGCGGGTAGTGGGGCTGCTGGAACGACCACACCTCGCCAAGGGAGAGCCCGGCGTCGCCGCGCTCGCCGAGCGATCTCTCGGCCGGGAAGTTCTCGAAAGCCAGGAGGCTGTCGAACAGTGGCTTTCCGGCCGGCACCTCACTCCAGCTCTGCACGTCGACCAGCGGCGTGTGCTCGAAACGGAAGAGCTCGGCCTGGTGCTCCTGGAGATGGCGGAGCCAATCGGACAGCAGCGTCCCGGCTGGCAGCCGGACGCGCACCGGCACGGTGTTGACCAGCACCCCCACGGTGTTGGACCAGGCTGCGGGATCGGCCGAGCGGCCCGACAGGGTGGCGCCGAACACCAGGTCGGAAGCGCCGGTGTAGTGGCCGAGCAGCAGCGACCACGCGGCCTGCACCACGACGTTCAGGGTGGTGCGGCTCTGACGCGCCAACTGCTGGAGCCGATCGGTCGTCGGCTGACCGATGCGAGCGATCCGTTCGCTGAACCCTCGCCGCTCCGGCCCGAAGCTCAGGCGAGGCCCGAGGGCCGGCGGCGTGCTCATGCCGGCCAGCGTCCGGCGCCAGAAGGCCTCCGCTTCGCGCCGATCCTGGCGCCGCAGCCAGGCAATGTACTCGCCGAAGCATCGGCCTGCCGCCTGCCGCGCCGGCCGCCGCAGGCGCTCCGCCAGGTAGATCTCGAACAGCTCGTCGAGCACCAGGCCCACGGACCACCCGTCGAGCACCAGGTGGTGATAGCTCCACAGGAATCGGTAGCGGCCGCCTCCCAGGACCATCAGGCACAGTCTCGACAGGGGGGCGCGGTCGAGGCGGAAGCCGGCGCGGCGGTCGGCGGCCAGCAGGTCGTCGAGCCGCGCCTGCTGCACGGGCGGCGGCACCCGGCTCCAGTCCACCTCGCTCCACGGCAGCGCGACGCGCCGGCTGACCACCTGCAGCGCCTCCCTACGGCCCTCCCACGCGAAGGCGCTACGCAGCACCGCGTGGCGCTCGACGACACGCGCCCAGGCGCGCCGCAAGCCGCCGCGGTCGAGGTCGCCGCTCGCCTGCCAGCCCAGCTGCTGGAAATAGAAGCCAGCTTCAGGCGCATACAGCGCATGGAAGAGGATTCCCTGCTGCAGGGGCGATAGCGGATAGATGTCTTCGACGCCCTCGGCAGCCATGGGGCGCTAGTCCCCCTCTCCAGCCTGCAGCTGTGCCATGAGGTCGCCCAGCTCCTCGGCATCGAGGCCCGCCTGCGGGAAGTCGCCGGGGGTGTAGACGTCGGGCGCCGGCGCGCGGGCTCGCCGAGCGAGGGTGCGCAGCTCGTCGAGCAACGCGGCAGCCAGGTTCGAGATGGTGCGGCGGTCGTGCAGACGCTCACCGTAGGTCCAGGCGACGTGCAGCTCGCCGCCGTAGACCCGCGCCGTGACGTCCAGCAGGTGGGAGCGGGGGGCGCACGGGCTGACGGTCGGCCCGACGTCTTCTGGCGCCTCGGAGAAGCGGGTCGCGGCGGGAAGTGCGCGATCCATCTGTCCGAGGTACAGAAGCTTCACCTCGGCCTGGGGCAGCGCGGCGAGATCGCGCCCGGCCGGCGGAGCGCCGGGCAGGAAGCGCAGCTGCCCGTAGCCCAATCCATGCCCGGGGCAGCCCTGGGCCTGCTCCTTGACCCGCCGCAGCGCCGCCAGCTCGTCGCCGTCCGGCGGCAACTCGAGGAGCAGCGGGAACAAGCTGGTGAACCAACCCACGGTCCGCGACAGATCGACGTCGCTCCACAGCGGCTCGCGCCCGTGCCCCTCGAGATCGACCAGCAGGCGCGGCGAGCCCGTCCAAGTCGCGAAGGCGCGGGCCAGGGCGCAGAGCAACAGCTGCAGCAGATCGGCGTGCAGGTTCTTCGGCGCCTCCTGCAGGAGATCGCGGGTCTCCGCCTCGCCGAGCCGCGTGTGCAGCGAGCGCGCTCCGCCCGCCAGGTTGGCGCCGCCGTCGCCGTCGAGCGGCAGCGGCGTCGGCAGGCGCCGCGCTGCGGCCAGCCAGTAGCTCAGCTCGGCGGCCAGCTCCGGCGCGGCGGCATGGAGGCTGAGGCGCCGCGCCCACTCCGGGAATGAGGTGCTGGGCGACGGCAGGATACAGGTCCTGCCCGCCGCCAGCTGCTGCACCGCGTCCTCCAGGTCTTCGAGCAAGATGCGCCAGGAGACGGCGTCCATCACCAGGTGGTGAGCGACCAGCAACAGGCGGTCGGCGCCGCCCGCCGGCCAACGCAACAGGACCGCGCGCAGCAGCGGCCCGCGATGCAGGTCGAGCGACGCCTGGACGCCGGGCGCGATGCGGCGAAGGGCGGCCCCGGCGAGCTCAGGAGGCAGCGCCGACAGGTCGACGACAGAGGCGGGGGGCGGCCCGGCGGCCGGAGCGTAGCTGGCCTGCCAACCCGCGTGTTCCTCGGTAAACCGCAGGCTGAGCGCTTCGTGATGCGCCAGCAGCACGGCGAGCGCCGCGGCGAGGACCGAGGGGTCGAGCGCCTCCGCCACCTGCAGCAGCACGGCCTGATTCCAGTGGTGCCGATCGGGCACCGGCCGGGAGAAGAACCACGCTTGAATGGGCGTCAGCGGCACCGGGCCCGGCGCCGGCCGCCGCGCGGCGACCGGCTGGCCGGGCGTGGCGTCGGCGGCGAGCGCGGCCAGCTCGGCCACGGTGGGGGCGGAGAAGACCTGGCGCGGGGTGATCTCGAGCCCACGCCGCTTCGCCCGGGCCACCACCTGCAGGCCGAGGATCGAGT
>DATDGZ010000474.1:0-4482 GCA_036521795.1 Thermoanaerobaculia bacterium | reverse complement strand
CCGCGGGGGAAGGGGGCGCCCCCTCCCCTTCGCTTCGAGAGAGGAGTCTCGATCTAGTGGCTTCCGGCGGCCCCTCGCGGGTGTTGGCCAAGCTGGGGCTCGCCGCCGCCGCGACCGCGCTGGCGCTGCTCCTGGGCGAGGCGGCGCTGCGCATCGCCGGCGTTTCCTATCCCAACTTCTACCGTCCCGACCCCGACCGCGGCTGGGCGCTGCGGCCGGGGGCCGAGGGGTGGTGGCACACCGAAGGGCTGGCCTGGGTGCGCATCAGCAGCGCCGGCCTGCGCGACGTCGAGCACGCCCCGGCCAAGCCCCCCGGCCACCTGCGTATCGCGGTGCTCGGCGACTCCTGCGCCGAGGCCCTGCAGGTGCCGGTCGAGCAGACGTTCTGGAAGCTGCTGGAGCGGCGGCTCGCTACCTGCCCGGCAGCCGGCGGAAGCACCGTCGAAGCGCTCGACTTCGGCGTCGCCGGCTACGGCACCGCCCAGGAGCTGCTGACCCTGCGGCGAGAGGTCTGGCGCTTCCAGCCCGACGTGGTGCTGCTGGCCTTCTATCCCGGCAACGACGTGCGCAACAACGCTCGGCCGCTCGAGCAAGATCCGCTTCGCCCGTACTTCACCCTGGGGCCCGATGGGCACCTGGCGCTCGACGACTCCTTCCGCACCGCCGCCGGCTACCGCCTGCGCCAGACCGCCGCCGCCCGCCTGGCCTACGGCGCCTACGACCACCTGCGCCTGCTGCAGGTCGCCAAGCAGGGCAAGAGCGTGGTGGATGGCTGGATCGGCGCCGCCAAGGCGCGCAGCAAGGAGGAGGGCGCGGCGCTGCAGGAGCTGGGGCTCGACAACGCCGTCTACTCGCCGCCGCACGACCGGGACTGGCGCGACGCCTGGAGCGTCACCGAAGCGATGATCGCCGCCATGCACGACGAGGCCGCCGCGCACCGGGTGCCCTTCGGCGTCGTGATCCTCTCGACCGGCATCCAGGTGAACCCCGATCCGGCGGCGCGCGCGGTCTTCATGCGCAAGCTGGGGCTCGCCGACCTCTTCTATCCCGGCCGGCGCCTGGCCGCCTTCGGGAGCGCCGCGGGCATTCCGGTCCTCGACCTCGGCCCGCCCCTGCAGCAGCTGGCCGAACGCTCCCACGTCTACCTGCACGGCTTCCCCAACACCCCTCCCGGCGAAGGCCACTGGAACGCCCGCGGCCACGCCGCCGCCGCGCGCCTCGTCACCGGCTGGCTGTGCCGGGAGGTGCTCGAACGAAGCTCTCTTGGCGAGACGGAGAGAGGAGCGCAGCCTGGTAGGAGTCTTGCCGCCCCGCCGCCGTTGGGTCACAATACTTGATCATGCGATTCAAGCCGATACATGGAGTGCTCGCCGTGGTACTCTTCACGGGTACCGTGGTGGTGGCCGACTTGGCGCTCGACGGGCGCTTCGGCCGGCCCGCTTACGAGCGCGTTGGCGCCGGGTCGGACGGCGCGGTGCGGATCAACCTTGCCGGTCTCGGGCCGCAGCAGGTCCGGTTCTACCACTTCCTCAATCCCTCCAACCAGGAAATCTGGTTCTTCGTCGGCCGCGACGCCTCCGGGCAGGTGCAGGCCGCCTTCGACGCCTCCGAGGTCTGCGCCAAGAGCAAGCGCGGCTTCCGTCATGAGTCCGAGTGGATGGTGTGCAACAAGTGCGACAAGTCCTTCCGGCTCTCCGAAGTGAACGCGGGCGGCGGCGGCTGCAAGCCGGTGCCGCTGCGCTTCCAGCTCGCCGGCGGCGAGCTGCTGATCGCCCAGGCCGACGTCCTGGCCGGATGGCGGCTCTTCCATTAGCGCCGGTCCGCGCGCGCCCCGCGACAGACAGCCGCCGGCGAAGGCCGCGGAGGGTGACAACTGCCGTGAAATCAGAGCTTTGACGGACCCACCCGGGATGGTGTATCGTCGCGCGGTCCGGAAAGGATAGCCATGGGCGCAGCCGACTTCGTGCTCTACGAAGAAGAGTTCAAGCACCTCGAGGAGGCGTTGCGCCGCCTGCGCCAGGAGGCTAACGGCAAGGCCGTGTTCCTGATCGACAAGAACGGCCAGCAGATCGCGGCCGCCGGCGAGATCGAGCAGTTCGACACCACCTCACTCGCCTCCCTGACGGCCGGCAACGTGGCGGCGACCGATGGCCTCGCGAAGCTGATCGGGGAGCGCGAGTTCTCGGTGCTCTTCCACGAAGGGCAGCAGGACCACATCCATATCTCGATCGTGGCCAAGCGCGCGATCCTGGTCGTGATCTTCGACGACCGGTCGTCGCTCGGCCTGGTGCGGCTGCGCGTCAAGCGCGCCAACGGCGACCTCGAGAAGGTCTTCGAGGTCATGTTACAGAAGGGCGAGAGAGACGCCCAGGGGCCTTCGCACTCGAGCCCTTTCGCCGAGATCACCGACGACGATATCGACGCGCTCTTCGGGGAGTAGCCGCCGGCTTCCGGCTCCGGCCGGCCCCGGCCGGCTCGGCGCCAGGGAACCGGCGGCGGCTCGATCCCCGTATCGCCGCGCCCGGCGCGGCCTCGGGCATTTCTCGACCACGGCGCCGGCGGTGGGCGCGGCGCGGAGCGAGGCAAGCGGATGACCTTCATCAACTACGCCAGCAAGGAGATCAACTGCAAGATCGTCTACTACGGCCCCGGGCTGTGCGGCAAGACGACCAACTTGCAGTACATCTACAACAAGACCTCTCCCGACTCGAAGGGGAAGATGATCTCGCTGGCCACCGAGGCCGACCGGACGCTGTTCTTCGACTTCCTCCCCCTGGACCTCGGCAGCATCCGCGGCTTCACCACCCGCTTCCACCTCTACACCGTGCCCGGGCAGGTGTTCTACGACGCCAGCCGCAAGCTCATCCTGAAGGGAGTCGACGGCGTGGTCTTCGTGGCCGACAGCCAGGTCGAGCGCATGGAAGCCAACATCGAGTCGATCCGCAACCTGGAACAGAACTTGAAAGAGCATGGCTTCGACCTGGCGACCATTCCCTACGCCTTGCAATTCAACAAGCGGGACCTGTCGAACGTGGCGCCGGCCGAAGAGATGTACCGCACCCTCAACTACAAGCGCGAGCCCACCTTCGAGGCCATCGCCACCACCGGCGTCGGGATCTTCGACACCCTGAAGTCGGTTGCCAAGCAGATCCTCATCGAGCTCAAGCGGCGCTAGACTGGAAGAACCTTGCTGACAGAGGTGGAGGGAGAGGGGTCGCCGGCTGGCGCTGACACCATGACCCTGGAAACGACCGCGTCCCCCATGGGCCCCGGCGGCAGCGCCCTGGTGGCGATCGGCGGCGGCACCGGCCTGTCGGTGCTGCTGCGCGGCTTGAAGCACCACGTCGGGTCGTCCCGCCTCGGCTGCCTCACCGGCGTGGTCACGGTCACCGACGACGGCGGCTCGTCCGGCCGCCTGCGGCGGGAATTCGGGGTCCTGCCGCCCGGCGACATCCGCAACTGCATCGTCGCCCTGGCGGACGACGAGGACCTCCTGGCCCGTCTCTTCCAGTACCGCTTCCCGAACGGCGGTGGGCTCGTCGGCCATTCCTTCGGCAACCTCTTCCTGACCGCCCTGACCGGCATCACCGGTGACTTCCACCAGGCGATCCTGACCGCGGAGTCGGTGCTGTCGGTGCGCGGCAAGGTCTACCCGGCGACGCTCGTCGACGTGCGCCTGCGCGGGCGCGGCGTCTCCGGCAGGACCTACGAGGGCGAGAGCGCGGTCGGCACCTCCGGCGAGGAGCTGGCCGGCATCGAGCTCGACCCGGCGGCAGCGCCCGCCTTCCCGCCGGCGGTCGCGGCGCTCGAGAGCGCCGGCGCCATCCTGCTCGGGCCGGGCTCGCTCTACACCTCCATCATCCCGAACCTGCTCATTCCCGGCATCCGCCAGGCGGTGGCCAAGAGCCGCGCCCGGGTCATCCTGCTGCTCAACCTGATGACCCAGCCCGGCGAGACCGACGGCATGATGGGGGCGGCCCACTTGCAGGCCGTCGAGCGCCACATCGGCAGCGGGCTCATCCACACCGTGCTCTACAACGCGACGCCGATCCCCGCGCCGCTGCTGGCGCACTACGCCGAGACCGGCTCCGAGCCGGTGGCCGTGGAGCCCGAGGCGATGGCGCGCTCGGGGGTCGAGCTGGTGGGAGCCGATCTGCTCGCCGAGGGCGACCTGATCCGCCACGATCCGGAGAAGCTGTCGCGGGCCGTGCTCGACCTGCTCGAGCCGCTCCGGCGGCGGCCGGCGGTGGCCGGCGGCTGATCGCCGCGCGCTCCGGCTTCGGCCGCCGGATGCGGTCGAGCGGGAAGTGGCGGGTGGCGAGTAGCGGTGGCAAGTAGCGAGTGTGAACCATGCAAGCTGGCGGCAAGAAGGTGGCGGTGGTGCTCGCCGCGGGCAAGGGCACCCGCATGCGCTCGCGGCTGCCGAAGGTGCTCCATCGCGCCGCCGGGCGGCCGCTGCTCGCCTGGGTGCTGGATGCCGCC
>DATDGZ010000473.1:0-15244 GCA_036521795.1 Thermoanaerobaculia bacterium | reverse complement strand
CATCTCCACCGCTCGCTGGTCGACCAGGTGGCGCACATGCTGGTGCGCCATCCAGCCTTCCGCGCAGGGCTGCGGATGTCGCTCAACGAGACGCTGGAGCGCGGCGCGGGAGGCGCATGCACCTTCATCCGGCCGGCCCGCTACGGCTGCGACGAGAGCTCAGGGATGGTGCTGCTCGGACCGCCCGCAGCGATGAAGGCGACCTTGAACGGGCCGCTGATCGATTGGTGGATCGCCCATCCGTTCCCCGCCGCGGCTTACGGCGAGCTGCTCCCGGCGCTGGCGCGGGAGCTGCCCGAGGAGGTGCGCGACAGCGTCGGCGCCACCGTCGACGAGCTGCTGGATCTCGGCTTCCTCTGCTTCGAATGGCCCTGGGCGGCGACCGACCCGGCGCCGGCTGCCCGCTTGCTCGACTATCTCGAGACACGGCCCGCGGCAGCGGGATTGGCGCCTGCCGCCGCCGCGCTGCGCCGGGTCCTCGCTCTGCTCGCGGAGTACACGCGCTCCGACTCGCCTTCCCGGATCATCGACGAGGCGAACCAGTCGATGCGCGAGCTGCTGGCGGCTGCCGCCCAGCTGGCCCGCATCGATCCCGGGATCAGCTTGCGGACGACCGTCGAGGGCTTCTTCCACGAGGACGTGGTGGTGTCCTCCCGCCAGCGGTCCGGCGAGGTCGCGCATCTCCCGGCGCGCCAGGCGCAGGCCCTCGTCGGCGACCTCACGCCGCTGGTCCGGTTGAGCAACCTCTTCTGCCTGCGCCTGGACGTCCTCCATACCTTCGCCGCCGCCGCGGCGGAACGCTGGCCCGGCCGGACCGAGGTGCCGCTGCTCGAGTTCTTCTCGGCGACGTTCCCCCTGTTCCGCGACTTCGTGCGGTTCGACGCCGCCTCGCGCCCCGAGGGCCCGCTCAAGCCCCGCCATTTCAACCCCCGCGGGCTCGCCGCCGTCGACGACCTGCTCGCCTGCCGGCAGCGGCTGGCCGCGGCGCTCGCCGCCTGCATCTCCGAGGCTGGCGGCGAACGGCGGCTGGACGCCGCGGCGCTGACGCGGCTGCTCGACGAGCTGCCTCCGGCCGCTGCCGCCGCCCGGGAGTTCTGCGCCTTCCTGCAGCCCATCGGCGACGCCGGCGGGCGCTGGGTGCTCAACAGCTGCTTCGAGGGTGCCGGGCGAATGAGCAGCCGCTACACCCTGACCATGACGCCGGCCATGCGGTCGCCCTTCACGACCTTCTACGCCGCGCGCGCCGCGGCCGGCGAGAAGGGCGACAGCGGGGAGCTGGTCGACCTCTTCTGGCCGGCCGGTTTCTCCGTCAACGTCCACGCGCTGCAGACCCCGCGGGTGATCACCACGCCGGGCCAGACCTTGCCGCTCGCCGGCGAGCGGCGGCTGACGCTGCGCGATCTCTTCGTCGGGCTGCGGGGGCCGGAGCGCCTGCCGGTGCTGCTCGACGCCCGGCGGCAGCGGATCCTGCCGGTACACCTCGGCGCGCTGTCCTTCCGGTATCTCCCCAGCCTGGCGAAGTTCCTCACCCTCTTCGGTCCCGGCGAGCTCAGGCTCGGCAGGCCCGACGGCGGCCCGCGGCGGGTGGCGGCGGACGTCGAGAGCGGCGAACGGCACGCCATCGGCAACGTGATCTACCGGCGCCGATCCTGGACCGTGGAGCCCGGCGGCCTGCGCCGCGCCGAGGGCGGCCTCGCCGCCGCCGCGGCGATGCTCGCCGTCAACCGCTGGCGGCTCGACCGCGGCATTCCCGACCGCGTCTTCGTGACGGAGCGGGTGGGGACGCCCCCGCGGCCGTGGCGCACCAAGCCCCAGTACATCGATTTCACCTCCTGTCATTTCGTCGAGATCCTGCGCACCGCCCTCGAGCGCGCCGAAGAGCGGCTGACGCTCGTCGAGGCGCTGCCCATGCCGGAGGACCTGCCGCTCGCCGGCGGCCGCCGGCTCGCCGCCGAGATCCAGCTGGATTCCTGCGGCATCCGTGACGCCAGTCTTTCGCGGCTACCCACGCATCGTGGGACCAGCCTCAGCGCCCACTTTGGTGGGCAGATGAAAGGAGTCGTATGAGCGAGCAGGACAAGAAATCGGCTGACATCGAGCAGACGGAAGTCGAGCCTCTCACCGATGAGGATCTCGAGTCCGTTCCGGGTGGCGTGAGGTCGGACTGCTCTTGCACCGAGACCGGTGGCAACTGCACCAGCGCCACCCAGTGAGCCGATCCCGGCCCCGGCCCGGCCCCGGTGCGGCGCCAGCCGTGATCGGGCCGGACCGGGGCTCTTCTCGCCCCTTGGGGGCGGAGGAACCGCGGTGTCGGAGCGCGAAGACCGCGACCGGTTGCAGGCCCAGGCCCAGCGGGAGTTCTTCTTTCTCCCCGCGTGCGGGCCCGCGGGACGCGGCTGGCTGCACGAGCTCTGCGACGAACCCTGCCTGCGCCTGCGGCTGGACCTTGCGGTCGCCATGCTCATGCTGCGCGAGTTCGATCTCGAGGCGGGCCGCCGGCTGCTGGCATCCATCGACGGCCGGCTGCGAGCCGAACCCACCGGCATCTCCCGCGTCTCTCGCTACCTGCGGCGGTGGCACGACTCCACCCTCGCCTACCTCCACTACCTGGAAGACGACCTCGCGTCCGCCGACACGGCCCTCCGCCGTTCGCAAGACCAGGTCGAGGCGCTGCTCGACGATCACGCGTTCCTGCTGCCCATGGCCATCCACTGCACGGACTTCGTCATCCAGCGCGCCCGCATGGCGCGGCGGCGGGGCCACTGGACGGAAGCCAAGGCGCAGGTGCGGCTGCTGGGGAGCATCCTGACCGGCACCCATCCCTACTGCGTGCTCGGCTCCGGCCGGCAGGTGGCGGTCGCCGACCTGCGCGCCTTCTTCGCGTCGTTGCCGCTCGACGAGACCGCGCGTCTCGCCGCGGCGTCCTACGTCGGCGACGGCGCCGCTGCCGAGGCGAGGCTCGAGCAGATCGCCGCGCAGATCTTCGCGCTGCCGGACGTGGTGATCCCGTATCCATGAGCGCCGCAGCCGCGGGCCGGCCGGCGCGACGCGCCACGATCGGAGAAGACTGGATCTCGTTCCACGTCTTCTACCACGGCGGCAGCCTGGATCGTCTGCTCGCCGGCCTCGTGCGCCCCACCGTCGAGCGCCTGTCGCGGCAAGGACACATCGCGGCTTTCTTCTTCGTCCGCTACTGGCTCGGCGGACCGCACGTCCGGCTGCGGCTGCTGCCGCGCCCGGGCTGTGCCGCCCTGGTGCGGCGGCGCGTGCAGCGGCGAGCCGCCGACTTCCTGCGGCGCCATCCCTCGCCTGCCGCGCTCTCGCCGGCAGCCATCCGCGAGGCCAACCGGGCCCTGGCCGATCCGGAGGCCAGGGGACATGAGGACCTGGTGGGCGCCGACAACTCCTGCCGCGAGGTTCCCTTCGAGCCGGAGGTCGAGCGCTATGGCGGCCCGGACCTCCTGCCGCACTCCCTCGATTTCTTCGCCCTATCGAGCTGCCGGGCCCTGCAGCTCCTTCCCCAGCGCGGCAGCGGCGCCGAGGCGCAATGGCTGTCGACCGCGCTGCGGATGCGGGTGCGCCAGGTCCTCGGGTTCGCGGCCGGCGTCGATGCGCTCGAGGAGCTGGCGGCCATGGCGCCGATCATGCCCGAGCCGCTGCGCGCCCACGTCGAGATGCGGGCCGACCAGATGTTCGAGGGCAGGGAGGCGGCCTTCGTCGCGCTGCTCGCCGAAGAGGCCGGCCGTTCGTGCCGGGAGCGCTCGCCACTGGCGGACGCCGGCATGGCGTACCGACTGAGCTGGGAGCTGCGCCGGGGCGAGGCCGGCCTCAGGGGACGGATCCAGCGCAGCCACCTGCACATGACCGCCAACCGGCTGGGCCTCCGCAACGTGGACGAGGTGTGCCTCTCGCGCATCCTGTGGCGCAGCGCCCGGGCGATGGCGTCGTCACAGCCGGCGCGTTGGGCCGAGCTGCGGGACGCCCTGGCACGGCGGTCGGCGGCGCGCCGGGCGCCCCGGCCGCGGCTGCACGAGCTCGTGCCGCTGGCACTGGCATCGACTTTCGAGCCCCGCGCCGGCGGGGCGGAGGCGCCGACATGACACTCGAACAGCTGATCGCACCGCTCTCGCCCGCGGCGTTCTTCGCCGACTTCTGGCAGCGCCGTCCCTGCCTCGTCGACGGGGCGGATGGGCGCCTCGCGGGCCTGCTCTCCTCGCGCGACGTGGCCCGCCTGCTCTACTTCGGCGGCATCCGCGCGCCGCAAGGCATGATGCTGGTCAAGCAGGGCCGCCACTACGACCAGAGCTGGGCCCGGCTCGACGGCACGCCGCATCCCGAGAAGGTGCGCGCCGCCTGGGGCGCCGGCTACACCATCATCGTCAACGCCCTGCATCGCCTGTGGGAGCCGGCGGCGGCGCTGGTGGCCTGCCTGGAGGAGGAACTGCATCACGCGTTCAACGTCAACCTCTATTTCTCGCCCCCGGGCTCGCAGGGCTTCAACCCGCATTTCGACCCGATGGACGTGTTCATCTTGCAGCTCGAGGGCGCCAAGACCTGGGAGATCAGGGAGCGAGTGCCGCTGGCGTCGACGACCGGCGACGCCACCGCCGTGCCCGCCGACCGCCTGCCGCCGGTGGTCCTCGAGACGGAGTTGCGGGCGGGCAGCGTGCTCTACCTGCCGCGCGGCTTCGTGCACGCGGCACGGACCACCGCGGCGGCCTCGCTGCACCTGACGGTGGGAGTCAACCTGGTGACCTGGGCCGACCTGATGAGCGCGGCCCTCGCTGCCCTGCGGGGAGACGAGCGCTGGCTCGAGGCACTGCCGCCCGCGTTCCTGCACGGCGCACCCGGCATGGAGGCGCGCTTCCGCGAGCTGGCCGGCGAGCTGCCGCGCCAGCTGAGCTTCGACGGCGCCCTGGCGAGGCTGGGAGAGCAGCTGATCAGTGGCAAGTCGCCGCTGGCAGGCGACGACCTCTTCCAGGACAAGCCGGAGCTTGCCCTCGATTCGGTGCTGACCCGGCGCGAGGGGATGTTGGTGCGGGTCCTCGAGGGGCCGGGCTACGCCGGCCTGCAATATCCGGGCGGCAAGCTCACCGGGCCGGCGAAGATCGCGCCCGCGCTGCACCACGTCGAGAGCCACCGCCGGTTCTCGGTCGCCTCCCTGCCGGGCGAGCTCGACGGCAAGGAGAAGATGGTGCTGGCGCGCCGCATGGTGCGCGACGGCCTCCTGGCAGTGGACCTGACCGCGGCGCCGGTGCCGGCGCCGGGCGCGAGCCCCGCATGACGACGGCCCGCCGCGAGCTTGCGCAACGGCACCGCTCAGGCCGGCGAGCCGCCGAGCAGAGCGCTGGCCCGGGCGTGCGCGGCGTGGAGCCTGGCGCCGGCCGCCGCGGAGGCGAGGTCTTCGAGGCGCAGCGTGGCCACCGCGGCCAGGCGGATCGCCACGGCGAGCGGTCCCGCCGGCCGCGGCAGCCCGGCGTCCCAGCGCTCGAGCCCGTGGGCCGCGGCGTGCAGCAGCGCGTGCAGCACGGCGAAGGCGCCGGCCGACAAGGGTGGCTTGCCGCGATAGAGGTCGAGGCGGGCGCCGGCGCGGTAGCGGGGGAACGCCTCCAGGCCGACGAAGCGCAGGAACCAGTCCGCGCGGAAGCCACCCGCAGCGGCCGTGATACCGGCGAAGTCGGCGAGCAGCTCGTCGAGAGCGTTGTAGCGCATCGCGCCGAAGAGCCGCCGGGTGAGGTAGTGCGCGCACTCGTGCTCGCGGCGAATGACCAGCGACCGGCGGCGCCACTCCTCCTCCTCGAGGCCCAGGGCCGCCGCCGGCACGCCGCTGTAGGGACCGTCCGACAGCAGGATGAAGCGGTCCTGGTAGAGCTCGCGGCGCTCCGCGAGCCGCGCCAGCTCGCCGTCCCAGGTGCCACCGCCGCGCACCGCCGGTGCCGCGGCCTCCCAGGCGCGGCGCAGCTCCCCCACCCGTTGCCAGTTGACGTAGCCCGACACCATCGCCGCCCCCTGGGTGGGAGGCACCGGCACCGGTTCGTTGCGGCCGGTCAGCGCCTGCACCAGGCGGACGAAGTCCTGCCGGTGCCGGCTCACCAGCAGGGGGATGCGCCCCGCCGCGCTCGGATGCAGCACGATCTCGAGCAGCTCGGGACGTTCGAGTGGCAGCCCGCCGGCGGCCGCCAGCCCGTCCGGCGCCTCGCCGCGGCGGGTCGCAGCGCGGTAGTCCGGGCTGGCGCTGATGCCGGCGCGGATCGGGAAGCACAGCTGCGGCAGGACGCGGAGCAGCACCGCGCCGGCGCCGATGCGGCGCGCCTCCGCCGTATAGACTTCCCAGGCGCTCACGAACGGCTCGTCGGGGAGGGGGAGCGGCACCGGACCGGCGGCGCAGACCGAGAAAGGGTTCTCGTTGTACCGCAACAGCTCCTCGACCTCCGCCGGAGCCGCACCGTGATCGGCCAGCACCGCGACTTGAAGCTCGAATCCCACGGTAGTATCCTAGTTTAGCGCGCAAGGACTCTCATCTTTTACGAGGCGCGGTCCCGGAAGCAGGGCAGCTCGATCCGTTCCCGCCGCACGTCGCGCATGACCAGCTCTCGGTTCCGCCCGGCTCTCCATCGTTCGCTGGCGTTGCTCGTCGCGCTCGGGCTGCGGCACCGGTCGCTGCCGGCGCAGGCGCCGGACGTGGCGGCCGCCGCCGGTCTCCTCGACGTCGTCCGCTTGCTGCTCGAGAACGATCCCAACCTCGCGCTCGCGCAGTCCCAGGTGCTCGCCGCCCAGGGAGTGCAGCGCAGCGCCACCGGCAAGTTCGACCCGCTGCTCGCCAACCAGCTGAACGCGGCCGACCTCACGGCGCCGCTCACCGAGACCGAGAGCGGCGACCGCCGGACAGTGCAGGAGACGCTGTCGCTGACCCAGCTGCTCCGCAGCGGCCTGTCGCTCACGCCCCAGCTGTCGCTGCTGCGCGTGGCGGACACGACCCTCGGGCCCGGCCTGGCCACCGTCGGCACCCTCGCCTTCACGGTCCGCCAGCCGCTGCTGCGCGGCCGCGGCCGCGAGGTCAACGCCGCCGCCGAGACCGCCGCCGGCGGCGAGGTGGCGGCACGGCGGCTGGACCTGGTGCAGACCACCGCGCAGCGCATCCTGACTACGACCTCGCAGTACTGGACGGTGGCGGCCGCGCGGCGCAGCCTGGACATCCTGGGCGCCAGCGAAGGCAGCGCCCGGCAGCTGCTCGAGGACACCCGCAAGCTGGTGGCGGTGGACCTCACGCCCGCCGCCGAGCTGGTGCAGGTGGCGGCGAACCTTGCCGCCAAGGAGTCCTCGCGCATCGGCGGCGAGCGCGCGCTGTTCCAGGCCCGCCAGGACCTCGGCAAGGACGTCGGGCTGGCGCCGGACCGGATCGCCGCCCTGCCGCTGCCCGACGCGCCGCTGCCCACGATCGCGCCTGAATCGCTGCCGCCGGCCGCGGCCGGCCGCCTGGTGGAGACGGCGATCGCACGGCGCGCGGACGTGCGCGCGGCGCGCCAGCGGCTGGCCGAGAGCGAGGTCCTGCTCCGCGCCGCCGAGAACGAGCTCGAACCGCAGCTCGATCTGCTCCTCTCTCCGGGCTACTCGGGGCTGACCAGCGGCACCAGCCCGGGGAGCTTCTTCGCCGCGGCCTACCGGCATGTGCCCGGGGCGATGCTCTCGTTCGGCTTCAGCCTCTCGTGGCCGGTCGGCAACCACGCGGCGCAGGGCGACGTCATCCAGGCGCAGGCGGCGCGCGAGCAGAGCCGGCTCGCGGTCGACGTGCTGGTCAAGGGCATCGGCGCGGACGTGCCGTCGGCGCTCGACGCGGTGATCCAGAGCGTCCGTCAGCTCGAGCGGGCGAGCGGCTCGGTGCGCCTCTTCGAGCAGGCGGTGGCCAACGAAGAGAAGAAGCTGCGCGCCGGCACCTCGACCCTCATCGACGTCATCACCCAGCGTGACCGGCTGACGGCGGCGCAGCAGGACGAGATCTCGGCCCGGCTCGCCCTGGCGCTCGCCCTGGTGCAGCTGCGCTTCCAGACCGGCACCCTGCTCACCGAGAACGGCAATTGGAACGAGTTGCAAGCCGGCAGCATCACGACCATTCCGCGACCGGAGCCGGGGGCGCCATGATCTTCCGCAAGGTGGCGCTCGAGCGGCTGTCGTCACCCGAGCAGCTCGACCAGCTGCTGCAGGTCACGCGCCCGACGGGTTGGCTGGCGCTCGCCGCCTTCGGCGCGCTGATCGGCGCCGCCTTCGTCTGGGGCTTCTTCGGCTCGATCCCCACCGAGGCATCCGGTGACGGCATGCTCATCCGCAGCGGTGGCGTCTCGGCGGTGGTGGCGGCCGCCAGCGGCCAGGTGGAGGCCCTGACGGTGTCCACCGGCCAGCTCGTGGAGAAGGGTGAGGTGGTGGCGAGGATGCGCCAGGACCCGCTGCTGCGCCAGATCAAGGATGCCCGCCTCAAGGAGAGCGACCTCGAGCACACCTTCGCCGAGCTGCTGCACTCCTCCGACGAGCAGAAGCAACTGCGCCGGCGCGACATCGAGCAGGAGCGCATCAAGCTCGAGCACAACATCGCGGCGCTCGGCAAGGACGTCGAGCTGACGGGCGAGCGCGTCGCCGCCCAAGAGGGCCTGCTGCGCGACGGGCTGATCACGCGGCAGACGCTGCTCGCCTCCAAGCAGGAGCTCAACGGCAAGCGCGATCAGCTCGCCAGCCAGCGCCTGGAATGGAGCGGGCTCGAGCTCAAGCGCCTGGAGGCCGACCAGCAGCTGGACCAGCAACTCACCGCGCGCCGCGGCGAGATCCGCGACCTCGAGCTGCAACTGCGCGAGCTCGGCGCCAAGCTGCGGGAGGACGCGGTGGTAGTCTCGCCCTTCGCCGGGCGGGTGGTCGAGCTGATGGTGGATCGCGGTGACGTGGTGACGCCGGGCACGCCGCTGGTCAACGTCGAGATGCTCTCGCGCGAGCTGATAGCGGTGCTCTTCGTGCCGGCGTCGGCGGGCAAGCGCGTCCAGCCCGGGATGGTGGTGCGGGTCTCGCCGTCCACCGTCAAGAAGGAAGAGTTCGGCTCCATCCTCGGGCGCGTGCAGCGGGCGGCGCCGTTCCCCTCCACGGCGCGCGGCATGCAACGCCTGCTCGGCAACGAGGCGCTGGTCGCGAAGCTGATGACCGAGGGGCCGCCGCTGCAGGTCGACGTGACGCTGATCCGCGACCCATCGACGCCGACCGGCTACAAGTGGTCGTCGTCGCACGGACCGAACGTCAAGCTCAGCAGCGGCACGCTCGCCTCCGGCAGCGTGGTGGTCAAGCAGGAGCATCCGATTGGCCTGCTGCTGCCGAACCTGCGCGAGAAGCTGGGGGTCTGAGGTGGCAGACGCGCGGCAGCCGGCGGCGGGCAAGGCGTGCAAGCGGGTGCGGACGCCGACCGTGTTGCAGATGGAGGCGGTCGAATGCGGCGCGGCCGCCCTGGCCATCGTGCTCGCCCACTTCCGCCGCTGGGTGCCGCTCGAGGAGCTGCGCATCGCCTGCGGCGTCTCCCGCGACGGCAGCAAGGCGAGCAACGTCGTCAAGGCGGCGCGCACCTACGGCCTCGACGCGCGTGGCTTCAAGAAGGAGCCTCGCCACCTGCGGGAGATGGCGCCCCCGGCCATCCTGCACTGGAACTTCAACCATTTCGTGGTGCTCGACGGCTTCTCCAGAGGGAAAGCGCACATCAACGATCCCGCGCTCGGGCCGATCGTGGTCAGCGAGGAGGAGCTCGACCAGGCGTTCACCGGCGTCGTCCTCACCTTCAAGCGCGGCCCCGGCTTCGCTCCCGGCGGCGCCCCTCCGGGGTTGATCCGCGGCCTGCGCGAGCGGCTCGCCGGCACGCGCGCGGCGGTGCTGTTCGTGATCCTCGCCGGCCTGGCGCTGGCCGTGCCGGCCCTCGTCCTGCCGGTCTTCTCCCGCTTCTTCATCGACAACGTGCTGCTCGAGAACCGCCGCGACTGGCTGGTCCCCCTGCTGCTCGGCATGGGCGCGGCGGCGCTGCTCGCCGGCGGCCTGACCTGGCTGCAGCAGGCCTACCTGCTGCGGCTCGAGACCAGGATCGCCCTGGGCGGCGCCAGCCGGTTCTTCTGGCATGTGCTGCGTCTGCCGATCGAGTTCTTCAACCAACGCTACGCCGGCGAGATCAGCAGCCGCGTGGCCATCAACGACCGGGTCGCGCAGCTGCTGTCGCGCGACCTGGCCACCAATGCGATCAGTGCGTCCATGATGGTCTTCTTCGGCGCCATCCTGCTGCAGTACGACGTCCTGCTCACCGGCCTGGGGGTGGCGATCGTCGCCGCCAACGTCGGCGCCCTGCGCTACATCTCGCGCCGGCGGGTGGACGGCAACCGCAAGCTGCTGCAGGAGACCGGCAAGATGATCGGCACCGCCATCGGCGGGCTGCAGACCATCGAGACCTTGAAGGCGACGGGCGGCGAGAGCGACCTCTTCACCCGCTGGGCGGGCTACCAGTCGAAGGTGGTCAACACCCGCCAGGAGCTCGAGCGCTACACGCAGGTGCTCGACGCGGTGCCGCCGCTGCTGGCCGCGGTCAACTCGGCGGTGATCCTGGGCGTGGGTGGCTGGCGCGTGATCCATGGCGCGCTCTCGCTGGGCGGACTGGTGGCGTTCCAGCTGCTCATGGCCGCGTTCATCACTCCGGTCGGACGCCTGGTGAGCCTGGGCGGCAAGCTGCAGCTCGCCGAGGGTGACATGAACCGGCTCGACGACGTGCTGCGTTACCCGGTCGACGGCGGCGGCGTCTCGCCGGCGCCGTCGCCGGCGAGGCTCTCGGGGCGCCTCGAGCTCGGGGGCGTCGTCTTCGGCTACAGCCGCCTCGATCCGCCGTTGATCGAGGCTTTCGACCTGGTCCTGGCGCCGGGCCACCGCGTGGCCCTGGTCGGCGGCTCGGGCAGCGGCAAGACCACGATCGCCAAGCTGATCTCCGGCCTCTACCAACCCTGGCAGGGCGACGTGCTCTTCGACGGCCGGCGGCGCGACGCGGTGCCGCGGGACACGATGACCTCCTCGACGGCCGCCGTCGACCAGAGCATCTTCCTGTTCGCGGGGACGGTACGCGAGAACCTGGCGCTCTGGGACTCGACCCTGCCGCTGCCGGAGATCGTGGCGGCGGCCAAGGACGCCTGCATCCACGACGACATCGCCGCCAGGCCGGGAGGGTACGACAGCCTGATCCAGGAAGGCGGCGCCAACTGGAGCGGCGGCCAGCGCCAGCGCCTCGAGATCGCCCGCGCACTGGCGCAGCGTCCGAGCCTGCTGATCCTGGACGAGGCGACCAGCGCGCTGGATCCGGCCACCGAGAGCCAGATCGATCAGAACCTCAGGCGGCGCGGCTGCGCCTGCCTGATCGTCGCCCACCGGCTGAGCACCATCCGCGACGCCGACGAGATCATCGTCATGGATCGCGGCAAGATCTGCGAGCGCGGCACTCACGAGCAGCTGAAGCGGCAAGGAGGCGTCTACGCCAATCTCATCCGCGCCGAGTGACGCCAGGGCCGGCGGCGTGGACGCGGGCCTCCAAGCACGGCTCCTGGCGCTGGCCCCGGCGGCGGCGGCCGGAGAGCGGGACGCGGCATGGGACTCCCGCGAGCTGGCGCTGGACGCGGGGCCGCCCGCCGCCTGGTACATCACCGCCGGCGAGGTCGAAGTCTTCGCCAGCAGCCGTGACGCCGGCGGCGAGGAGCGCTCCCGCGCCCACCTGGCCACGGCGTCGGCAGGCCAGCTGCTGGTGGCCGGCGGCGGAGGCGGAGAAGACGTCGCCAGGCCCGGGCATGGCATGGCGCTGCTCGGCGTCCGCCAGCACGGAGCGCGCGTGGTGCCGATCGACGCCGCGCACATGAGACGGCTGCTGGCGGACGGCGACGAGCTGGCGGCCGAGCTCGCCGGCGCCTTCGACACCTGGCTGGCGAAGCTCTTCGCCACGGTCGCCCACACCGCGGTGCCGCGGGGGTTTCGCGAGCTTCGCCCGGACACCGAGACCGACCTCGAGGCGGCCGGGCTCGCCGCCCGCCCGGCGCAGGGGCTGGTGTGGGTCCGGCACCGTGCAGGGAGCTCCTATTTCATGGGGCAGGAGGAGCTCCGGCTGGGGCCGGGACCGTGGTTGCCGCTGGCTCCGCGCGCCTGGCTGTCCAGCGCCGAGCCGGCGCGCCTGACCTGCACCGGCACGGCGGCGCTGGTGGCGCAGGACGATTTCTGGGCGGGGCTCGGCCGCTTCCACGAGCTGCTGCTCGCCTATCTCGGGTTGCAGCTCGCACAGGCCGAGCGCCAGCAGCGGGAGCGGCTCACGCTTCGCGCCGAGCGCGACCGGGCCGCCGTCGCCGGCGCCTGCGCCCACCTGCTCTCGGTGCTCGCCACCGCCGCGCCGGAGTCCCTGGGAGTGCCGGAGACCGCCGATCCCCTGCTCGCCGCCTGCCGGCTGGTCGGCGAAGCGCAGGGGATCGCCGCCCCCAGGCTGCCGGATTCGCTCCACCGCGCCCGCCAGGCGGACGAGCTGGCGGCCATCTGCGCCGCCTGGCGCGTGCGCCATCGGCGGGTGCTGCTGCGCGGCGACTGGTGGCGGCGCGACAACGGGCCGCTGCTCGGGTTCCAGTGGGTGGACGCGACGCAGCAGCGGCGGCGGCCGGTGGCGCTGCTCCCCGTCTCGCCGCACGCCTACGAGCTGGCCGATCCCGCCTCGGGCACGCGCCAGCCGGCCGACGCCGCTCTCGCCGAGTCGCTGACCGGAGAGGCCTACATGTTCTATCCGCCGCTGCCGGAGCGGCCGCTCGGCAAGGGCGACCTCGTGCACTACACCCTGGCGCGGGTGCGGCCGGAGCTCGGCACGATCCTGGCGATGGGGGTCGCCGGCGGCCTGCTGGGGTTGCTGGTGCCGATCGCCACGGCAGAGGTGTTCGGCAGCGCCATTCCCGGCGCCAATGCCTCCCAGCTGGTCGCGGTCACCCTCGCCCTGATCGCCGCGGGCGCCGGTGCCGCGGTGTTCCAGGTCACGCGCAGCGTCGCGGTCCTGCGGCTGGGGGCCAAGATCGAGGGCAGCCTGCAGGCGGCGGTGTGGGACCGGCTGCTCGCCCTGCCCGCGACCTTCTTCCGGCGCTTCACGGTCGGCGACCTGGCCGAGCGCTCGCTGGGCATCGATCGCATCCGCGAGCAGTTCACCGGCAACGCCGCCACCGCCATCCTCGGCGCCTTCTTCTCGCTGTTCAACCTCCTGTTGCTGTTCTATTACAGCCTGCCGCTGGCGCTGCTGTCGATCGGGCTGGTGGCGCTGATGGCCGGCGTCACCTGGCTGCTCACCGCGCTGCAGCTGCGCCGCCAGCGCCGGCTCTACGCGGCGCAGGGCAAGCTGGCAAGCCTGGTCTTCGGGCTCATTCACGGCATCGCCAAGCTGCGCGTCGCCGGCGCCGAGCAGCGCGGCTTCGCCCTCTGGGCCGACGGCTTTGCCGAGCAGCGGCGGCACACCATCCAATCGCAGCGTCTCGCCAATGTGCAGGCGGCGTTCAACGCGATCTACACCGTGCTCACCTCGATCGGCATCTTCGCGATGGTCGGCTTCTCCTCCGCCGCCAGCATGTCGCTGGGCGATTTCCTGGCGTTCAACGCCGCCTTCTCGCAATTCCTCGCCGCGGCGCTGGCGATGATCGCGGTGCTCGCCAGCATCATCGCCACGGTGTCGCTCTACGAGCGCCTGTCGCCCATTCTCGCGGCGACGCCCGAGGTCGACCAGGCCAAAGCCGACGCGGGGGAGCTCACCGGCGACCTCGAGTTCAGCCACGTGTCGTTCAGCTACTCGCCGGACGGCCCGCCGGTCGTCGACGGCGTGTCCTTCCGCGCCGCGCCCGGCGAGTTCATCGCCCTGGTGGGGCCGTCGGGCGGCGGCAAGTCGACCTGCCTGCGCCTGATCCTCGGCTTCGAGAAGCCGGCATCCGGTTCGATCTATTTCGACGGCCAGGACCTGAGCGGTCTCTCCGCGCATTCGGTGCGGCGCCAGATCGGCGTCGTGCTGCAGACCGGCCGGCCGCTCGCCGGCGACATCCGCTCGAACATCCTGGGCAGCTCCAACCTGCGCATCGAGGACGCCTGGGAGGCGGCGCGGATGGTGGGTCTCGAGGAGGACATCCGCAGCATGCCGATGGGCATGTTCACCTTGATCAGCGAGGGCGCCGACACGTTCTCGGGCGGTCAGAAGCAGCGCATCCTGATCGCCCGCGCCATCGTCCACCGCCCACGCATCATCCTGTTCGACGAGGCGACCAGCGCTCTCGACAACCGGTCCCAGGAGATCGTCAGCCGCAGCCTCGAGCGCCTCAAGGCGACGCGCATCGTCATTGCCCACCGCCTGAGCACGATCGCCAACGCGGACCGCATCTACGTGGTCGAGAACGGCCGCGTCGTCGAGCAGGGCACCTACCAGGAGCTCGCCCGGCAGGGGGGCCTGTTCTCGCGCCTGGTGGCACGGCAGACCGCATGAGCCGGCGCCGCGGCGCCAGGGGAGATACGACACCATGAGGAAGGTACTGATCCTCTTCGGCCAGCTCAACGACGAAGACCTCGAATGGCTGCTCAGGGCCGGCCACACGCGGAGCGTGCCGCGCGGCGGCATCGTGATCCGGCAAGGGGACACCATCGATGCCCTGTTCATCCTCCTCGAGGGCAAGCTCTCGGTCTGGCTCGGCGGCAAGCGGGAGCGGGAGATCGCGCGCCTCAACGCCGGCGAGGTCGTCGGCGAGATGTCGTTCGTCGACTCGCGGCCGCCGTCGGCGACGGTCAAGGCGCTCGAGGACGCCACGGTGTTCGCCGTCCCACGCCGCGATCTCGCGCGCAAGCTCGAGAGCGATCTCGGCTTCGCCGCCCGCTTCTACCGCGCCCTCGCCATCTACCTCGCGACCACGGTCCGCGAGCGCCATCGCGCGCTCGGCTACGGCCATGACCTGGCGCCCGACGAAGCGCCCGAGGACGACGACGAGCTCGACGCGGTGGTGCTCGACGGCGTGTCCGCGGCCGGCGAGCGGTTCGATCGCATGGTCAAGCGTCTGCTGGTGGCCTGAGCTCGGCGCGCCGCTCGCTCCACCATGTCCGAAGCCGCCATGCCCGAAGCCGCCATGCCGTGCCCGAGCTGCAACCGCGGCAGTCCGGCCGGGATGAAGTTCTGCGGCCATTGCGGCTGCCGGCTGGGGCTGGTCTGCGTACA
>DATDGZ010000472.1:0-20414 GCA_036521795.1 Thermoanaerobaculia bacterium | reverse complement strand
AGCGAGGTCCAATGAGCAGCAGCCCGAGCAGCGTCCCGCAGGTGCCCCGCCTCGACGCCGAGTCGTTCGCCGCGCCGCCGGCGGTCGACCGGCTGCAGCGGCTCGGACTGTCGATCTGCGTGATCGGGCTGGTCGGCAGCGTCGCCGGCTACTTCCTCAGCCCCGACTACTTCTACCGGGCCTACCTGGTGGGCTGGGTCTACTGCGTCGGCATCGCCTTCGGCTCGCTCGCGCTCGCCATGATGAACCACCTGGTCGGCGGCGGCTTCCTGTTGGTGGTGCGGCGCCAGCTCGAGGCGGCGACCCGCACCATCCCGGTGCTGCTGCTGGCGGCGGTGCCGCTGTTCTTCTGGCTGCCGCGCCTGTACTCCTGGGCGGACCCGGCCAAGGTCAGGGTCGATCCGGTCCTGCGGTGGAAGACGCACTCCTACCTGACCACCGGGGGCTTCATCGGGCGCCTGGTGCTCTACTTCGCCATCGCCTGGCTGCTGAGCTGGCTGATCAACCGCATGTCGCTCGAGCAGGACCGCACCGCCGACGCCGGGCTGGCGCGGCGCATGCGGATCGTGTCAGGGCCGGGGATCGTCATCTACTGCCTGGCGGCGACCTTCGCCTCCGTCGACTGGCTGATGTCGATCGAGACCCACTGGTCGTCGACCATGTACGGCTTCTACCTGATCGTCAGCCAGGCGCTCTCGGGGTTGACCTTCACCATCGTCATCGCGTTCTTCCTGTCGCGCAGCGAGCCGATGGCGCCGCTGATGGTGAAGAAGCACTTCCATGACTATGGCAAGCTGTACCTGGCGTTGACGATGATGTGGACTTACATCTGCTTCTCGCAGTTCCTGATCACCTGGGCGGGCAACCTGCCGGAGGAGATCTTCTGGTACCGGCACCGCATCCTGAGCGGCTGGGGCGCCATCGCCGGGATCGTGGTCTGGTGCCACTTCGCGCTGCCGTTCGCGCTGCTGCTGTCGCGCGATCTCAAGCGGCGGCCGCGCTGGCTGGCCATGCTCGCCGGCTGGATGATGCTGATGCGCCTGGTGGACCTTTTCTGGCAGGTCGAGCCGGCCTACGTGGGCGCCGCCGGCAGCCAGCGGCTGGAGATGGAGTGGATGTACCTGGCGGTCCCCGCGGCGCTGTTCGGCGGCTGGCTCTGGCTCTTCGGACGCGAGCTCAAGCAGCGGTCCCTGCTGCCGCTGCACGATCCCCAGATCGCGGAGGTGGTGCGCACATGACCGACGGCCATCGCGGCGAGTTCCACCCCGCCGATCACGCCCATGAGCACGAGGCGCGCCCGGCGCCGGCCGGACCGCATCCCAGCGGCTCGGAGGAGTTCGACAGCGAGCTCAACGTCCGCGCCATCCTCTGGACCACCGCCGGAGTCGTCGCCATCTGCATCGTGTCGGTGATCGCCATGTGGGGGATGTTCGTCGGCTTCGACGCTTTCGACCGGCGCCAAGCCGCCTCGCAGCGGGCGGCGCCGGCGGCGATGCCCGAGTCCGTGAGCCAGTCGATGCGACAGACGGCGCCCCCGGGGCCGCTGCTGCAGGCGGCGCCCGCGGAGGACATGACGGCGATGCGCGCCGAGAACGACCGGCTGCTGCAGCACGCCGGCTGGGTCGACCGCACGCAGGGGACGGTGCGCGTGCCGATCGACGTCGCCATCGACGTGCTGGCCGCGCGCGGCCTGCCGAAGGTGACCACGCCGCCGCTCGCCGAGATGGCCGCGCACGGCTCCACCGCCGACGACGGCCGGCCGCCCACCGACCAGCCCAGCCCCGGCACGCTGCTGCCGCCGCCCGGCCTGGGCATCGGCAGCCTCGGGCCGCCGTCGGCGGGCGCCGGCCAGCAGCCGGCCCCGGCGATGCCCGAGCCGGAGCGCCGGGAAGGCGCGAGGGTGCCAGCACCACAGTCCCATCAACCGGTGCCGCGCACACCCGTTCTGCCGCCGCCCCCTCCGCCCGGAGGAATGCCGTAATGGGGGTGACTGGGCAGATGCGGATGCTCTGGGAGAGGCTGGTGCCTAGTACCATGGCAATGGTCGCGCTGGCGGTGGCCATCTGGCTCTGTGCCGGCGCCGCGGCAGCGCTGGCGCATTTGGTACCCTCGCCGCTGCCCGCGGCTCCGTCGCCGCCGTCGCCGTCGCCGCCCCAGCCGTCCCAGACCTTCATGCAGTACGGCCTCGCCCCCGCGCAACCGGGCACGGCGAGCGGTCAGCTGACGCAGGGCGGCATGCCGAGCCCCTTCCAGCGGATCGGCTTCGACCAGAGGGTCGGCCAGCGGGTGCCGGCGGACCTGGTCTTCCGCGACGAGACCGGGCGGACGGTGCGCCTCGGCGACTACTTCGGCAAGCGGCCGGTGGTGCTGTCGCTGGTCTACTACGGCTGCCCCATGCTCTGCCCGCTCACCCTGCAAGGCCTCACCCGCAGCCTCAAGCGCTCGAGCTTCGACGCCGGCCGCGAGTTCGAGGTGGTGGTGGTGAGCTTCGACCCGCGCGAGACGCCGGCGCAGGCCTTCGCCGCCAAGCGGGACGCGCTGAAGGACTATGGCCGGCCGGAGACCGCGGACGGCTGGCACTTCCTGACCGGCGGCGCCGAGTCGATCCGGCGGCTCACCGAAGCGGTCGGCTTCCGCTACTTCTACGACTCGCGGGTCAAGCAGTTCGCGCACGCCTCGGGGATCGTGCTGCTCACCCCGCAGGGCGCGGCCTCGCGCTACCTCTACGGCATCGATTTCCCGGTGCGCAACGTCCGGCTGGGGCTCGTCGAGGCCGCCGACAACCGCATCGGCTCGGCGGTCGACCAGGTGCTGCTCTACTGCTTCCATTACGACCCGGTGCAGGGCAGGTACAGCGCCGCGACCCTCAACATCGTCCGCCTCGCCGCGCTCCTGAGCGTGGCGGGCCTGGGCCTGATGATCGCGCTACTGCTCCGGCGCGAGCACCAGCGCCCCAACCCGTTAGGAACTGCCTGATATGCGGTCCTTACCGTTCTTCCCGGAGGAGGCCACGGCGGCGGCGCGCGAAGTGGACCTCATGTTCGGCGCCTGGCTGGGGATCAGCCTCTTCTTCACCGCGCTCATCGCCGTGCTCATCGTGGTCTTCATGGTGCGCTTCCGGCGCCGCCATCCCGACGAGGTGGGCAAGAGCGAAGAGATGGGGCCCTGGCTCGAGATCATCTGGTCCGCCGTGCCGCTGTTCATCATGCTGGCGATGTTCTTCTGGGGCGCCCGGCTGTTCTTCGTCCAGCACCAGGCGCCGCCCGGCGCGGTCGAGTACTGGGCGACCGGCAAGCAGTGGATGTGGAAGTTCGAGCATCCGAACGGTGCTCGCGAGATCAACCACCTCCATCTCCCGCTGGGCCAGACGGTCAAGCTGACGATGACCTCCGAGGACGTCATCCACAGCTTCGGCGTCCCGGCCTTCCGTCTCAAGCAGGACGTCAACCCCGGGGCCTACACCCGGGTCTGGTTCCAGCCCAACCGCGTCGGCACCTACCACCTCTTCTGCGACCAGTACTGCGGCGCGGAGCACTCCCGCATGGTGGGCAGCATCGTGGTGATGTCCGCCGAGGACTACGCCGCCTGGCTGGCCGGCGGCCCGGTCGGGGGCCAGTCGCCGGTGGCGGTCGGCGCCCAGCTGTTCCAGAGCCTGGCGTGCTACACCTGCCACGAGATGGGACCGGGCTGGATGGCGCGCGGCCCCAGCCTGCAGGGGGTCTACGGCCACCAGGTGCCGCTCGCAGGCGGCAGCTCGGTGCTCGCCGACGAAGCCTACCTCCGGGAGTCCATCCTGCTGCCGGCGGCGAAGGTGGTCAAGGGATGGCAGCCGATCATGCCGACCTACCAGGGGCAGGTCAGCGAGGAGCAGCTGATCGACCTGATCGCCTATCTCAAGTCGCTGGGCAGCGCGCCCGCCATGGGCACCGGCGCCGTCAACCCGCCCGGAACGTCGAGCCCGATGGAGGGCGGTCCGGCGGGCTCCATGCCTGCCTCGCCGTCCGCTCCGCCCGCCGGAGGCCCGAGGAGCAAGTGAGAGCCGAACCATGAACAGTTCCGACACCACCAGCGCCGAGCTCGCTCTCGACCGCCCCAGCTACCTCCACGACGGCTATGGCTGGAAGTCGTGGCTGCTGACCAAGGACCACAAGCGGATCGCGATCCTCTACCTGATCTCGATCACGGTCTTCTTCGCCATCGGCGGCATCTTCGCGATGCTCATCCGGCTCGAGCTGCTGACGCCGGAGGGCGACCTGGTGCAGGCCGCCACCTACAACCGCCTGTTCACCATGCACGGCGTGATCATGGTGTTCCTGTTCCTGGTGCCGTCGATCCCGGCCACCCTCGGCAACTTCCTGGTGCCGCTGATGATCGGAGCGAAGGACCTGGCGTTCCCGCGGATCAACCTGATCTCCTGGTACATCTACGTGCTGGCCGGCATCTTCATCCTCTGGGCGCTGATCCACGGCGGCGTCGACACCGGCTGGACCTTCTACACCCCGTTCAGCACCCATTACTCGAACGGTTACGTGGTCTCGACGGCGCTCGGCGTCTTCATCGCCGGCTTCTCGTCGATCCTGACCGGCCTGAACTTCGTGGTGACCATCCACCGCATGCGGGCGCCGGGCATGACCTGGTTCCGGCTGCCGCTGTTCATCTGGTCGCACTACGCCACCAGCCTGATCATGATCCTCGGCACGCCGGTGATCGCGGTGACCCTGATGATGGTGGCGGTCGAGCGGGCGCTCAACCTCGGCCTCTTCGATCCGCGGCTGGGCGGCGACCCGATCCTCTTCCAGCACCTGTTCTGGTTCTACTCCCACCCGGCGGTCTACATCATGGTGCTGCCCGGCATGGGGGTGATCAGCGAGCTGATCGCCGCGTTCACGCGCAAGCGGGTGTTCGGCTACACCGTCGTCGCCTTCTCGAGCATGGGCATCGCGGTGCTCGGCTTCCTGGTCTGGGGTCACCACCTCTTCGTGACCGGCGAATCGGTCTACGCGGCGACCGTGTTCTCGCTGCTGTCGATGCTGGTGGCGGTGCCGTCGGCGATCAAGGTGTTCAACTGGACGGCGACGCTCTACGAGGGCTCGGTGTCGTACGAGACGCCGATGCTCTATGCCCTGGGCTTCATCGGCTTGTTCACCATCGGCGGCCTCACCGGGGTGATGATCGCCACCCTCGGCATCGATCTCCACCTGCACGACACCTACTTCATCATCGCCCACTTCCACTACGTCATGGTGGGCGGCACGATCATGGCCTACATGGGCGGCCTGCACTACTGGTGGCCGAAGATGACCGGGAAGCTCTACCCGGTGTTCGCATCGCGGCTGTCGGCGTTGCTCATCTTCGTCGGCTTCAACCTGACCTTCTTCCCGCAGTTCATCCTCGGCTACCTCGGCATGCCGCGCCGCTACTGGGAGTACCCGCCCGAGTTCCAGGTGTGGAACGTGCTCTCGACCGCCGGCGCCTCGGTCCTGGGTGTCGGCTACCTGCTGCCGCTCTGCTACTTCCTCTACTCCCTGTTCTACGGCAAGCAGGCGGGGGCCAACCCGTGGGGCGCGAAGGGCCTGGAGTGGGCGACCACCTCGCCGCCTCCCACCTTCAACTTCGACTACCCGGTGGTGGTCGACGAGGAGGCGTACGAGTACGCTCCGGACGCCCGCGCCGTCGCCCGGCAGGAGGCTCACAGTGCATAGTGGTGGCGTCAGCGTCAGCGCCGGCGCCGGCGGCCACGGCCACGCCCGGCTCCAGCACCACTTCGACGATCTCGAGCAGCAGCGCGAGGCGTCGACCCTGGGCATGTGGGTGTTCCTCTGTACCGAGATCCTGTTCTTCGGCGGGTTGTTCACCACCTACGTGATCTACCGCCAGCGGTTCCACGGGGTCTTCGCGCAGGCCAGCCGAGACCTGAACGTGGTCTGGGGAGGCACCAACACGGCGGTGCTGATCTGCAGCAGCTTGACCATGGCGCTGGCCATCTGGTCGGCGCAGATCAACCGCCGCAAGCTGATCGTGATGTTCCTGCTGATCACCATGGCATTCGGCCTCACCTTCCTCGGCATCAAGACCGTCGAGTACAAGGAGAAGTTCGAGCACCACCTGGTGCCCGGCCCGCACTTCCACTACGTCTGCCCGCCCGGCGAGCCCTGCCACCCGGAGCAGGCCGAGATCTTCTTCTCGCTCTACTTCTGCATGACCGGGCTGCACGCCCTGCACATGATCGTCGGCGTCGGTCTGCTCAGCTACCTGCTGCTGCCCTCCTGGCAGGGGCGTTACACCTCCGAGTGGCACAACCCGCTCGAGTGCATCGGCCTGTACTGGCACTTCGTGGACATCGTCTGGATCTTCCTGTTCCCGCTGCTGTACCTGATCGGGGCGCACTAGTGGCCCGCGGGACACTAGGTAACGAGGCAACGAGGTGAGCTCGACGATGGCCGAACACGCAAGCGCGGCGCACACCCCCTCGCGGAAGCCGTATTTCCTGACCTGCGCCTTCCTCCTCGTCATGACGCTGATCACCTACGTGGTGGCGAAGTTCGACCTCGGTCCGCTCAACGACATCGTGGCCCTGGGCATCGCCGTCCTCAAGGCGACCGCGGTCGTGCTCTTCTTCATGCACGTCCGCCACAGCTCGAAGCTGACCAAGCTCACGGTGGTGTCGGGCTTCCTGTGGCTCGCGTTCATGATCTTCATCACCTTGTCGGACTACTGGACGCGGGGCTGGCTCGACACCTTCGCGTCCGGCCGGTAGAGGCTTGCGCAGCAACGAGAGCCTGCTGGAGCTCCTCCTCGAGCTGCAGTTGCTGGACCGGATCCCGCGCAGCGGCTTCGTCCTGCGCGGGGTCGCCGACCCGGAGAGCGTCACCGAGCACAGCTGGCACGTCCTGTTCATGGTCTGGGCGCTGGGCGAGCGGCTCCCCGGCCTCGACGTGGCGCGGGCGGTCGAGATCGCGCTGGTCCACGACCTGGCCGAGCTACGGGTAGGAGACCTGCCCCGCACCGCCGGCCGCTACTTCCCCGAAGGCGCCAAGAGGACCGCCGAGACCGCAGCCATGGCCGAGGTCCTGGCGCCGCTGCCCGAGCGTGCCCGCCTCCTCTACGCCGAGTACCAGGAAGGCGCGACCCCGGAATCGCGCCTGGTGAAAGCCTGCGACAAGCTGCAGCTCATGCTCAAAGTCGCCGTCTACGAGACCTGGGGCACCGGCGCCCTGGCCGAGTTCTGGGAGAATCCCGACAACTTCCCGGCCCCCGGCATCGAGCCCGTCGACGCCCTCTTCGCCGAGCTGCGCGCCCGGCGCAAGCCCGGCGGGCGGTGATAGAGTTTCAGCATCCTTGGGGCAAGAGCCAGTGCCCGACTCCGACCCGCCTCTCCCACCCGACCCCGTCGTCGAGCTCACAAGCAGGGCGTCGACCGCACCCTCCTGCGGCAGAACCTCCGGCGCTCCGTCGACGAGCGCATCCTGAACCTGATCGACCTCCAGCGCCTCGCCGAGGAGCTGCGCCGCGCCGGCCAGCGCAGCCGAGACCAGCGCCGGTGACGGACTTCAAGCAGCTCGTTCACCTGCAGAGCACACGTCTCTCCTTGTCTTGGCGGGACCACGGTCACCCTGCGTGCGCGGGGCGACGTATCAGTTGGTTCTAGCCTAGGAAGTGCTCAGCGGTGTCTTCCGTCGGGATCAGTAACCGCGATGCCGCTGCAAGCTTTTTCCGCACTGCCTTGCTCTTGTTGCCGACGAGGTGCCCATGCGCAACTTCGTTTGGCTCAGGATAGCGAATGACTCGTTGGCCCTGTTCGCGCGCTACTCCGGCTAAGACTACGGCGACACCGTACCCCTGATATCCATGAACGTAGTCCTGTGCAGTGAAGCCTGCGGGTGCGTCGCAAGTGATACAAACAGAGAGCTTCTGGTCCTCGAGGTTCTGGAATGCTGCGGAGCTGACCCTAAGCTCCTGCGTGCCATCGTCCCAGATAACCCAATTCTTGTGTGGGGTGAGACGCCGCCAGAGCTCTACCTCGGGCGCAATGGTCCAATCGTCAAGAGGTAGATCAGATATCACGATATCTGAGCGACCCATTCCCGCAGGTGAACGAAATCGGAAACGACTTCGATTTCACAGCTGCTGCCCTCCTCAGGCTCCCATAGAACATGGAGTCTGAGTGGTGCGACAACCTCGATCTCGAGGTCCGCCCTCAGGGTGTGCCATTCGAGCTGTACGCCGCCGATAACCGTTGGCACCACATAGGGCCTAGGGGTGTCCTTCTTGACCAGCGTCAGCAGCACTTCCAAGGCTGTGACGATATTATCGGGAAGAATCGGGCGAGCCCGGTAGGAATCCCAATTATGCCCGAGGATGGAGAGCTGCTCTAGATCGTGCACCGCATCGGGCATCCAAGACGGTAGATCTGGGCTCGTTAGCCAGACAATGACGCCATCCCTTAAAACGAACTTGACGGGGTCGCCGCTGGTCAAAACGGCGGCTTGACCATGCATTCCCGCACTCCGGGATACCTTCACGTCGGCATCTGTCAAGAGGCTCGCGGCTCTTTCGGTCATTGCAGGCGCCTCCACATCTTGTGCATTTTAGGTGTTGTTATCTGCGTAAAGCCCTTGACGATGACGCGGTGTCCGAGCTCCAGAAATCGCATCGCACCATCGATCCCCTCACCGATCGGCTCTCCTCGAGCAGTAAGCTGAAGTCTGTAGGTCTCCCGGTTTTCATCTCCTACGAAGGTCGGCTCGAACTCCATTGTGAGGCGACCGGCGGGCCTCCCAACATTGCCCGGAATCATGTGCCGGATCATTAGCGTCACGTCTTCAGGAGGCCCCAAGCTCTCATTCACTGGAAGCCTCAAGGCGGCCACAATCGCCCCTGGATCGCTGTGACCTACCCAGTCGGATGGTGCGCTCGCTGGGTCGCCGATAACATTAACGTAGACGATCTCGCACTGGTTGATACGGAAGGGGCCTCCTAGATTCTCTCCTTCCACAAAGCGCTGGAACGATTCGAGCTCGCCCAAGAAATCCTTGGCGATCAGCTCGTACCTAGGATACTTGTCTCCAGAAGCCACCTTCCTCCAGTTATGAAGGAAGCGATCTGGTTGCACCTGCACAAGCTCCGCTCCGTTATCGCTCATGAACCACGTTCGATTCACCGCCGCTTGCGGCGAGATCATCAGACGTGCCCGCGGGGGCCCAACGGTCTGGACACCAAAACGCTCCACTACAGGAGGCAAAGGGGGAACCTCTTCTGCCCGGGGCAACTCCTTGCGGAATTGCTGCCACCAGAGGCCCAAGTGTGCCGATCGTAGAGCGGGTAGAGGATCGAATTGCACGCCGAGGACAACTTCGACCAGCGGAGGGTTCTCGAAATCCGGAAGGTCCCTCATATCGTATGAGAATCATAGCACTATCAGGGACGGGCTGAGCTTGGCTGGGGTCGGGGCGCCAGGCGGGCAAGGCCCCTCCGTCAACTCCGGCCTCCGTGGGGACGCAGCAGCGACGGCTCGGCCGGCACGCACGGATCGGGCCACTTCTTGCTTGAAGCGTCGGCGGCGCCGCGAGATCAAAAGTCGACATGCAGGCGCGTTGCGGGGACCCAGACGGGGCCGCGGTCGCGGTTGTAGCCGGGATTGCCGATGTGTTGCAGGTCGGCGGCGACGTAGACGCCCCGCCAGATCCGGTAGTTGTAGTAGGCCTCGACGATGTGCTCGTGGCCGTAGTCGAGGCGGCCGTCGCCGAGCAGGAAGCCGAGGCCGCCCAGCGCCAGGTAGGTGCGGTGGAGGTTCGAGAGGCGGTTGTCGGCCAGGGCCAGGCCGAGCTTGTGCTTCTCGTCATGGAGGCGCAGGTCGGCGCCCAGCTCGATGGTGCCGTCCACCTCGGTGTAGGCGAACGATTCGGTGTGGCCGTCGTTGATCCCCCAGCGGCCGAAAACGCGGACGGCCCCGGTCACCTCCTGCTCGAAGTCGAGGCCGTAGCCGGTCTTGGTCCTGCCCTGCCGGCGGTACTTGGTGACGTCGGGCACCGGGTCGCGGCCGGCGAGATAGCCCTCGATCGCCTCGCGGTAGCTCCCCATGTCGGCGATGTTGCGATAGGCCAGCACCCGCACCACGCCCTGCCGGCCGCGGAGGGTCGGCCGCACCTCCGCCTCGAGGTTCTCGCCGCGGGCACGGTCGAGCCGCAGGTCGAGATCGATGCCGTTCGCGATCTTGGGCATGGTCATTACGCCGGCGCGCAGGGCGAAGCGGCCCTCGTGCAGCTCGCCGACCGTGCCGTAGCTGTAGCCGCGCGTGTCGGCGGCGTAGTCGAAGGCGCCGTTGTCGTCCACCGTCCAGTTGAGGAACTGCAGATGGCTGTCGCTGCCGGGGCCGTTGAGGTCGAAGAAATCGACGGTCCCCAGCTTGCCGATCCAGAAATCGAAACGCCGCGCCGGCACCTCGGTGGCGCTGGACACCGGGGTGCGGTCACTGGCGACCTTCTCCGGCCCGAGGGCGAAGGTCTGGTGGTAGAGCGCCCGCGCCAGGTAGGGGGCGCCGCCGAGCTGGGGGTTCCGCACCACGTCGAGGTTGGTGTAGCCGGCCAGGCCGACAGCGTCGCTGATACCGCGGCCGGAAGCGCTCTCGACGTCGACCAGCACCTCGGCGCCGCCTCCCAGCCGCAGCCCGGTGTAGAGCGTGATCACCTGCGATAGCCGGTGCTCGGCCCGCGACTCCAGGCTGTGAGGTCCGCTGTAGGGCGCATGGAAGGGTAGGTTGGCCTGAAAGATGAAGTTCATCTGGCCCGCGACCCACAGCCTTCCCTCGGGATGGCGGAAGACGGTGGTGAGCTCCTCGGGTTTCTCCGCCGGCGCCGGCGCCGGTGCCGCGGGAGGTGAGCCCCCAGGAGGAGCCTGGGCAGCAGAAAAGGCCGCAGGACCGGAAGGGGGCGGGGACGCCGGAGTCGCCTCGGCCGCTATGTTCGCGGAGGGCGGGCCGGGCACGGGCGGCGACGGGGGCTGGCGCGCCTGCAACGGCCACCCGGCGGCGCATCCCGCCGCAAGGCATGCCGCCGCCAACCAGCTTGGCGCCCGCCACTCCACGGTCCGCCACGTCGCTGCCCGGTCCCCGGCGAAGCCGAGGTCGATTCCGGCCGCCAGACATTGCCTCTTCAACCCCGAGCGGTGCTTGCAGGCGCTCGTCCAACCAATGCGGTCCGCCAACGGCCTCCTCCTCAATTTGATAGATCAAAAGATAGAATCATGCTATTCAAACTCTGTCAAGCCGGCACTGCGGCCGGCTGTCCGGCACGCTGGAGCGAGCTCGGGACCCGGTGCCGCTGGCGTCGTCGAAGTTAGGAGGCGCCCGAGACGCTCACGCGGCTGGGCGGTGACGGTGCAGCGGCGTCACAGATGGCGCCGGAACCAGGTCTGCGTGGCGTTCAGCGCCTGGATGAGATGGGGAGTCGGGCCCGCGAAGGGGTGCTTGGCGCCGAAGGTGTGTCCGGCGCCGGGGATGACCAGCAACTCGTGGGTGCCGGCGGCGCGCGCGGCGAGCTCGGCCGCCTCGCTGGCGGGCACGCTCTCGTCGTCGCCGCCGTGAACGATCAGCCACGGCGCGGCGACCCGGCCGGCGGCCGCGAGGATGTCCAGGCTGCCGGCCGAGTGGCGCTCCACGTCCTCGAGCAGGCCGCGGCCGAGCGCCAGCTGCTGCCCGGTCCGCGTGTTGACCACCGGCAGCTCGCCGGTCGCCCGCCAGACCCGTTTCTCCTCCGGCGTGTAGCGGTCGACGCGCGAGATGGCCGCCCAGGTGACCAGGGCGCGAATCCGCTCGCGCCAGGACGGGCTCGCGGCGGCGAGAATCGCGGCGCCGCCGCCGCGGCTGTGCCCGAACAGGCCGAGGCGTCCGCGGTCGACGCGGTCGTCCGCGATCTCGTGGCCGGTGGCTTCGAGCACCCGCAGCAGGTCGGCCAGCTCGCCGCTGTAGGTGTTGGCGCTGAAGGCCCGCAAATCGCTGACCAGCTCGTCGCCGGGCTGCATCCCGCTCCCGGCAAGATTGAAGCGCACCGTGACGAAGCCGCGCTGCGACAATAGCTCCGCCACCGCGGGGAAGAACCCCCATTCCATGAAGCCCTTGAAGCCATGGCAGATGACCACTGTCGGGCAACGGCCGGGCGCCTCCGGCAGATCGACCACGCCGCGCAGCACGCCTCCTCCCGGCCGATCCAGCTTGAAAGACTCGACGATGCTCATGGCTGCCTCATGGCTGCTCATTCTATGCCGATGGTCTAGACTCGAGACGCGATGAGCACGACGAAGACATCGGCTCCGGCAGCCGCGGGCTCCGCGAGTGCCGCGGGCGCTGGGGGGGCCGCGGGCCGGCTCGCGGGGGAGTACGCGGCGCTCCGGCGGGGCTGCGGCCTCGCCGCCCCGTCCTCCGCGGACGGGGCGGACACGATGGAGATGATCGGCCCCGACCGCCATCGCTTCCTCAATGCCTACGTCACCTGCGAGGTCAAGGGCCTGGCGGCGGGGCAGGGGACCTACGGCTTCTTCACCAGTGCCCAGGGCCGCATCCTCGCCGACGTGGTGGTGCTCGCGCACGCCGACCGCTTCTGGCTCGAGCTGCCGCCGGGCCGCCTGGAGCCGATCGCCGAGCATCTGCGGAAGTACCTCATCGCCGACCGCGTCGAGATGCGTCCGCTCGCCGGCGTGCTGCCGCTCACCCTGGCCGGGCCGGGCGCCGCGGCGGGGCTGGCCGGGGCGGAGATCGCGCCGGGATTCGAGCTGCCCCGGGAGCCCTGGGCCCACGCTCGGGCCGTGGTGTCCGGCGTCGAGATTGCCGTCCAGCGGACCGAGCGGCTGGGCGTGCCGGCGCTGACCCTCTGGGTGCCGGCGGCGCAGGTCGAGGCGCTCCGGGAGCGGCTGTTGACCGGGCCCGGCTTGGGGGGGAGCCGGGAGCCGCTGCGCCCGGTCCCGGTCGGCCGCGAGGCGTTGGAGGTGGTGCGGACCGAGGCGGGCCTGCCGCGCTTCGGCCAGGACTTCGGGCCACAGAACTTCCCGCAGGAGACCGGCGCCACGGAGGCGGCGGTGAGCTTCACCAAGGGATGCTACCTGGGCCAGGAGGTGGTCGCCCGCATCCACTATCGCGGCGGCGTCCAGAAGACGCTGTGCGGCCTGGTCTTCGACGGCCCGGCGGTGCCTGAGCCGGGCACAGCGCTGCTCTTCGACGGGCGCGAGGCGGGCATCGTCGGCACGGCGGTCCACTCGCTCGCCCTCGATCGGCCGATCGGCCTGGCGATCCTCCACCGTCGCGCCGCGGCGCCCGGCAGCCGGGTCGAGCTGGCTGGCGGCGGGCCCGCGGTAGTGCGCGCCCTGCCGCTCGTCGACCCAAGTCGAACCGAGACGAACGGCGGTGATGGCGAATGATCGGAAGGGACTCGATCGGAAGGGACCCGAGGTGAGGCAGCGGCGGCGGGAGGCGGTTCCGCTCGGCGGCGGCGCAGGCGGTGCGGACGGTTCGCCGTCAGGGCCGTCCAGGCACGGCCGCGCCGGAGCGGGTGGAAGGAAGCGGCGTCAGACGGTGAACGAGGAGCCGCAGCCGCAGGTGCCCTGCGCCCGCGGATTGTTGAACTTGAACCCGGCGCCGCTCATCCCCAGCACGTAGTCCACGATGGTGCCCTCGAGGTAGCGGGCGCTGACCGCGTCGACGTAGACCTTCAGGCCGTGCTGGTCGTAGACCCAGTCGTTCGGCCGCTCCTCGCCTTCGAAGTCGAGCGCGTACTCGAAGCCGCTGCAGCCGCCGCCCCGCACCGCCACCCGCAGCCCATGGGCGGGGTCGATTCCCTCCTGGTCGCGAGTGATCCTGACCATCTCGACCGCCTTGGCGGTCAGAATGACCGGGTGCTCTTCGGCAGCGCCGCCACCGATGGCGACGTCACCGGCTGATTCAGCCTGAACGTTCTCCATGTGCTCTCCTTCAATGGGCACCATAGCGGCCGATTCGAGCAAAGTCAAACCAGGCAGACACGCGCCGGGCACGCCCAGCCGCCACCCACAGTGTACCAACTGCCACCGGGGGCGCCGGCATTCCCGAGAGGTCGAGGACGGCGGCTGGGCGGCTGGTGCGCGGGCATCAGGGCGGCTAGGAGGATTGGGACGGGAGCGGGCGCTATGATCGCGGCGTGCTGCGGGCCATCCTGTTCGACTTCAACGGCGTGCTGGTCGACGACGAGCCCATCCATCTCGAGATGTTCCAGCGCGTGCTGGCGGAGGAGGGAATCGGCCTGTCGGCCGAGGACTACTACCGGCACTATCTCGGGTTCGACGACCGCGGGTGCTTCGCCGCGGTGCTCGAGGCCACCGGCGAGACCCCGAACGTGCCGCGCCTGATGCGCCTCATCGCCCGCAAGGCGGCCTACTACCAGGAGCGAATGCGCGACGGCGGCTACCCGCTCTTTCCGGGAGCCGCCGAGCTGGTCGGCGGCGCCGCGGCGGGCGGGCTGATGCTGGGAGTGGTGAGCGGCGCGCTGCGCGAGGAGGTCGAAGGCGCCCTGCGCCAGGCCGGCCTCGCCCGGCACTTCAAGGTCCTGGTCACCGCCGACGACGTCGCCGCGGGCAAGCCGGACCCCGAGGGCTACCGGCGAGCCCTCGAAGCGCTCAACACCTTGCCGCCCCTGCCCGAGCGGCTGGTCCATCCCCACGAGGTGCTGGCGATCGAGGACAGCCAGGCCGGCCTCGCCGCCGCCGCCGGCGCCGGGCTGCTCACCTTCGGCGTCGCCCACACCTACCCCGAGAGCCTCCTCGCCGGCGCCGACGCCGTGGCCGCCAGGCTCGACGGCCTCGACCTCGACCGCCTGGAGCGCCTGCTCGCCGAGAAGAGCCGGCGCTAGCACTCATTTCCGCCGCCGCGCCCTGGTCTTTCCAGGTCGCTGCGGTCGCGGCATCGTTAGTTGATGGGCAGACGGCCGCCGAAGCCTTCCTCGTAGCTGTGGAAGAAGGAGACGGTTTCCTCGGGGAAGCGCCAGCAGTAGTAGCCATCGCCGTTGTCCCAGTCGACCAGCCACAGGCCCTTGACTTCGCAGCCCACGGCGGTGATCTCCTGGGCCCAGGCGCGGACGATCTCCTCGCAGGCATCCTCGAGCTCCTGGCGGCGAGACTCGAGCTCGTCGCGGCTGGCGAGCGAGTTGACCAGGGCCTCCATCTTCCTTACCGCCGCCGCCGTCAGGTCGCGTACGGCAGGGAAGGTGCTGAGGGTCTCGTCGTAGGAGAAAAGGCGCTTGCCGCGCCGGGCGCTTGCCATGGCGGCGATGGTACCAGACGGCCGTAGATCGGGAGATGGGGGTGGCGAGACTGGCGCCAGGCGATGGGCCGTCCCGGCTAACCCGGGGCCGGCTGTCGCGTGGCCAGCGGAACGGGCTGGTTGTTGGCGTCGACGTGCACGTAGATGACCTCGGCCTCGGTGACCTTGACTCGGCCGGTGCCGCGGGTGCCGCGCTCGGCCTCGACGGTCACCTTGACGGTGATCGAGGTGCGGCCGCGGCGCAAGGTCTCGGTGTTGAAGCTGACCAGGTCGCCGACGAAGACCGGCGCGTGGAAGATCACCTCGCGCATGGCGACGGTGACCAGGCGCCCGGGCGCGTGGCGATGCGCCTCGACGGCGCCCGCCTGGTCGATGTACGACAGGATGATGCCGCCGAAGATGGTGCCCAGGGCGTTGGTGTCCTTGGGCATCATGATGACCCGGATCGCGGGCTGCAGCGGTCCGCTGTCGTGCTGGCTCCCCTTCATGACTGGCTCCCCTTCATGAACGGATGCCTCTCCTCTCGCGTCCACGGCCCCGCGGCCCGCCGTCCGGGATGGCGCCGGGCTTCATGCTATTGTGGCGAAAAGGGCCTCGACAGACAGCGGGAATGGATCCTACCTCATCTCAGCCCGGTTCCCCGGCGGCGTTGAGCGATGCGGCGCTGGTGAGGCTCGTCGCGGAGCGGCGGCCGGAAGCGCTGGCCGAGCTGTACGACCGTTTCGCTCCTACCCTGTTGGCGCTCGCCCGCCGCGTCCTCGACAACCATGCCGATGCCGAGGAGGTCCTGCAAGAGGTCTTCGTCCAGGTCTGGAACCGCGGCGAGCGCTACGATCCGGCCCGCTCGTCGGTGTCCACCTGGCTGGTGCTGATCGCGCGCAGCCGCGCCATCGATCGCCTCCGCAGCCGCAAGGTGGTCGAGCGGACCCACGAGGCGACCGCCCAGGCGGCAATTGGCGCGATGGGCGCGATGGGCGCGTCCGGGGTCTGGGAGCCCCATACATCCCCGGAAGCCTTGGAGAACGTATTCATCCACGAGAGGCACGAGCGCGTGCGCCGCGAGATGGCGGCCCTGCCGGCCGAGCAGCGCCAGGTCCTGGAGATGGCTTTCTACCAGGGGATGACCCAGAGCGAGATCGCCGCCAAGGCCGGCCTGCCGCTGGGCACCGTCAAGACCCGCACGCTGCTCGCCATGAAGAAGCTGCGCAACGCACTGCGTCCAGAGATCCGACAGCTGCTGTGAGCGAGGAACCGACACCGGAGGATCGTGCCCTGCTGGCTGCCCTCGCGGCGCTGCAGCCGGAGACTGTCGCGCCGCCGTCGCCCGCCGCGCCGCCGTCGCCCGCCGAACACGGTGCCCAGGAGCCCGGCCAGCCGGCGCCGCCCGGGGATGCCGCCGAGGCGGAGACGCTCACGCGCCTCTACCACGAGGTCCTCGGCCTGATGCCGTTCGCCCTGGCGCCGGCTTCGCCCCCACCCGAGGTGAGGAGCCGGCTGATGGCGCGGCTCGCGGGGCCGGAGCTCGCGGGACAGGAACCGGCCGCGGCGCCGTCGCCCGCGGCAGCGCCGGCGATCGCGGCCCCGGCGACGCTGGCGGCCGCGGCACCTTCGGTGGCCCCGGCGCCCGTCGCGGCCCCGTCGCCCGCCACCGCCGCGGGCCGCCAGGACCGTTTCGCTCCCGCGAGCCAATCGCGGTCCGCGAGCGTCCCCGGCCGTTCCGGCGCCCCGCGGTGGCTCTCCGCCCTGGCGGCGGCGCTGATCCTGGCGCTCCTCGGCACCTGCGGCTGGCTGCTCGACGACCTGCGCGAGCGCCGCGGCGCCATCGTCCGGCTGGCCGCGCAACGCGACGCGGCGCTACGGCACGCCGGCGAGGCCGAGGCCCGCCTGGGGCGGCTGACCTCCCAGGTCGGCAGCTTGCGCGACAGCTTCTCGGTGATGACCTCGCCGGCGGTCGAGGTCTGCAACCTGCGAGCGGCCACCCCGGAGCAGGCGGACGCCCGCGGCATGCTCTTCGTCGCCGCCGACCACCAGCACTGGGCCATGTCGCTGCGCGGTCTGCAGCCGCCGGCCGGCGGCAAGGTCTACCAGCTCTGGTTCGTCGCCGACCAGGGACCGGTCAGCGGCGGCACCTTCGCCGCCCAGCCAGGAGCGCCCGTCGAGCTCGGCTCCGACCGCATGCCCGCCGGCACCAAGGCGGTCAGGATCACCCTCGAGAACATCCCCGGCTCGCCCGCCCCCGGCGGCCCGGACGTGCTGCGCAACGCCGACACGCTGCACAGCCTGTAGGTCTGTAGTCGAATCCGGTGGCCTACCTCTTGGGTGGGCGCGTCGGGCGCATCTCGACCAGGCTGGGCAGGGCGCGGTCGGGGTAGCTCAGCAGGTGCAGGACCATGGCCGCCACGTCCTCGGGCGCCAGCATCCAGGGCTGGTCACTGCCGCGCTCCCGCGGGTGGCCGAAGCTGGTCTCGACGCTTCCCGGCAGGATCGCGGCGACCCGCACGCCGAATTGCCGCAGGTCGAGCATCGCCGCCTCCGAGAGGCCGAGCAGACCGAACTTGCTGGCGTTGTAGGCGGCGCCGCCAACCATCGCGTTCTTGCTGGCCAGCGAGCCGATGTTGAAGATCCAGCCCGCGCCCTGCTCCTTCATCCTCCCCGCCACCGCGCGGATGCAGTAGAACGCGCCGCTCAGGTTGGTCTCGAGGACCTCTCGCCACTGGTCGCCGGAGAGGCCGTAGACCGGCCCGAAGGTTCCCAGCCCGGCGTTGTTGACCAGGCAGTCGATGCGGCCGGCATCGGCGATCACCCACTCGACGAAAGCATCGACCTGCTCCTGCCGGCGGACGTCCAGCGGCCTGCCGGAAGCCGCGGCGCCGTGGCGGGACCGCAGATCCTCCTGGGCGCGCGTTACCGAATCCTGGGTCCTGCTGCCGAAGTACACGCGGTAGCCGGCGCCGAGCAGCGCCTCGACCACCGCGCGGCCGATCCCGCGGCTGCCGCCGGTCACCATCGCGACCTTGCCACCGCCCCCCGCGCCCCCCGCCCGCCCTGCCTCGTCCTTGGCCATGGAGGTAGTGTAGCCTGGACCTCTCCCGGTTCCATGGTGCCCACGACCCAGGGCGAGGTCTGAGTCGGGTCGTGGGCACGAACCGGCGGCCTCGGCTTCACCTGAAATGGCGGCGTGGGCGGACTTGTTCTCTAGCTCCGAGGAGGATGTATGTTCTTCTACGACTTCCAGTACATGCTGTGGATACTGCCCGGGCTGCTGTTGTCGCTCTGGGCGTCCTGGCGTACCCGGTCGGCCTTCAGCAAGTATTCGCGCGTGCGCACCGCTCGCGGCCTGACCGGGGCACAGGCGGCGCAGGAGATGCTGCGTGCCGCCGGCATCGGCGACGTCAAGATCGTGGCGACCTCCGGCATGCTCACCGACCATTACAATCCGGCCACCAAGACCCTGGCGCTGTCGGAAGACGTCTACGGCTCACCGTCCATCGCCGCGGTCGGGGTCGCCTGCCACGAGGCCGGCCACGCCGTGCAGCATGCTCGCGCCTACAAGCCGCTCTGGCTGCGCTCGGCGCTGGTGCCGACCGCCAACATCGGCTCGTCGCTCGGCTACATCGTGATGGTCGTCGGACTGTTCTTCCTGCACTCGGCGCAGGTGGTGCTGTTCGGAGCGGTGCTGTTCGCGATGGTGCTGCTGTTCCAGATCGTCACCCTGCCGGTCGAGCTCGATGCTTCGGCGCGCGCCAAGCGCCTGGCGGTCGAGAACGGCATCGTGATGCAGCAGGAGCGCGAGGGGATGGACCGCGTGCTCAACGCCGCCGCCCTCACCTACGTCGCCGCCGTGGTCTCGACCCTGCTGACTCTGCTCTATTACCTGATGCGCGCCGGCATTCTTGGCGGCCGCAGGGACTGAGCCCCGCGGCTCTCGACGCTCCCTGCCCTTGCCCGCGGCACCCGGCACCCGGCGCCATCGCGCAACGACCGCCGGCAGGCGAGCCGGCAGCTACTTCGCAGCCGGCTTGCCCAGCAGCGCCGTGAGCTCCACGCGCCGCCGCGCCAGCTCCTCGGCCGTCTTCGCCTCCAGCACCAGGCGCAGGTAGGGCTCGGTGTTGGAGGGGCGGATGTTGGCCCACCAGTCGGGATAGCTGATGGTGATGCCGTCCAGGTAATCGATCTCGGCGCCGGCGTAACGCTCGGCGAGCATCGCGATCTTGCCCGCCTTGTCCTCGACGACGAAATTGATCTCCGGGCTCTTCTGGTAGCGGGCCAGCGGCGCCACCAGCTGCGACAGCGGCTCGCCGGTCTGCCGCCGCAGGTTGAGCAGCTCGACCAGCGCCAGGATGGCGCAGTCGGCGTAGGAATGGTCGCGGAAGTAGTAGTGGCCCGCCAGCTCGCCGCCGAAGATGCCCTGCCGCTCGCGCAGCGTGGCCTTCATGAAGGAGTGTCCCACCCGCTCGCGCACCGGGATGCCGCCATGCTCGGCGATGTACTCGGCGACGGCGCGCGACGACCGCAGGTCGTAGATCACCGCCTTGCCAGGCTCGCGCGCCAGCAACTCGCCGCCGATGAGGCCGGTCGTGAGATCGTTCGGGACCGGCTCGCCGCGCTCGTCGACGAAGCCCACCCGGTCGGCGTCGCCGTCGAAAGCGGCGCCGAGATCGGCGCCGCTGGCGCGCACCGCCCGGCACAGGTCGCGCAGGTTCTCCTCCTCGAGCGGGTTCGGCTCGTGGTTCGGGAAGCTGCCGTCGAGCTCGAAGTAGAGCGGCACCAGGTCGATCCCCATCGCTTCGAGGATCGACCGGTCGATCGTCACCATGCCGTTGGCGGCGTCGACCGCCACCTTGAGGCGCCGGCTGCCGGCCGGCTCCGGCGCGAGGAACGCCAGGACGTGGCGGCGGTAGTCGAAGGCGACGTCGCCCTGGTGCACCTTGCCCGGCCGCGCCGCACGCGGCAGCTCGCCGGCGGCGATCTTGCGCTGCATCAGCTCGATGCCGTGATCGCCGGACACCGGGCGAGCGCCATGACGGCTGAACTTGAAGCCGTTGTAATGCGACGGGTTGTGGCTGGCGGTCACCTGGACGCCGCCGGCGGCGCCGGTATGGCCGATCGCGAAGTAGTTCATCGGTGTCGAGGC
>DATDGZ010000471.1:0-1651 GCA_036521795.1 Thermoanaerobaculia bacterium | reverse complement strand
CTCCTCGAGCCGCCCGGCCTTGCGATAGAGGATGCCAAGATTCACCAGCGGAGCGGCGAACTGCGGATATTGGAGCGCGATCTGCTTGAAGCCGAGCTCGGCTTCGGTCGCGTTGCCGCCGCGCATATAAGCAACCGCGCGCGCGAAGTCTGCACTGGCCGCGGGCGGCACCTCGGGCCGCGCCGGGACACCCGCCGCTGCGGCTGCGGCGGCCGCGCCCGGCGTGGCGCCGGTCGCCGTGGCGGCGGCCCCTGGTGCGGCGGCGGGCGCCTTGCCGGCGGGCTTGCTGGCAGCGCTCGCCGGAGCAGTCGGAGGCGTCGCCGTCGCCGAGCGTGTTGCCGCCGCGGGTGCCGGGGCCGGTGCCACCGGCCGCACCGGTACGGCAGCGGCGGAGCGTTCGGGCTGCGGAGGCGACGAGTGGCATCCCGCCAGCAACAGCAGCGCGGCGAGCGCGGGGCGTAATGCCCGCGTCGGGGTCCCGCGGCGCGCGGTGGCGCGCTTATTCGAGCCTTGCGACCACATCCTCGGTCAACTCCGTCTTGCCGTAGCGCGCCGGCTTGAGCTCGGCGAGCGCCGCGAAGCTCTTGCGGACCCATTCATCGTACAGGCCGTCCTTGGCGCGCGCGGCGTTGAGCTCGTGCGCCTTGATGGCCTGCTCCTCGAACGGAAACACCTGCTCCTCGAGCAGCGAGTTGTATTCCTCGAGCGCGTCACCCTTGAGATTCGACGGTCGCTCGGAGTGCATCACGTCGTGCGCCAAAGTCCGGTACAACTCGGCCATCTCGTAGGTCGCCGCCGTGGTCACCTCGGCGACCTGGTAGTCGGCCGCCGCCTTGTACCCGTCCATTGCGGCTTCCAGCGCCTGGCGCTTGACCACCAGGCTCTTCTTCAGAGGCGCCGTGAGTCGCACGGCGCGGAAGGCATCGCGCGCCGGAGCTGCCAGCGTAAGTTGCGCCTTGGCCGCGAGGTAATGCGTGCGCTCGGTGCGCTGCGCCCCGGCCTGGGCGTCGGCCGCTATGATCTCCCGGTACCAGTGATCGCGCCGGGCGGTGTCGCCCGCCTTGCTGGCGTAGTCGGCGAGCCGCTGCCGCGCCTCGACGGCGTCCGACACCGGCGCCGGGTTGGCGTCGACGAACTTCTCGAGCATCGCCACCGCTTTGGAGGTGTTGCCGGCCTTGGCGTACAGGTCAGCCGACTGCATCTGGGCTTCGCGCCGCACCGCAGGCTCCTCGGCCGGGCTCGCGGCGATGCGCTCGAACTCGGCCGCAGCCTCGCCCGGCCGGTTGGTCTCGCCGTAGGCGACCGCGAGCTTGCGCGTCACGTCGGCCGACAGCGGGCTCGCGGGGAAGTTACGCCGAAAGCCCTCCAGAACCCCGATCGCACGGTCCCAACTCTTCAACAGGATGAGCTCCGCGGCGGCGTCGTACTCAGCGTTGGCGCGGATCTTGGAGTCGGGCGCCACGCGCGCGACGCGCAGATAGTCCTCGACCGCCCCCGCGCCGTCGCCGGCTTTCTGTCTTGCCTCGCCCTGCTTGTAGACCGACGCCGCCAGGCGCTCGGTGAGATCGGCGCGCATTTTCTCGTCGCTGCCGGCGAGCGCGCGCGCTTGCACGTAGGCGGGCTCGGCCTTGGCGTACTCGCCCTGGTCGAA
>DATDGZ010000470.1:0-6076 GCA_036521795.1 Thermoanaerobaculia bacterium | reverse complement strand
GTACGCGATCGTCAATCGCCTGTTCGAAGCATAGTGGGTCAGGTTCCCGCTGCCTGCGGCCAGGTGCCGGGCAGAGCGGACGGAGCGGACGGAACGGCGGAACGACCCGCAATTGACTTGCATCGCGCCAGCGTGCAGCATGCTCGGCGCAACGACCTTGCGGCGGCGGGGCCCTTCAGGAGCGCTCGCACGCGCCCCGAACACAGCAGGTAACCGCGGAGATGGAGGCAACGATGCAGCGACTCGCAGCGCTCCTTGGCGGCCTCGGACTGCTCGCCGGCGCCGGCGTGGCGGCTTCGCAGCAGGTCGTCTACAGCAACTTCATGGCCAACGACGGCTTCTACACCGACCCGGCGGACAGCCAGGTCCTGACCGACTACGGCAGCGATCCCGCGACCGGTGCGCCCACCAACGTCGTCGTGGCGGTGCCCTTCACGGTGCCTGCCGGCTTCGACTACTGTCTCGATCACGTCGAGATCGAGGTCTCGCAGGCGACGGGCTCGCTCGGCATGCAGCTCGAGGCGAGGATCGGCGCCAGCCCTGGCGCCTGGTTCTTCCAGGGGATCGCCACCGACCTGACGGAGTATCCCCGCCTGGTGTCGATCCCGGGCTCGGGGATCCTCGCGGCCGGTGCGACCTACTATCTCCAGCTCGCGGTCGAAGAGCCGACCCTGGCGTCCGGCAGCGCCGTCTGGTACGCGAACAACGCGGGCATCCAGGACACGCTGCTCGAGAACGTGCAGGACGGTACGGGCTTCTCCCCGTCCTACGGCCAGGTCCCGGCCTTCCGCATCCTCGGCGCGCCCTGCGCCGCTCCGGCGGTGAGGCCATCCTACTCCTCCTACTCGACGCTCGGGGAGAGCCCGGGGGCCACCGCGGAGATCCGCATGGGTGTCGTGTGCCCCGGGGCGGCGCGGCCTCTGTTCACCTGTCCGGTCGCGATCCAGGCCTCGTCCAACGCCTACTCCTCCCAGCTCTGCCAGCTGCTCGCCGACGCGATCAACCGCCACGGCTACGGCTGCTGGTTCCCGGCGGCTGCCGCCGCTGCCGCTACTGCCGCTACTGCCGCCGCTGCCGCCGATACCGCCGAGCCCGGGTCTTTCCACGCCGATTGCAGCGGCGACAGCCTGCGCATCGTCAACGCCGAGACAGGGCTCTGCCCGGGAGCCTGGGTCGCCGCCGACGTCGTCGAGGACCTGGCGGCGCCCGGCGGGCGGCAGGCGCCAAGGTTCGGCTCCTACGAGGTCGACTCGGCGACCGGCGCGCTGCAGCTCGAGCTCGGCGGCACGGTCAGCGGGGTGGCCGCCAACCCGGCGCTCTCCGACGCCGTTCGCATCGTGCACCGGGGCCTCGTCTCCGGCCGCATCTTCACGGCCGAGGTCCTCCTCGCCGCGGGCACGTCGCCGGGCCAGATCGGCGCGCTGCTGGCCCAGGCCCTCCAGCCCGACGGCACCGAGGTGTTCGGCACCGCCGCGGGCGTCCGCTTCCAGCCCCAGGAGCCCTACGACCTCACCATCGGCGTCAACGACAGCACGCTCCACTGGGCGCTCTCCTCGTTCCCCGATCTCCTGGAGCAATCGGCGAGTCATCCCCCGGCCCTGCTGCCCAGCTGCGTCGGCACCTCGACCCTGCTCTGCCTGCACCACGGCCGCTTCCAGGTGCAGGCCGCCTGGCGGACGGCGCAGGGCGCGGCCGGGACGGCGGCGGCCTTCCAGGCGACCGACGACTCGGGGACGTTCTCGTTCTTCAGCGGCAACAACCTCGAGCTGGTCACCAAGGTCGTGGATGCCTGCGGCCTGTTCCAGAAGGTCTGGTTCTTCGCCTCGGGGCTCACCAACGTCGGCGTCGACATCACGGTCACCGACACCTTCACCGGCCAGACCCGGACCTACCATAACCCGGTGGGCACGCCCTTCCAGCCGGTCCTCGACACGGCGGGCTTCGCCGGCTGCTCGTAGGCCGCCCCAGGTGGGGGCGGATCTCGTCCCGGGGTTGACGGGACGCGGCGAGACTCCGCACGCGGCTGCTCGGCGTAGAGGTAGGGCCGGGGAATGCGCAGGGCCGGGTTGGCGTCCAGCTCCTCGCGGTCCAGGGCGTACTGGAAGACGACCCCTGATCGGGTTGGCTTACCTTGAAATGCCCGGCCAATGGCCGTACACTGTTGACAGGAGAACGGCCATGGCCAATGCAGCATCCAGATCCACGACCAAGCGCACGCGGGCGGAGCGCCTGGAGGCGCGCGTCACCGCAGAGCAGAAGAGCCTGATCGAGCGGGCAGCCACCCTGCAGGGGCGGAGCGTGACCGACTTCGTGCTGACGAGCGTGCAAGACGCCGCGCGGCGTGCGATCGAGGAACACAGCCAGCTTGCCCTCTCTGTCCGCGACAGCGAGGCCTTCGTCGACGCGCTGCTGAACCCGCAGCCGGTCAATGACCGTCTGCGCGACACGGTGCGCCGCTATCGCGAGCGAGCCGGCGTTTGACGCGCGTGTCCGACGAAAAAGAAGAGAAACTTCGCGTCGAACCGCTGACGTCAAGCCATGACCGGTCGGAATTCGAGAGCGGTGTAGAGCCGCTCGATCGATATTTCCGGGTGCAGGCTGGCCAGGACGCGCGGAAGAACATGGCCGCACCCTTCGTCCTGCTGCTGCCGGACGGGACGATCGGGGGCTACTACACCCTCTCCTCGACATCGGTACAGCTCGCCGAGCTGCCGGCACGGACTGTGCGCAAGCTCCCGCGATATCCTTTGGTCCCGGCGACGCTGCTGGGCCGGCTTGCCGTCGATCGCCGCCAACAGCGTAAGGGCTACGGGCGGTTCCTGCTTGCCGACGCGCTCTATCGCGTTGCGCGGAGCGAGATCGCCTCGTTCGCGGTGATCGTCGATGCGAAAGATGAGAGCGCTCGCCGTTTCTACGAGCGGGAAAGCTTCCTACCGTTTCCGGACCAGCCCATGAAGCTGTTTCGGCCGATGGCCGATATCCGGCGGCTATTCGATTGAAGAATGGGAGGCCGGCCGCTCGGCCGAGTGGTGCTCCCTGGACGAGTCGGACGAGCGGCTGGCCCGCTTCGCCGGCAAGCTCTCCCGGCAGGTGGGCGCCCTGGTCGAGAAGATCGAGCGGAGGCTGTCATGACCGAAAGACCGGGGAGCCCCCGCCGCCGTTGACCGGTCATATATCCATCCCAATGTAGCAGCGTAGGAAGAGTGGGAGAAGGGGACATGCGGATTTCCGCTGCGATTCCTCGCGCCCTCCGCTCACGCTCCGGGCCGATGGCAGGAGCTCAGGCCCGGCGCTCAGGCCGGGAGCCAGATCTCGAAGCGCGCTCCGCCGCCGGGATTGTCGCCGGCGCGGATGGTCCCCCCGTAGCCCTCGGTGATCGCCCGCGCGATCGCCAGTCCCAGCCCGGCGTGCTGGCCCTTCGGATCGCCCGGCCGGTGGCTGAAGAAGCGATCGAAGATCCGTTCGCGGTGGGCCGCGGCCACGCCCGGACCCTGGTCGTCGACGCGGATGCGTGCTCCGTTGCCCGCCGGCGCCAGCTCCACGGTCACGGTTCCTCCCGGCGGCGAGAAGCTGCGCGCGTTGTCGAGCACGTTGTCGAGCAGCTGGGCCAGCCGCTCCGGCGAGGCCCGCACCAGGAGCGGCCCGTCCTGGCCGGCGAGGACGATCCGGGGGCCCTCGCCGCCGTCGCGCACCCGCAGGCCTTCGACCAACTCGGCGGCCAGGGCCTGGAGGTCCACCGACCTGGCCGGCTCCGCCGGGAGGTGGGCGTCGATGCCGGTGATCTCGCGCAGCCCGGTGAGCAGCAGCTCCATGCGCGCCAGCTCGCGCTGGCAGAGAGCGCCAAAGCGCGCCCGGTCGGCCGGGTCCTCGACCTCCGCCAGCAGCTCGGTCGCGCCGCGGATCGCGGCGAGCGGGTTCTTGAACTCGTGCGAGACGTCGGCGGCGAACGACTCGATGAAGCCGAGGTGGCGCGCGAGGCGGCCGGTCAGCTCCTCGAGCGCCCGCGCCAGGTCGCCGATCTCGTCCCGGCGCGCCGAGCCGCGGAAGCTGCCGAGGAGACGCCCGCGGCGGTCGGTCAGCGCCCGCGCCTCGTCGGCGAGGCGCTGGAGCGGCCGCGTGAGAGTGGCGGCGACCAGGAAGGAGAGCACGGCCGCGGCGAGCAGGGACCAGAGGAAGACGCGGAAGATGCCCAGCCGCACGCCGGCGAGGGCGGCGCGCAGTTGCAGGGTCGACTGCGAGACGAGGACCGCGCCGGCCACCCCGCCTTGCGCGTCGCGCACCGGCACCGCGCTGTAAAGGGTGACCCCGCGCTGGCCCGCGCCGCTCGGGCGGGTCGCCGCCCCGTAGCGGCCGGCGAGGGCGGCCCGCACCTCGGGGCCGAGCAGCGGCCGGCCGGTGCGGTAGTAGCTGTCGGCCTCGCGGCCAGGCGGCAGCGGCACGAAGCGCCCCTCCCAGAGCCGGTAGAGCGCGGCGCCGAAGCGGTAGAGCAGGCTGTCGCGAGTCGAGCGGGCGGACCGCAGGCGAGCGCCCATGCGGTCGGGCACCGCCGGGAGCGCCATGGAGGCCGGGGCCGCCGCCCGGCTGGAATCAGCGAGCAGCGCGCCCCTCGCGTCCACCACCCGCAGCCTGGACTCGACTCGCCGGTCGAGCCGATCGAGGAGGGCCGCGGCCGCGTGCGGATCGATCGCGGAGCGGCCGCCGAGGGCCGCGGCAAGCACGCGTCCCTGCTGCACCATCCCCCGTTCCTGCGCCGCCAGCAGCTGCCGTTCGTAGACGTCGAGATAGAGCAGGCCCGCGACCGGCAGGAAGACCAGCAGCAGGTTGAAGGCGAGGAGCCGGAGCGAGAGCCGGGAAAAGGGCCTCATGCGGCGCCGCCCCAGCGATAGCCCAGCCCGTACACGGTCTCGATCGGGGAGAACGAGGGATCGGCGCCGGTGAGCTTGCGGCGCAGCCGCTTGACGTGGCTGTCGATGGTGCGGTCGCTCACGTACGCGTCGTTGGGGTAGGCCGCCGAGATGAGCTGGGCGCGTGTCTTGACGTGGCCCGGGTGGAGGACGAGGGCGTGGAGCAGGGTGAACTCGGTCACCGTGAGGGCGATCGGCACCTCGGCGAGCACAGCCTGGTAGCGGTCGAGGTCGAGGCGGAGGCGCCCGCGTTCGAGGCGCCGCCCGGCGCCTGAAGCCTCCGGCTCGGCGCGCATCTTGGCCCGCCGCAGGAGGACCTTGACGCGGGCGGCGAGCTCGCGCATCGAGAACGGCTTGCACAGGTAATCGTCGGCCCCCAGCTCGAGCCCGAGGACACGGTCGAGCTCCTCGTCGCGCGAGGTGAGGAAGAGGATGGGCAGCCGCTCGGAGAGCGAACGCAGGCGCCGGCAGAGCTCGAGGCCGTCCATCTCCGGCATCAGGACGTCGAGCACGGCCAGGTCGGGAAGGGTCTGCTCGAAGCTCCGCCAGGCGGCGAGCCCATCGGCGAATTGCACGACGCGGTACCCCTCGCGGCCGAGGGCGAACGCCACGGTCTCGCGCAGGCTCGCCTCGTCGTCCACCAGGGCGATCAGCGGGCCGGTCGGGGGCGGCATCCACTCAATCTAGCGCATCTTGGGCGTACACGGCCCCGCCGCGGCCGGCCGCCACGATTTCGCCGCAATCTGCCCGCACCCTGACCACTTCCTGCCCGCATGAGGCCGCGGCGGCGCGCTCTACTGCACCCCAGGGAGGAGCGAAAGATGTCCGAGCGCGAAGGCCGTAGGTGGCGGGACTCGTCGATGTTCAAGCTGTTGATCATGGGGGGGCTCATCCTGGTCCTGCTCGTCCCGCTCGGGATGGTGGGTTCCCTGATCGCCGAGCGGCAGAGCCGGCGAACCCATGCGATCAACGAGGTCGCGGGGACCTGGGGAGGAACGCAGACGGTGGGCGGCCCGGTGCTGACCGTTCCCTTCCGCGAGTGGTACAAGGACAAGGACGGCAAGCCGGCGTCCACCCGGGTCGAAGCGCAGTTCCTCCCCGAGAGCCTGAACATCGAGGCGCGCGTGCTGTCCGAACGCCGCCGCCGCGGGATCTACGAGGCCGTCCTCTAC
>DATDGZ010000469.1:0-9399 GCA_036521795.1 Thermoanaerobaculia bacterium | reverse complement strand
GCCGACGCGGTGGTGGCGCTGCGCGGCGACCAGCGGCTGGCGCGCGAGCTCGAGCCGGCGCGCATCGAGGCCTGCCCGCCCGAGCGGCTGCGGCTGCGGACCGGCGGCGTCTACCTCGTCACCGGCGGCCTGGGCGGCATCGGTCTCACCTTCGCCGAGTTCCTGGCCCGCGAGCACCAGGCCAAGCTCGCCTTGCTCGGCATCACCGCGCTGCCGCCGCGCGGCGACTGGGAGATCTGGGTGGCCGAGCACGGCGAGCGCCACCGCACCAGCCAGCGCATCCGCAAGGTGCAGGAGCTCGAGAGCGCCGGCGCCGAGGTGCTGGTGATCGCTTGCGACGTGGCCGATGCGGCGCAGGTGGAGGCGGCGGTGGCGGCGGTGCGCGAGCGCTTCGGTGCCATCCACGGCGTCATCCACGCCGCCGGCCTGGCCGGCGGTGGCGTGATTCAGCTGAAGGCCCCACACATCGCCGCCGCCGTGCTGGCGCCGAAGCGGCGCGGCACCCGCTGCCTGGAGGCGGCGCTGCGCGGCACGCCGCTGGATTTCATGGTGCTGTGCTCGTCCACCATCGCACTGGCCGGCGGCCTCGGCCAGGTCGACTACTGCGCCGCCAACTCGTTCCTCGACGCTTTCGCCCACGCGGCGGCCGCGGCCGGCGGATCGCCCACCGTGTCGATCAACTGGGGCGCCTGGGAAGAGGTCGGGATGGCGGTGGCGAGCGGCATGATGGGCGGCCCCCGCCCCGAATCCGCGGCGCCGGCCGCCGGCGAGCGCCTCGACGTCCATCCGCTGCTCGACCGCTGCGAGCGCGAGACCGCGGAGGAGGCGGTGTACGAGACCGACTTCAGCGCCGCCCGCCACTGGCCGCTCGCCGAGCACAAGATCCTGGGCCGCCCGGCGCTGCCCGGCACCAGCTACCTCGAGATGGCGCGGGCGGCCTTCGAGCATCACGCCGCCGCCTTCGAGGCGCAGGTCGCGCCGGCGGCCGAGCTGCGCGAGGTGCTGTTCCTGACGCCGCTGATGCTCGACGACGCCGAGAGCCGCACGGTGCGCCTGGCGCTCACCAAGGAGCCGGCCGGCTTCGCCTTCCGCATCTCCAGCCAGCCGCCGACCGCCGGGGTCGCCGGGGTCGCCGGGGCCACTCCCGCTGCCCCAGCTGCGGTCATCCGGGGCGAGGGCGACGCGGCCCTCTGGCAGGTCCATGCCCGCGGCCGCGTGCGCGGCATGACCGCCGCGCCGCCGCCGCCGCTCGACGTCGCCGCCATCCGGCAGCGTTGCGGTGTCCGCGAGATCGTGCCGGATGGACCGCTGATGAGCGCCGGCGAAGGACCGATCTTCTGGGGCGCCCGCTGGCAGAGCCTGCGCAAGGTGGAAGTGGGCGACGGCGAGTGGCTGGCGACGCTCGAGCTGCCCGCGGAGTTCGCGGGCGACCTGGCGCGGCTCGCCCTGCACCCCGCGCTGCTGGACGTCGCCACCGGGCTGGTCGGCTTCTTCGCGGAGGGCACGCACGTGCCGCTGTCCTACCGCCGCGTCGTGCAGTGGCGGCCGCTGCCCTCCCGCATCCTCAGCTGGGTCCGCGAGGCCGGCGAGGGCGGCGCGGGCAAGGAGACGGTGGCGGTGGACGTCACCCTGCTCGACGAGCAGGGCGAGCCGCTGGTCGAGATCGAGCGCTTCGTGCTCAAGCGGATCGACGCGGCGGCGGCGTTCGCGCGGCCGGCGGCCGCCGCGAAGCCCAAGGCGCCGAGCGTCGAGGGCACAGCGGCCGCGGCGGCCGCGGCTCAGGGGACGGCGGCGACCGTGCCCGCCGCCGCCGCCGCCGCAAAGCCCCAGTACCCCGGCGCCGTTCTCACGGAGGGCATCCTGTCGCGCGAGGGCGTCGAGGCGTTGCGGCGGGTGCTGGACCGCGGCCGGACCCTGCCGCAGGTGGCGGTCTCGGCGAAAGACCTCGCGGCGATGATGGCGCAGGTCCGCGACCTCGACTCGTCCGGCATGAAGGCGGGTCCGGGCCGCGGCGCGGGCGGCGCGGGAGCGGCCCGCCCCTCGCACCCCCGGCCGCCGCTCTCGACCGCCTATGCCGCGCCGCGCACCGCGGTCGAGACCCGCCTGGCCGCGATCTTCCAGGGCGCCCTGGGCATCGACGAGGTGGGCATCCACGACAACTTCTTCGATCTCGGCGGCGACTCGATGGTCGGCATCCAGGTGGTGGCGCGCGCCAACGAGATGCAGCTGCAGCTGTCGCCCGACCAGCTCTTCGAGCACCAGACCATCGCCGAGCTGGCGGCGCTGCTGCCCGCCGGCACCGGCACCGGTGCCGGGGACATCGAGCTGCCTCTTCCGGCCGCGCCGCCGCCCGCGGGAACGCCGGTGGAAGCCGAGGCGGGCGCGGCGGCCGCCGCCGCTGCCGCCGCCGCTGCCGCCGGGGGGGCTGCCCCCGAGGACGCCTTCGCCGACTCCGGGGTGAGCGCCGCCGACCTGGAGAAGGTCTTGTCCAAGCTGGCCGGCGCCGGCTGACCGCGGCGCGACTCACCGCCGGCCGCCCTACAGGAGATCGAGATGGAGAAGCTGCTCCGGGACCTGCGATTCGCCCTGCGCATGCTGGCCAGGAGCCCTGGCTCCTCGGCGGCGGCGATCCTCTGCCTGGCGCTGGCCATCGGCGCCACCACCGCCGTGTTCAGCTTCGAGAACGCCGTCCTGCTGCGCGGCCTGCCCTATCGCGACGCCGCGAGGATCTTCATCGTCTGGAACCAGTTCCTGGCCAACAACGACCCGAAGGAAGACTTCTCGATCCCCGAGTTCCTCGACCTCCGCGAGCAGGCGAAGAGCTTCGCCGAGCTCGCCGCCACCCGTCCCGGGCTCTCCAGCCTGACCGGCGACGGCGACCCGGAGCTGCTGGTGACCGTCCACGTCTCGCCCGATCTCTTCCGGCTGCTCGGCGTGTCGCCGGGGCTCGGCCGCTGGTTCCTGCCTGACGAGGAGCGGCCCGGCCGCGACCAGGTGGCCATCCTTTCCCACGAGCTGTGGCAGCGCCACTTCAGCTCCGATCCAGGGGTGATCGGGCGCAAGGTGATCATCGACAGCCAGCCCTACACCGTGGTGGGCGTGACTGCCGAGGGCTTCTACTTCCGGCGCAAGGGGCGCGACCTCTGGCTGCCGCTCACCATCGACCAGGCCGCGCAGCCGAAGCGCGACAACCGCAACTACGAGGTCTATGCTCGCCCCCGCGAGGGGCTGGCGCCGGCAGCGGCGCAGGCCGAGCTCAACACCATCGCGAGCCAGTTCGCGCGCGACCATCCCGAGTCCTATCCCGCCGGCAGCGGCTACGGCATGAAGCTCGCCTCCTATCGCGACGAGGTCATCGGCGACAGCCGGCCGGCGCTGCTGCTGCTCGGCGGCGCGGTCGCCCTGGTGCTGCTCATCGCCTGCGCCAACGTCGCCAACCTGCTGATGGCTCGCGCCACCACCCGCGACCGCGAGGTCGCCGTCCGCATCGCCTTCGGCGCCGGCCGCCCGGCGCTGCTGCGCCAGTTCCTGGTCGAAAGCCTGCTGCTGGCGCTCGCCGGCGGCGCGCTCGGCCTGGTGCTCGCCGCCTGGGGTGTGCGCCTGACCGCGCGCATGAACATCGCCAAGCTGCCGCGCCTCGACGAGGTGTCGATCGACGCCAACGTGCTGCTGTTCACCCTGGCAGTGACCGTGCTCACCGGCGTGCTCTTCGGCTTCGCGCCGGCGCTGCAGGCGCTGCGCGGCAATCTCCTGTGCTCGCTCAAGCAGGGCGGCCGCGGCGGCTCCGAAGGCGCCGAGCGGCAGCTGCCGCGGCGGCTGCTGGTGGTGGTGGAGGTGGCGGTGGCGTTGATGGTGCTCGTCGGCGCCGGCCTGCTGGTGCAGAGCTTCGTGCGCATGGCGCGGATCAACCCCGGCTACAACCCCCACGACGTCCTCACCCTCGAGCTCTTCCTGCCGGCGCCGAAGTATCCCGACAAGACACAGCGGGTGACCTTCTGGAACCGCCTGGTCGAACGCCTCGACTCGCTGCCGGGGGTGGTCTCGGCCGCCACCGTCAACGCCGTGCCGCTCGGCAAGGTGCAGGAGACCGGGGACCTCGAGATCGAGGGGCTGGCGCTCGAGCCTGGCCAGCCGGCGCCGCAGGCGGCCTGGCGGATATGCAGCCCCGACTACTTCCGCACCATGGGCACGCCGCTCGCCGAGGGGCGCTTCTTCACCCCGCTCGACAACGACCAGGCGCAGGCGGTGGCGATCGTCGACCGCAGCGTGGCGAAGCGCTTCTGGCCGGGGATGAGCCCGATCGGCAAGCGGCTGAAGATGACCGGGCAGGACTCGGCCGGCGAGTGGCGCACCGTCGTCGGCGTCGTCGGCGACGTCAAGCACGTCTCCTTCGACGCCGACTCGCCGCCGCACGTCTACGCGCCGCTCGCGCAGTACCCGCGGCTGTTCCAGTACGTCGTCATCCGCACCAACGGCGATCCCGCCGCGATGGCGCCGGCGGCGCGCGCGGCGGTGCGCGAGATCGACCGCGACCAGGCGGTGTTCCGGGTCGAGAGCATGGACGAGAAGGTGGCGATCACCACCGCCTGGCGCCGCTTCTACACCGCGCTGCTGGGCTGCTTCGCGGTGGTGGCGCTGGCGCTGGCGATGGTCGGCGTCTACGGCGTCACCGCCTTCTCGGTGGCGCAGCGCCGCCGCGAGATCGGCATCCGCATGGCGCTCGGGGCACGGCGCGGCAGCGTGCTGGGGCTGGTCCTGGGGCAGGCGCTGCTGCTCGCCGGCCTGGGAGTGGCGCTGGGCCTGGTGGCGGCGCTGGCCCTGGTGCGGGTTGCCGCCAGCCTGCTGTTCGGCGTCAGCGCCACCGATCTCGGGAGCTTCGCCGGCGGCGCGCTGCTGCTGGTGGCGCTGGCGATCGTCGCCAGCTGGCTGCCGGCGCGGCGGGCGTCGCGGCTCGATCCCGTGCTGGCGCTGGCGGCCGAGTAGGCGGGCAGGGAGCAGGGAGCCGGAGCCGGCATGAGCCTCGAGAACGTCGCCGACATCTACCGCCTGTCGCCGGTGCAGCATGGCATGCTGTTCCACACGCTCTACGCGCCGGAGACGGGCGTCTACTTCGAGCAGTTCTGCCCCGCCTACGGCAGGGGCTTCGATCCGGCGGCGTTCGAGCACGCGTGGCAGCAGGCCCTCGATCGCCACCCGGTGCTCCGCACCGCCTTCCTCTGGGAGGACCTCGAAGAGCCGGTGCAGGTGGTGCACCGCCGGGCCGAGCTGCCGGTCGACCGCCAGGACTGGCGTGGGCTCCCCGCCGCCGAGCAGCGGCAGCGGCTGGCCGAGTACATGGCGGCGGACCGGCGGCGCGGCTTCGAGCTCTCGCGGCCGCCGCTGCTGCGGCTGGGGCTGATCCGGCTCGGCGACGAGGATTGGCGGGTGGTGTGGAGCTACCACCACCTGCTGCTCGACGGCTGGTCCGCGGGCCTGGTGATGCGCGAGATCCTCGCCGTCTACCAAGCGGCGGCGGGCGGACCGGCGGCGCGGCTCGAACCGCGGCGCCCTTACAAGGACTACATCCTCTGGCTGCGGCAGCAAGACCTCGCCGAGGCCGAGGCGTACTGGCGGCGCGTGCTCGCCGGGTTCGCCGAGGCGACGCCGCTGGGCGTCGACGGTCCGATCGGAGGGCTGGCCGCAGGGCTGGCCGGCGGGGCGCCAGGCGGGCGGGGTGGCGGGTTGGCCGGCGGCAAGGCCGGAGGGGATGCCGAGGCCGCGTACGAGCTGCGGCTGACCAGGCTGGGTGCCGCGGCGACGGCGCGGCTGAAGTCCTTCGCCCAGCGCAACCGCCTGACCTCGAGCACCCTGGTGCAGGGGGCCTGGGCGCTGCTGCTCTGCCGCTACGGCGGCAGCCGCGACGTGGTCTTCGGCGTGACGGTGTCGGGCCGCCCGCTGGCGCTCAAGGGCGTGGACTCGATGCTCGGATGCTTCATCAACACCCTGCCGGCGCGGGTGCGGGTGCCGGCGGCGGCGGAGCTCGGGGCCTGGCTCCGGGAGCTGCAGACGAGCGGCCTCGAGCTGCGCCGCTTCGAGCACAGCCCGCTGCAGCAGGTGCTGGGGTGGAGCGCGGTGCCGCGCCAGCTGCCGCTGTTCGAGAGCATCGTCGTCTTCGAGGGCTTCACCGCCGACTCGGCCTTCGAGATGACCCACTCCGGGACCTTCCAGCGCACCAACTACCCGCTCACCCTGACGGCGTCGCCCGGCAACGAGCTGTTGCTGCGCATCGGCTACGAGCCGGGGCGCTGCGGCGCCGCCGCCATGCTGCGCCTGCTGCGCCACCTCGAGACGCTGCTCGAGGCGATGGCCGGCGCCGCTCCCGACCGCCGGCTGGCCGACCTGCCACTGGTCTCGGCGGCCGAGCGCCAGCAGCTGCTGCGCGAGTGGAACGACACCAGGACCGAGCACTCGCGCGCGGCGCGCCAGGCGCCGGCGGCGCCGGGGGCGGGGATCGCGATGCCGGCGGCGCGGGAGCCCGGCTACGCACCGGCGACTGCCGGATGCCTGCACCAGCCTTTCGAGTCCTGGGCGGCGCGCGCCCCGGGCGCCCCGGCGCTGGTCTTCGCCGACCGGACCTGGACCTATGGCGAGCTCGACGCGCGGGCCAACCAGCTGGCACGGCTGCTGGTGACGGTGGGCGTCGGGCCGGGCACCCTGGTCGGGGTCCACCTCGAGCGCTCGGCCGAGATGGTGGTGGCGGCCCTGGCAATCCACAAGGCCGGCGGCGCCTACGTGCCCATCGAGCTCAGCTGGCCGGCCGCGCGCGTGTGCTGGATCCTGGCCAGCCAGGGGATCGCCCACGTCGTGACCCAGGCGGCGAGGATCGAGGCGCTGAGCGCGCTGAGCGTGGCTGGCGCCGCGGATCTGCCTGGCGCGGCTGGATCGAGTGGCTCAACCGGCCCGCGCGTCACAGCCGGCCCACCGATCTCCGAGCGCGCGGTTGCCGTGCCGGTCCTGGCCCACGTGATCTGTGTCGACCCAGGTCAGCGGCCGGCGATGGATGGCGCCGGCGCACCGGCCGCCAGCCGGGCCACGGCGGTCTGGTTGGCCGGCGATTTCGAGACGCTGCCGGGCAGCGGTTTGCCGCCGCGGTGCGGCCCGGACGACCTGGCATACATCATCTTCACCTCGGGCTCGACCGGCACGCCGAAGGGGGTGATGGTCCGTCATGCGCCGGCGGTGCATCTCATCGAGTGGGTGAACCGCACCTTCGCCGTGGGTCGCGGCGACCGCCTGCTGTTCATCACCGCCCTCTCGTTCGACCTCTCGGTCTACGACGTCTTCGGCATGCTGGCCGCCGGCGGCACGGTGCGCATCGCCTCCGCCGCGGAGCTCCGGGACCCCGAGGCGCAGGTCCGCATCCTCTGCCGCGAGCCGATCACCTTCTGGGACTCGGCGCCCGCGGCGCTGCAGCAGCTGGCGCCCTTCTTCCCGGCGCCCGGCGCGCCGGGCTGGCCGCCGCCGCTGCGGCTGGTCTTCCAGAGCGGCGACTGGATCCCCGTGACTCTCCCCGACCGCGTGCGCGAGGCGTTCCCGCGGGCGCGCTTCGTCAGCCTGGGGGGCGCGACGGAGGCGACCGTCTGGTCCAACTTCTACCCGGTGCGGGAGGTCGATCCGGCCTGGGCGAGCATCCCCTACGGCCGGCCGATCGACGACGCCCGCTACTTGATCCTGGATGCCGACGGCAACCCCTGTCCGATCGGCGTCGCCGGGGACCTGTACATCGGCGGCGACGACTGCCTGTCGTCGGGCTACGCCCAGGAGCCGGGACTGACCGCCGCGCAGTACGTGCCCTGCGCCTTCGGCGAGCAGCCGGGCGAGCGCCTGTACGCCACCGGCGACCGCGTGCGCCTGCGGCCGGACGGCGTCATGGAGTTCCTGGGACGCGCCGACACCCAGGTCAAGGTGCGCGGCTACCGCATCGAGCTGGGCGAGATCGAAGCGGCGTTGGCGCTCCACCCGGCGGTGCGCGAGGTGGTGGTCGAGGTGCGGGAGCAGGACGGCCACCGCCGGTTGGCCGCCTACCTGGTGGCCAGGGATGGCAGCGCGCCGCCGGCGCCCGCGGAGCTGCGGGCCTTCCTCGGCGAGCGGTTGCCGGAGTACATGCTGCCGGCCGCCTGGGTGGTGCTGCCGCGCCTGCCGCTGACGGCCAACGGCAAGCTGGACCGCAAGGCGCTGCCGGCTCCGGGCGCGGCGCCGGGCGCCAACGAGTACGTGCCGCCGCGCACGCCGGTGGAGCGGGAGCTGGCCGCGATCTGGGCGGCGGTGCTGCGCGTCGAGCGAGTGGGAGTGGACGAGAGCTTCTTCGAGCTGGGGGGCGACTCGATCCTCACCTTGCAGGTGGTGTCGAAGGCGAGTCGCGCCGGCTTACGGGTGGCGCCGCGCCAGCTGTTCGATCATCCGACGGTGGCGCGGCTGGCGGCGGCGCTCGACGGCGGCGCCGGGATGGTGGCCGCCGAGCAGGGTCCGGTCACGGGTCCGCTCGGACCGACGCCGGCCGCCGCGTGGTTCTTCGCCCAGGAGCTGGAGGAGCCCTGGCACTTCAACCAGTCGCTGCTCCTCGAGACGCGCGAGCCGCTCGCGCCCCGGCTGCTCGCCGGGGCCGTCGGCGCGCTGCTGGTCCACCACGATGCGCTGCGGCTGCGGGCGGAGCCGGCGGACGGCTACCCGGAGGGCGACCCCGGCCGGTGGCGCCTGCGCATCGCGGAGGCCGCGGAGGCTTCCGCCGGAGGCGGACCGCCGGTGGCGTGGGTGGACCTCGCCCGGTTGCCGCCGGCGGCCCAGCCGGCCGCGCTCGCGGCGGCGGTGGCGGCGGTGCAAGCGAGCTTCGATCTCGCGGCGGGACCGCTGCTGCGTGCCGTCGCCTTCCCGCTGGGGGCCGGCCGCCCGGGCCGGTTGCAGCTGGCGATCCACCACCTGGCAGTCGATGGGGTGTCCTGGCGCGTGCTGCTCGAGGACCTCGAGTCGGCCTACACGCGGCTGGCCGCGGGGGATGCCGTCAGCCTGCCGGCCAAGACGACGTCGTTGCGCCGCTGGAGCGAGCTGCTGGCGGAGTGGGCCGGATCGCCGCGCCTGGCCGAGGAGTTGGCCTTCTGGCAGGCGCCGGAACGCCAGGTGGCGGTGCCGCTGCCGGTCGATCGGCCGCCTCCGGCCCCGGCCGCCGAACCGGCCGCCACGCGGCCCGGCGGTCCACGCTGGGCAGGCCTGGTCGCCAGCGAGGCCAGCACGCGCGCGGCGCTCTCGGCCGGTGAGACCCGGCAGCTGTTGCAGGACGCGGGACGGGCCTACCGAACGCGCACCGAGGAGCTGCTGCTGGCGGCGCTGGCGCGCGCCTTCGCCGCCTGGACGGGAGCGCCTCGC
>DATDGZ010000468.1:0-13781 GCA_036521795.1 Thermoanaerobaculia bacterium | reverse complement strand
TCGTCGCCGCCTCCTGGAGCGCGCTGTCGTCCAACCCCGCGCCCCTCGTGCTGCACGTTGCCGCCAGGAAGGAGAAAGAGCCATGGTTCTGAGCCGCTCTCGCTCGACGCCTCTTCCAGTTCCAGCAGCCGCGCCGCCCGCGGCGGCCCGCCTCGCGCCGGCCGCGCTGCTCACCTTGGCGGCGCTGCTCGCGGTGATGGGGCCCGCGGCCGCGCAGCCGCCGGCGGCGCCCGTGGCGCCGCGTTCGGGCGAGGTCAGCCTGGCGCTCGCGGACTACCTCGCCCTCACCGAGAGCGCCGAGCGCGCGGAGCGGGCGCGGGCGGCGGCCAAGCTCCGCCAGGAACCGCCCCTCGCGGAGGTGGTGGCGCAGCGGACCACCGTCGAGATCGATGGGATCGGCGGGAGCGACGGGAGCGACGGGAGCGGGCGTGCCGGCGCGGCCGGCGAAGGCGAGGCCCGCCTGGTGTCCGAGCTCGAAGTGCTGGTGCAGGGGCATCCGCAATCTCGGCTGGCCCTGCCGCTGGCGGGAGTGGCGCTGGCGGTCGAGGTGCAACCCGCCGCCGGCACCGGGGCCGGTGGCGCCGGAGCCGCGGGCAGGTCGCATGCCGCCGCCGCGGCGGGCCCGGCCGCGACCGCCACGACCACCACGACCGCCACGACCTCCGCCATGGTGGACGGCGGCGGCGCCGCCACGCCTGGCCTCTACCTGGTGGCTGCCGAGCCCGGACGCTACACGGTGCATGCCCGCAGCCGGGCGCGGTTCGCCAGCGTCCACGGCGAGAGCCGCGTGACGCTGACGCCCATCGTGGCGCCGGTCGCGGTGTTGGAGATCGCTCTGCCCGCCGGCCTCGCCTGGGAGTGCCCGGGCACGGTCGTGGTCGAGGACCGCGTCGAGGGCGGCCGGCGGCACCTGCGGCTGTCGGCCGGGCGCGGCCTCGAGCCGGTGCTGTCGCTGCGGCGCCAGGTGGCCGGCGACGAGACGGCGGCGCTGCTGGCCCAGGACGACGTCGTCACCCTGCTGCAGCTGCGGCCGGAAGGGCTGCGCCGCCACGACGTGGTGCTCTACGAGGTGACCCGCGGCGGGCTCGCCGACCTGGTGGTCGACCTGCCGCCCGGCCTCGAGGTCGAGCGGGCCGGCACCGACGAAGGGGAGGTGCAGCCGGTCGTCGAGGGGAACCGCCTCGTGGTTCATCGCCGGCGCCGGCTTCAGGGGAGCGGATTCCTGGTGCTGACCAGCCGTCCTGCCGTCACCGCGGGCCTGCTGCCGCTCGGCCTGATCACCCCCGAGCCGCCGCCTCGCGCCCGCTTCCTCGCCGCCGCGGCCAGCGTGCCCGGCAGCATGGAGCCGCAACCCGCGGCCAGCTGGGCGAGGGTGGACCTGGGCGATCTGCCGCGGACGCTGGGCGACACCCTGGCGCAGCTCGACGTCATCGCGGCCTGGCGGCACGAGGAGCGGAGCGCCGCCGGCCCGTCGCCGCCGGCGGCGGTCCAGGTGATCACCGCACCGCAGGCCGCGGCGCTCGAGACCGTGGTGCGCCGGCGCCTGACCACGACGCTGTTGACCGTCGACGGCACGCTGCTGCACCTGGACCGTTTCGAGCTCGCCCAGGCGGGCGAGGCGCTGGCGCTCACGCTGCCCGCCGGCGCCACCCTGTGGTCCGCCGCCGTCGACGGCCAGCCGGTGCGGCCGCTGGCCGCCGGCGCCGGTCTCGCGGTGCCGCTCGGCGCCGGCGGGGCGCGGCTGGTCGAGGTGGTCGCGGTGCTCGACAAGGTCGTCGCGAAGGGACGCTCGCAGCTCGCTTTCGAGCTGGCGCAGGTCCGTGTGCCGGTGCTCGAGCATCGCTGGCGCCTGCTGCTGCCCGAGAACGCGCGCTACCGCTTCCGCGCCGCCGACCTGCGCCCGGTGCCCGAGACGGAGGCGCCCCGCGCTGCCGCCGCGGCGGGCAGCCAGGCGATGGCGGGCTCCGGCCAGGCCTCCGGGGATCGGGCGAGACCGCCCACCGCGAGAGATCCGTGGACGATCCTGCAGGCCACTCCCGGTGTGTTGGTCGATGGTGTTAACGTCGGCGGCAATGTCAGCGGCCAGCAGGGCATCTACATCGGTTCGGCTGCGTACTTCGACAACGGCAGCGGCAACCAGCAAGGCCGCACGCCCACGTACACCGGCCCGGCGCCTGCCGGCCTGTACGGCCGCGTCGTCGATCAGGGCGGCGTCGTCCTGCCGGGAGCCAGCGTCACGGTGATCGCCTCGGACCAGGTGCCGCCCCAGATCCAGTTGACCAACGCCAGGGGAGAGTTCGCGTTCCCGGACCTGGCGGCCGGCGTCTACGAGCTGAAGGCGGAGCTGCGGGGCTTCTCCCCGATCCAGGTGCCGGGCATCCGGGTGGCGGCGCCGGAGCGCCCCACGGAGATCGACCTGACGCTCGACTCCGCCGTCGAGGACGTGATCACGGTCACCACCGAGTCGCCGCTGCTGGATGACAAGGCGATCCGAACCGGTAACACGATCAGTCAGAACGATCTCCAGGGATTCAGCCTGGACAAGCCCAGGAAGGTCGCGCCCGTTCGCGATCCGTCGGCGGCATTGAACGACCTGCGCCAGGGCCTGGTCGGCGGCGTCCGGCCGCTCGCGGTCACCGTCCCGCAGACCGGCAAGAGCCTGCTGCTGGCCGGCGTGCTGCCGCCCGCACGGGTGGCGATCGAGCTGGAGGTGCGGTCCGGGGCGCGGTGACGTTCCGGTGGCAACCCTGGGCAAGGCCGCGAACCGGTTGACGCTCGAGGCGCTTCCGTGTGATCGTCTCCCGCTCGATGGAGGCATGAGGCATGAGGATGGAACATCAGCAAGCAAGCGAGCCGATGGACCGGCGTGTCGAGGACGGCCTGCAGCGTGGCCGGGCGGTCGAGATCGTGGTCGACGGCCTGCCGGTGCGCGCCTTCGAGGGCGAAAGCGTCGCCGCCGCCCTGCTCGCCGCCGGCACCCGGGTGCTCCGGACCACGGCGCGGCACGGCGCGCCCCGCGGCCTCTACTGCGGGATCGGTCTCTGCTTCGAGTGCGTGATGACCGTCGACCGCCGGCCGAACGTGCGTACCTGCCAGACGCCCGTACGCGACGGCATGCAGGTCGAGACGCAGCAGGGAGAGGGGCGATGGCCCGACGCCGCGTCGAGGTCCTGGCGGCGGGCGGGCGCATGAAGGTCCCGCTCCTCGTCGTCGGCGGCGGACCGGCGGGCATGGCAGCGGCGATCGAAGCCGCGCGGGCGGGGCTCGCGTGCACGCTCGTGGACGAGGGACCGGGGCTCGGCGGGCAGATCTACCGGCAGCTGCCGGCCAGCTTTCGCGTGCACGATGCGCGCGGCCTCGGGCGCGACCACGCGCGCGGCGAGGCGCTCCGAGCCGAGCTCGCCGCGGCCGGCGAGGGCATCGACGCGCGGCCGGGGACCAGCGTCGTCGGTATCTGGGGAAGCGACGTCGCATGGGTGGCCGGCGACGCATCCGGAACGATCACGGCCGAGCAGCTGGTCCTCGCCACCGGCGCCTACGACCGTCCCGTCCCCTTCCCGGGCTGGACGCTCCCGGGGGTGCTCACGGCGGGCGGCGCCCAGGGGCTCGTCAAGACCATGCGGGTGGCCCCTGGCCGGCGTGCCCTGGTGGCCGGGACCGGCCCGCTGCTGCTCGTCGTCGCGAACCAGCTGCACCAGGCCGGCGTCGAGGTCGTCGCCGTCGCCGAGGCCGGCTGCCCGACCTGGTCGCCACGCGCCTTCGGCAAGGTCTGGGGCGAACGGGGGCTGCTGAAGGATGCCTGGGACCACTGGCGGGCGCTCCGGCGGGCCGGCATCCCGCTGCGCTTCAACCAGACCGTTTTCGCGGCTCATGGCGCGCGCGAGGTGGAAGCGGTCACCTGCGGGCCGGTCGATGTCGAGACGTGGAGCCCGATCCGTGAACGCGCACGGAGGATCGACGTCGATCTGCTCGTCGTCGGCTTCGGCTTCGTGCCGAATACCGAGCTCACCGCGCTGGCGGGCTGCCGGCATCGGTACGTGCACGAGCTGGGCGGCTGGACTCCCGTGCGCACCGCTCGCATGGAGACCACCGTACCCGGCGTGTTCGCCGCCGGCGATGGCGCGGGAGTCGCCGGGGCCCTGGTCGCGGTCGAGGAAGGCCGGATCGCCGGCATCACCGCCGCGGAGCAAGCAGGGATGCTGGGATCGGCCGAGGCCGATCGGCGGCGTGCGCCGCCGGCCGCTCGCCTGCGCTCGCTGGCGCGGGTGCGCGAGGTGCTCGACGAGATCTCGCGCCTGCGACCCGGGCTGACCGAGCTGGCCACTCCGGAGACGGTGGCTTGCCGCTGCGAGGAGGTGTCCATCGCGGAGGTCGACGGAGCACTCGAGCGCGGTGCGCGCGACCTGCAGGCAGTCAAGCTGTTGACCCGCCTCGGCATGGGGCCCTGCCAGGGGCGCAATTGCGCGCCGTCGATGGCCCTTCACCTCGCGCACGCCGCCGGCGAGGGTCCGGAGGCGATGGGCCGGATCAACCCGCGCCCGCCCATCAAGCCCGCGACCGTCGGTGCCCTGGCGAACCTGAACCTGCATCGGAACCGCGACGCCCAAGGGCGCGCAGCGCATCCGGCCGGAAGTCAGGGATGAGTCGCTCCGCGGACGTCGTCGTCGTCGGTGGAGGCGTCATCGGTGGCGCGGTGGCCTACTACGCGGCCAGGCGCGGCCTGCGGGTGGCGCTCGTCGACCAGCCGAAGCCCGGGCGCGCGACGTCCGCGTCCGCGGGCGGTCTCTGGCCGCTGGGGGAGTCGGCCGGCCTCGGCTGCGGCGTGATCTTCCACAAGGCGATGGTGGCGAGCGGCGCCGCGGCAGCGGGACAAGGCCCCGGGCAGCTGCCGGAGAGCTTCCTGGCCTTCGCGATCCGCTCGAACGGGATGTTCCCGCGGCTCGCGGAAGAGCTTCGCGAGGCCGCGGGCATGGACATCGAGCTCGAGGCCACCTCGCTCCTCTTCCTCATGTACGACGAGGGCGACGAGGCTTTCGCGCGATCGCTCAGGCAGCGCTGGCCCGGCCGGCGCTCGCAGCTCGAATGGCTCACGTCCGAGGCCGCCGCCGGCGCGGAGCCCGCGCTCACGCGCGAGCTGCGGGGTGCGCTCCGCTTCCACGGCGACGACCAGGTGAATCCGTACAGGACGGCGGACGCCCTGCGCGCCGGCGCCTGCCACCACGGCGCGAGGCTGCTCTCGCATACGGAGGTCACCGGCATCGAGGTCGAGCGCGGCCGGGTCGTCGCCGTGCGGACCCGCTCCGAACGCCTGCCCACGGGGATCGTCGTGAATGCCGCCGGTGCCTGGGCCGGCCAGGTCGCGGAGATGGTGGGCGTCGAGGTCCCGGTGCGGCCGGTGCGCGGGCAGATCGTGTGCACGGCGACGCTCCCCCCGCTGCTCGCGGCATGCGTCTCAACGACGGACTGCTACCTGGCGCAGAAGCAACACGGCGAGGTGATCATCGGCAGCACGACCGAGGAGGCCGGCTTCGATTCCGGCGTGACGCTCACCGCCATCCAGACGCTGTGCGCCGGCGCCGTCCGGGCCGTGCCGGCGCTCGCGGACGTGGAGGTGAAGCGCGTCTGGTCGGGCTTCCGTCCCGGCTCGCCGGACGAGCTGCCCGTCCTGGGACCGGTCGAAGGTCTCCAGGGGTACCTGAACGCCTGCGGGCACTTTCGGACCGGCGTGCTCACCGCGCCGCTCACCGGCCTCATGCTCGCCGAGATCATGATGGGTGAGCAGCCCTCGTACCCGGTCGAGCCGTTCCTGCTCTCGCGCTTCGCTCGCGTCGCGGTTGAATCTCTGGCGGGCTAGGACGGCGCCGGTCCGCGGGATCGCCCCGACCGCGGCACCCCTCCCATCGTCGAGGGGTGCCGCCCTCCTGCCACCCGGCCGCTTCTCCTCCCGACCTCCATCACCACCGCGCTTGGGGCAGTGGATTGCGTTGCCGGCGCCAGGTGCCGCCGCGGTCATCGACGAAAATGCGCCGGCCGAGCGCGTGGTTGCCGCGCCCGTTTCGTTCTACACTGCTCCGGAACCGATCAGGGGAGAACCTGGAATGCCCACGCGAGTCCTCTTCGTGCCGGCGCTCGCCTGCGCCGGGTTGCTGGCGGCGGCCGCGGCGCGCCCCGCCTTCCCCGCGTTCAGCCTCGAGCAGGTGCTCGGCGCGCCGTTCCCCTCGCAGCTGACGGCAGCCCGCCAGGGCGAGCGCGTGGCCTGGGTGATGGATCGCCACGGCGAGCGCAACGTCTGGGTGGCGGACGGACCGGATTGGGTGCCGCGCCAGGTCACCGGGTACCTGGGCGACGACGGCCAGCCGCTGGCCAGCTTGCGCTTGACTCCGGACGGCCAGACGGTCCTCTATGCCCGCGGCACCGAAGTCAACGAGGCCGGCGAGTCGGCCAACCCGGCGAGCCGCGCGCAGGCGCCGAAGCAGCAGGTCTGGGCCGTGGCCGTGCCGCCCGCCCCGGCGTCCGGAGAGGCTGCCGGCGATGCGGCCGGTGCTCGTCGGGCCCCCCCTCGCCTGCTGGGTGACATGGGGTGCGCCGAGGAAGGCTGCGAGGACATCCAGGTCTCGCCCGACGGCCGCTTCGCGGTCTGGACGGCGAAGCATCACCTCTGGCTGGCGCCGGTGGCCCCGGCGGAGGCTCCGGCCGCGGGTGCGGCAGCCACGGCGGGCGCGGACAGCGCTGCAGCTGGTGGCGTGGAGGCCCGGACGGCGGCGGCGGCGACGGAGCGTTCCGGCGCGACGGCCTCGGCCCACCAGCTCCTCGCCCTGCAGGGCGACGCTTCCCAGCAGCGCTGGTCGCCGGACGGCAAGCGCCTCGCTTTCCGCCTCCTCCGCGGCGATCACAGCTACATCGCGGTCTTCGAGCTGGCCACCGAGCGGGTGGTCTACCTGGCTCCGAGCGTCGACCGCGACGAGGTGCCGCGCTGGTCGCGCGACGGCTCGCGCATCGCCTTCATCCGTGAGCCGTCGGTTGCCGAGAAGCTGCCGCTCATCCCCGAGCGGCCGCGCCCATGGAGCCTGTGGCTGGGCGATCCGGCGAGCGGCGAGGCGCGTGAGATCTGGCGCGGCGCCGCCGGTCCGGAGGGCTCGTTGTCACCTTTCGCCGCCGACTCTCTGTTCTTCGCGGCGGGCGATCGCATCGTCTTCGCTGCCGAGCAGAACGAGGGCGGCCGCAACCACCTGTACTCCATCCCGGCGGCCGGGGGACTGCCGGCCGAGCTGACCCCGGGGGATTACGACGTCGAGGACGTCGAGCTCAGCGCCGACGGCGGCAGCGTTCTCTACTCGGCCAACGAGCACCGCGCGGACCCCGCCGACGAGGACCGCCGCCACCTCTGGCGGGTGAGCGTCGCCGGCGGCGCGCCGCGGGTGCTCACCGCGGGGGAGGGGATCGAGTGGTCGCCGGTCGAGACGGTCGACGGCAAGGTGGTGCTCTGCCTGGGCTCGGCCGCCACCACGCCGGCAGCTCCGTACCGTCTCGCCGCCGGCCCCGGCTCGGGATCGGCGTCCGGCCTCGCCGCCGCCGCCGGCGCCGCCGCGCCGGCCGGCAACCGGGTGCCCCTTGCCCCCGATCTCCTGCCTGCCGATTTCCCCGCCGGCGAGCTGGTGGTGCCGCGGCAGGTGGTCTTCAAGAGCTCGGACGGCCTGCTGATTCACGGCCAGCTGTTCCTGCCGCGCGCTGCCTCCTCTCCCGGAAGCTCCGGCGGCGGCTCGATGCCCGCCCTGGTCTTCACCCATGGCGGGCCCGTCCGGCAGATGCTGCTGGGCTTCCATTACATGCAGTACTACCACAACGCCTATGCGATGAATCAGTACCTCGCCAGCCGCGGCTACGCCGTGCTGTCGGTCAACTACCGCCTCGGCATCATGTACGGGCGGGCCTTCCGCGAGGCGCCGAACAGCGCCTGGCGCGGCTCGGCCGAGTACGGCGACGTCGTGGCGGGAGCTCACTTCCTGCAGCAGCTGCCGGGGGTGGACCCGCATCGCATCGGGCTCTGGGGCGGCTCCTACGGCGGCCTGCTCACGGCGCTCGGCCTGGCGCGCAACTCCGACCTGTTCCTCGCCGGAGTGGACTTCCATGGCGTCCACGACTGGTCGCTCTTCCTGCCGCGCTGGGACGGCGCGGCGGCGTCCCCCGCCGCGCCGCCGGACCTCCGGGAGGCGTACCAGCTGGCGTTCGCGTCGTCCCCGGACGCGGCTGTCGACTCCTGGCGCTCGCCGGTGCTGCTGATCCACGGCGACGACGACCGCAACGTGCCGTTCGCCCAGACGCGCGACCTGGCCCAGCGGCTGCGCGGCCGCGGCGTGACGGTGGAGGAGCTCATCTTCCCGGACGAGATCCACGACCTGCTGCTGTGGCGGGACTGGGTCCGTTCCTACCGCGCGGCCGCGGACTTCTTCGACCGCCGCCTGCGGGGAGGGCCGTGACGAGGATCTGAACCTGCGCGAGCCCTCCGGGTACTCACGAGGCAGTGATCGTGTCTGGCCTTGCCCAGGTGGGCTCCGCATGGGAGCGCCCGCGCCCGCCCGCGCCTGCGCGCCCGCCGCTGCGAGCTTTACTTGCATAGCATGTCTTGGTATATGATACCCCGCGCCCCCTTAGAGCCCTCTCCGCTCCAACGCTTGAACTTCAAGGGGTGCTGAGGATACGATGGCGGCAAATGCCTGAGAGAGTTTGATCGGGTAGGGAAGGAAGGAGTCTCTCCACTCTCGCCCCATCGCCGCTCCAGCCAGTGGTCCGGCGCCATGTCGGCGCCGGCCTGAAAGTCCGGACGGCCCCGGGCCGCCGGGACGACTCGCCCTTACGAGGAGGCCCCATGCCACGAGTTCCGCAGCAGCTCTTACGTCTGACGCTAATCCTGGTGCTTGCGCTGGCCGTCGCCACCGCCGGCTTCGCATCGCCCTGGGGTGCCGCACCGCGCCCCGGCGGCGCCCACGCGGCGCCCGCCACGCGGCTTGCCGGCACCACGATCGGCACGCGGGTGCCGGTGATGGTCGAGCTGGCCGAGCCGCCGGCGGCGATCGACTGGGCCGCCGCGCTGGCCGACAAGTCGGTGCCGAAGGCGCAGGCGCTTGCCAACGCCCGCCGGGCCGCCAAGGCCAAGATCGCGCTGCTCGCGCCGCGCCAGCGCCAGCTGAGCGCGACGCTGACCGCCGCCCCCTTCGGTGGCCGCGAGCTGTTCCGCTTGCAGCGGGTGATGAACGCGGTCGCGGTCGTCATCGAGCCGTCGAAGCTCGACCAGATCCGGGCGCTGCCCGGCGTCAAGCGGGTGCGGGTGATCACCCCCGAGTATCCGGTCAACGCCACCAGCGTGCCGTTCATCGGCGCGCCGCAAGTCTGGGCCAACACCGTGGGCCTGCCCGAGGCCATCACCGGCACCGGCGTCCGCATCGGCATCATCGACACCGGCGTCGACTACCTGCACCCGATGTTCGGCGGCACCGGCCTGCTCGCCGACTACCAGGCCGAGTCCGCGGCGACCAGCAAGTTCACCACCAAGGGCGCTTTCCCCACCGCCAAGGTGGCCGGCGGCTTCGACTTCGTCGGCGACGCCTACGACGGCTCCAACACGCCGGTGCCCGATCCCAACCCGATGGACTGCTTCGGCCACGGCTCGCACGTCGCCGGCACCGCCGCCGGCATCGGCGTCCAGAGCGACGGCACGCCATACACCGGACCCTACGGCCCGTCGACGCCCTTCAGCTCGCTGCGCATCGGCCCGGGCGTGGCGCCGGGCGCGCTGCTCTACGCCATTCGCATCTTCGGCTGCGGCGGCTTCACCAACGTGACCACGCAGGGCATCGAGTTCGCGGTCGATCCCAACGGCGACGGCGACTTCTCCGATCACCTCGACGTCATCAACATGTCGCTCGGCTCGCCCTTCGGCAGCCTCTCCGACACCTCCGCCCAGGCTGCCGACGCGGCGGCGCTGGTCGGCGTCACGGTCGTCTCCGCGCAGGGCAACAGCGGCGACACCTACTTCATCACCGGCAGCCCGGGCGTGGCAGAGCGTGGCATCGCGGCGGCGGCGAGCGTCGATTCCGGCGTCCAGGCCGCGGCGGTCGTGGTCAACGCCCCGGCCTCCATCGCCGGCACGTACGCGGCGCAGCCCGCCGGCTTCGGCGGCTCGACGCCGCCACCCTCCGGTCAGACCGGCAACGTGGTCGAGGTGCAGTCGGCCACCGGCACGCCCGCCGAGGGGTGCGATCCCAACTACACGAACGCCGCGGCGATCAAGGGCAACATCGCGCTGATCATGCGCGGCATCTGCAAGTTCCAGGCGAAGGTGACCAACGCCCAGGCCGCCGGCGCCATCGCCGCCATCGTCTTCAACAACGTTGCTGGCGACCCCACCCTCATCAACATGGGTCCGGACGGCGTCTCGCCCCCCGTGACCATCCCGTCGGTGTTCATCGACACCGCCGACGGCACGACGATCGCCGGCGCGACGGGCGTCAACGCCACTCTGGGGACGGTGAGCGCGGCGGATACGCTGGCCTCGTTCAGCTCTCGCGGCCCGCGCGGCGGCGGCTCCTTCCCGATCGGCCTCAAGCCCGACGTCGCGGCTCCCGGCTTGAACATCCCCTCGACCCAGACCGGCGTCGTCTGCACCAGCGCCGCCCAGGGCTGCATCACCCCCAATTCCACCGGCTTCATCGCCGGCGGCCAGGTGCTGGTCCTGTCGGGCACCTCGATGGCGACGCCGCACACCGCCGGCACCATGGCCCTGCTGCGCCAGCTTCACCCCGACTGGTCGGTCGAAGAGCTCAAGGCCCTGCTGATGAACGGCGCCGTGCACGACGTCACGGTGGGCATCAACACCTCGGGCTTGGACGCCGCCACCAAGTACGGTCTCGGCCGCATCGGCGCCGGCCGCATCGACGTCCCGAGCTCGGCCCTGAACAGCGTGACCGCCTTCAACGACGACGACCCGGGCACCGTCACGCTCGGGTTCGACAGCGCGGTGGTCTCGAGCGTCGATCGGGTCAAGCAGCTGCGGGTGGTCAACCATGGCTCGCAGACGGCGACCTTCGACGTCGGCGTCGACGACCTCACGGTCGCCCCGGGCGTCTCCTTCTCGCTGGTCGATCCCAGCCAGGCGACGCTCAGCGTGCCGGCGGACTCCGCCGTCCAGGTGGCGGTGCAGATGAAGGCCGACGCCACCAAGATGGACCACACCGCCGACGCGACCGTGTCGGCCACCCAGGCAGACCCGATCTTCGGGCTGGGTGCCCTGCCGCGCCACGTCCTCACCGAGGCGGGCTCCTACCTCACCTTCGGCCAGGGAGGGGCCACCAAGCTGCGGGTGCCGCTCTACTCGGCGCCGGTGGCCGCATCGGCGATGGCCGGCGCCGCCCCGATCTCGACCGGCAGCACCGGTGCCGGCACCACGGCCATCCAGCTCTCCGGCATCGGCGTCTGTACCGGAACGCTGGCTGCCGGACAGTGCAACGGCAATTTCCCCACGAGCGAGGTGTCGCTCGTGACGCCATTCGAGCTGCAAGCCGTCCACGCGCTCGATCCCACCATCCCGCCCTTCGCCAACATCCAGTACGCCGGCGTGGCCTACGACCAGCCTGACGACCTGATCCTGTTCGGCGTCTCCACCTGGGGACCGTGGTCGACGCACAACGACGTGTCCTTCAGCATCTACATCGACACCCAGAACAACGGCACCTTCGACAAGGTGCTGTTCAGCTCCAACCCGGGGACGATCGCTGCCGACTTCGGAGGCAATAGCGGCGCCAACGGGCAGGACGTCTTCCTCACCGCCTTCCTCGACCTCTCGTCGGGGAAGATCTTCGGTCCCGAGACCTTCGTCAACCTGTTCCCGGCGAACGTCGTGGACACCCGCGCTTTCAACAACAACGTCGTTCTCCTCGGCGCCAGCCCGAAGGACCTGGGCTTCAAGGGCACCGCGTTCCGGTGGAAGGTCGAGACCTGCCCGGGCTTCCAGCCGCTCTGCGTCCAGGTCGGCGGCCCCACCTTCTTCTACGACCAGGCGAACGGTCCCTTCACCTGGAACTATGCCGCGCAAGGCCTCGACTTCGGCGGCAACTTCCTCGTCTTCGATCTCGACGGCACCAGCTTGCCCGCCAACTTCAACATCGGCAACTACATCAACAACGGCTCGCTGGGCGCCCTCTTGCTCCACACCCACAACGCCGGCGGTACGCAGGCGCAGGTCCTGCCGCTGCAGGGCTCGCGCTTCGCCGACGTCTCGGTCGCCACCTCGGTGTCGCCGGCGACGGTGCCAGCGGCGAAGATCAACACGCCCGTGACTCTCACCATCCAGGCATCCAACGCCGGCCCCAACAAGGCGCGCCAGGTGGTCGTCTTCGACGCGCTGCCGAACGGCCTGACCTACGTCTCGGATGACGGCGGCGGCGCCTACGACCCGAACCTCGGGCTGTGGACCGTCGGCCAGCTCGGCGTCGGCGCCAGCGCCACCCTCCACGTCACGGCGGCCGTGACCAGCACCGGCGAGATCGTCGACACGGCGCAGATCGCGTCGTCGAAGCCGATCGACCCGAACCCCGAGAACGACTCGTCCCAGGTGACGCTGAACGCGCCGCGCCTGGCCGACCTGGCGGTGACCGCCAGCGCCAGCCCGAGCAGCGCCAAGGCCGGCACGGGGGTCACCTTCACCGTCACTCTCGACAACAACGGCGCCAACGCCGGTGGCGATCCCTCCTACAGCCCCCGCGTCCACGTCATCCTCGGCGGCGCCAAGTACGACGCCGCGCACATCAGCGTGTCGCAGGGGAGCTTCGATCCCACCTCCGGCATCTGGCAGCTGGGCAGCGTCGGCAGCGGCGTCACCGAGACGCTGCAGTTCCGGGTGGTGCCGCTCCACACCGGCTCGGTGGGGATCCACGTCGACGCGATCGCCTCGACGCCGGACCCGAACCTGATCAACAACCACGCCAGCGCCACGGTGAGCGTCCACTAGCCACCACCAACCATCCCCGGCAGGCGGGCGACCGCTGTCAGTCGCCCGCCTGCCGCTTCATCCCTCCGATCCATTCCGCCGCACGCAGCGCTCCACACCTCCCCCCTCGCCAGAGCTGCGAAAGAGCGCCCCGAAGTGCTACGACCCGTGGGCAGGCCTGCCTGGACCTTGGCGCGCACTGTCCATATGGGAATACCCCCAACCGCCGATCGGCAGAGCGCCTGAGCGCTCGGCCCATGGAGATCCGATGAAGAAGATCACGAAGGCGCTCAAGCTGAAGCTCACCCGCGACACCCTGCACCGGCTCGAGACGCGGCAGCTGAGCGCCGCCGAAGGGAACGGCACCAAGAACACGCTCACCGGCTGCACTGGCTTCGAGAACTCCGGCTGCCCGTACAGCTGTTACTGCTGATGCACGGATCCGCCGACCCGGCGGCGCCTCCCCGAGGAGGCCGCCGGCTGAACGCGAGCAGGGCGGCCGGACGAGCCGGCCGCCCCGGGAGAACCGCGAGGACCTAGAGATAACCGAGACGCCGCGGGACTGGCGATCCCGCGGGCAGGGAGTCGAGCCAGTTCGCCACGCGGGGGGACATCGCCGGCGGGCTCGCCGGCGCCCGCCGCGTGCTGAACCGTTCACTCAGGGGCATGGTGGGCAGGAACTTCGGCTGCTGCCGGGCCTGGGCCGCCTGCTCGTAGGCGTAGGCGAGAGCGATGAGCCGCGGCTCGCTCCAGGCGGTGCCGGTGAAGCTGAGGCCGACCGGCAGGCCGTACGCGGTGC
>DATDGZ010000467.1:0-2420 GCA_036521795.1 Thermoanaerobaculia bacterium | reverse complement strand
GCCTCGACCACCGCGCCCTGCGGCGGGCGCTGGGCGAGATCGTGCGCCGCCATCAGGTGCTGCGTGCCGCCGTCACGGTCACCTTAGCCGGCGGCACGGCGGCGCTGGCCATCGCGGCCACGGCGCCCCTGCCGCTGCCGGTCGTCGACCTTGCAAGCCTGACGCCGCCCCGCGGGCTCCAAGAGGCCGAGCGCCTCTGCCGCGCCTGCGCCCGCCGGCCTTTCCTCTTCGCCGAGGGCGTCTGGCTGCGGGCCTGGCGGCTCGCCCTGGGCGCGGCGGAGAGCTGGCTGGTGCTGGCGAGCCATCACTTCGCGCTCGACGGCTGGTCGTTCGGCGTGCTGGCGAGCGAGCTGGCGGCCCTCTACCCCGCCTACGCGCGCGGCGCGGCGTCGCCGCTGAACGAGCCGCCGCTGCAGTACGCGGACTTCGCGCACCGGCAGCGGCGGCGGCTGGCCGAGGGCGATCTCGACGGCGACCTCGCCTACTGGCGGCGGCAGCTGGCCGGGGCGCCGCGGGCGCTGGCGCTGCCGGCCGACCGGCCGCGGCGGCGAGCGCGCGGGCTCGCCGGCGCGAGCCGCGCCTTCCCGCTCCCCGCCGGCCTCGCCGAGCGGCTCGACGGCTGCTGCCGCGGCGCGGGCGTCACTCCCTTCATGGCGCTGCTCGCGGCCTTCCAGGCCCTGCTCGGCACCTACAGCGGCCAGGACGAGCTGGTGGTGGGGACGGCGGTGTCCAACCGCGCCGGCACGGAGCTCGAGGGGTTGGTCGGACCCTTCGCCAACAGCCTGCCGCTGCGCGCCGATCTGGCAGGCGATCCGCCCTTTGCCGAATGCCTGGCGCGGGCGCGCGAGACGACGCTTGCCGCCTTCGCCCACCAGGAGCTGCCGTTCGAGCGGCTGGTCTTAGAGGCGGGGCTCGAGCGCAGCGGGCGCGAGCAGCCGCTGTTCCAGGTGGTCTTCGCGCTCCATGACGCTCCCTGGGACCGTCTCGAGCTGCCCGGGCTCGCGCTGCGCTGGCGGCCGCTCGGCCTCGGCACCGCCCGCTTCGACCTCACGCTCGAGGCGGTGCGCGGCCGCGGGCGCACGCTGCTCCTGATCGAGTACAGCACCGAGCTGTTCGACGCCGCGACGATCACGCGGCTGGCCGGGCACTACGCCAACCTCCTCGCCGCGGGCGTCGCGTCCCCTTGGCGCCGGCTCTCCCAGCTCCCGTGGCTCGCCGCGGGCGAGCGCTTCCAGCTCCTCCGGGAGTGGAACGACGCCGCCTCGGACTACCCCCGGGGCGCCGCGCTCCCCGAGCTGTTCGCGGCGCAGGCGTCGCGCTCCGCCGCGGCGGTGGCCGTCGAGTGCGGCGGCCGCGAGCTGACCTACGGCGCCCTGGACGCCTGGGCGGGGGCCGCCGCGCGGCGGCTGCGCGTGCGGGGGGTCGGGCCCGAGATCAGGGTCGGCCTCTGCTGCGCGGGCCTCGAAGCGATGGTGGTCGGCACCCTCGCCATCCTCGCGGCGGGGGGCGCCTACGTGCCGCTCGACCCGGTATCGCCGCCCAACCGGCTGGCGGCGATGCTCGCCGACGCCGGGGTCGCGGTGGTCGTCGCCGAGCGACGCCTGCTGCCGCGCCTGCCCGCGGCCGTCCCGCCGCGCCTCGTCCTCGTCCTCGAGGATGTCGAGCGGCCGGCGGCCGGCGACGCCGCGACGGCAACCTTGGCGGTCCATCCGCTGCAGCTCGCCTACGTGATGTACACCTCGGGATCGACCGGCAGGCCCAAGGGGGTCGCCGTGCCGCACCGCGCGGTGGTGCGCCTGGTGCTCGGCAGCAACTACCTGGCGCTGGGGCCGGCCGACCGCGTGGCGCAGGTCGCCAACCCCGCGTTCGATGCCGTCACCTTCGAGGTCTGGGGGGCGCTGCTCTGCGGCGCCCGCGTGGTCGAGGTGCCGCCCGGAGCGCGCCTCTCGCCGCCGCGCTTCGCCGCCTACCTCCGTGAGCGGCGGATCACCGCGCTGTTCCTGACCTCGGCGCTCTTCAACCAGATCGCCGACGAGGTCCCCGACGCCTTCGCCGGGGTGCGCCACCTGCTGGTCGGCGGCCAGGCGGTCGACCCCACACGGGTGCGACGGGTGCTGGCGGCCGGCGGCCCCGAGCGCCTGCTCAACGGTTACGGCCCGACCGAGAGCACCACCTTCGCGTCCTGGCACCCGGTGCGCGCCCTCCCTGCCGACTGCCTCGCCGTGCCGATCGGCCGCCCGCTCGCCAACACCTGCCTCCACGTCCTCGACCGCGCGGGGCGGCCGGCGCCGATCGGCGTCCGCGGCGAGCTGGCGATCGGCGGCGACGGCCTGGCGCGCGGCTACGTCGGGAGCCCTGCCGAGACCGCCGCGCGCTTCGTCCCCGATCCCTTCGCCGACACCCCTGGTGGGCGGCTCTAC
>DATDGZ010000466.1:0-1718 GCA_036521795.1 Thermoanaerobaculia bacterium | reverse complement strand
GTCGCCGGCGCCGAGCCCCGGGCCGCCGGCGGTGGCGCCGCGGACGGCACTGCCGATGCTCTCGCGCCCGCGGCTCCGCCGGCGGCAACGGCCGCGGCAGTGGCGGCGGCCGCGGCGGTGGCAGCAGCCATGGACGGCAAGGCGGGGGCGGCCGCGGGCGGCGCCTGGGTGGCGGGCCGCGCCGGCGGCCGCGCGGCCGTGGCCGCGCCGGCCGCCGGGGGCGACTCGAGAACGCGCCGCACGTAGGCGGCGAGGTCGCTGTAGCTCGGCGAAGGCTTGAGCGCGTACAGCACGGCTTCCAGCCGCTGCTCGAGCTCGCCGGCGGTCTGGAAGCGGTCCTCCGGCCGGCCCGCCAGCGCGTGCATCACGATGTCGTCGATCTCGCGCGGGATGGTCGGAACCACCTGGCTCGGCGGCCGCACTTTCACCTGCCGCACCGCTTCCAGCACCGACATCTCGGAATCGCCGTCGAACAGCCGCTGCCCGGTGAGCATCTCGAACAGCACCGCGCCGAGCGAGAAGATGTCGGAGCGCGCGTCGACCTGGGTGCCGCGCGCCTGCTCCGGCGACATGTACTGCAGCTTCCCCTTGAGCGCGCCCATCTGCGTCTGACCCACCTTCGACACCGCCTTGGCGATGCCGAAGTCGCAGAGCTTGACGTCGCCGTCGAACGAGATGAGGACGTTCTGCGGCGAGACGTCGCGGTGCACCAGGGCCATCTCCGTGCCCTCGAAGTCGCGCTTGCGATGGGCGTAGCCCAGGGCGTTCGCGAGACGCACCGCGATCAACAGCGCCAAGCCGAGCGGCAGCGGCAGGCCGTGCTGGCGCGCGGCGTTGAGCAGGGAGCGCAGGTCCTTGCCCTCGACGTACTCCATCGCGATGTAGAAGTCGGAGCCGATCTTGCCCAGGTCGTAGATGTGAACGATGTTCGGATGGCTGAGCTGGGCGGCGAGCTTGGCCTCGTCGATGAACATGCTGATGAAATCGGTGTTGCCGGTCATGTACGGCAGGATCTTCTTGATCGCCACCGTCTTCTGGAACCCCTCGACGCCACGCATGCGCGCCTTCCACACCTCCGCCATGCCGCCCACCGCGATGCGCTCGAGCAGCGTGTACTGCCCGAAGGTCTCGCCGGCCGGCTCCGGCGTCCCGCGCGGCACCATCTGGATGCGCTGGGTGGCCAGCGAGCTCTCGCCGCCGGGCAGCACGCTGCCGGGAGGAGTCGGCGGGGGCGGCACCACCCGCGGCGCCCCTGCTGCGGACGAAGCGGTGGGCCCAGCCGCCGACGGGGTCGCGGGACGCGAGGGTGGCGCCGGCGCCTGGGTAGCCAGCCCGGGGCGGGATGACGTCTCGACCTTGCGGCCGGCCTTCGCCATCTCCTCGATCTCGGACAGGGCCATCGAGCCGGTCATCCGGCGCCGCACCCCGGTGGACTCCGCGACAGCCTGCGGCGATGGTGGCGGCCCGGCGGGTGGCGGCCCGGCAGGCGATGGCCCGGCAGGCGATGGCGGCGCCGGGCGCACCGGCGCCGGACCTGCCGCGGCGCCAGAGGCGGCGGGTGGCGCAGCCGGCACCCCTGGCGGCGCTGCCCCTGCCGGCGGCGCAGGAGTCGCGGGCACCGCGGCGGCCGCTGGCGGAACTGCCGGCGCGGCAGAAGTCGCGGGCGCGGCGGTGGCCGCGGCTGGGGCCGGCGTGACGGCGACGACGGCGGGGATGGG
>DATDGZ010000465.1:0-3625 GCA_036521795.1 Thermoanaerobaculia bacterium | reverse complement strand
ACGATCGGCCGGCCGTGCGGGCAGGCGTAGGGTTGCTCGGCGGCGAAGAGCTCGGTGAGCAGGGCTTCCATCTCAGGGGGCGAGAGGGGATGGTGCATCTTGACCGCGGCCTTGCATGCGAGGCTGGCGGCCAGGGCGTCGAGGACGCGGGGGCCGAGGCCGCCATCCGACGCCTCGCCGGCAGGCGAGCCGTCCGCCAGCGCGGCCAGCAGCCTTTCCGCTTCGCCGGCGGACAGCACGGCGGGCACGGCGGTGAGCGCCAGCGTCTGGCCCGAGAGGACGGTCAGGCCGAAGCCGCAGGGCTCGAGGGCGGGAGCGAGCTCGAGCAGGCGCAGCCGCTCGGCCGGGGAGAGGTCGAGGAGAAGCGGCGAGAGCAGGACCTGCGAAGGCGGGGTGGCGGCGGCGAGGGAGCGCCGCAGCCGCTCGTAGAGGATGCGTTCGTGCGCAACGTGCTGATCGACGAGATACAGACCATCCGGACCTTCGAGCAGGATCAGGGTTCCCTTGTACTGGCCGAGCAGGCGGAACGGGCGCGCCTCGCCGCGACGCCCCGAGAGCGGCACGGCGGCGCGCTCCAGCGGCAGGTAGGAAGCCGTCGCCAGGCGCGCTGGCGGCGGCGCCCCTGCGACCGCCGCCGCGGCCGCCGCGCCCGCGGGGGCCCCGCCTCCCACCTCGGCGATCTCGTCCGGCATGACCCTCGGCCCGGGCGGGACCGGGACCTCCGGATAGGAACCGCCGCCCGAGCCGCCCCAGGCCGCCGGGGTCGGCGGCCCGCCGAGCCCCTGCCAGGCGAAGGGCACCGCCGGCGCCGCGGCGGCCGGCCTGCGTAGCGGCGCCGCTACCTCGCCGCGAGCTCGGGCCAGGGCCTGGCGCAGCGCCTCGGCGACGCGATCGAGCAGCCGTGGATCGCGGAAGCGCACCTCTGCCTTCTGCGGATGGACGTTGACGTCCAGCTCTTCGGGCGGCAGGTCGAGGAACAGGAAGAGGGCCGGGAAGTCGTCGCTCCTCCACTCCTCGCGCACCGCGCGGTAGAAGGTCGCGAGCACCGCCCGGTCGCGCAGCAGGCGGCGATTGACGAAGACGAACTGGCGGCGCCCGCGCGCCGTCTCGGGCGACCCCACCAGGCCGCCGATCCGCTCCCGCTCCGCCGGCACCAGGCCGCCGAGGCGCTCCTGCCACGCCGTGCCGGCCGCCGCGGCCCCGTCAGGCACCGGGATTGCCCCGATGGCCCCGTTCTCTCCGCTGGCGCCGAAGGCCCCGATGGCCCCGATGGCTCCGCTCTCGCTGCCGGCACCGATCGCGCCGATCACCGGGCCGGCGCCGATGATCCCGCTGTCTGCGACCGACCCGTCCTCTCCGATCGGTCCGCCCGCTCCGCTCGGCCCGATGTCCACGAGGCGCGCGGCCAGCTCGTCGCCGAAGAGCTGCGCGATGCGTTGCCGCGACCCCTCCGGGCCCGCGGCCGGCAGCAGGTCGAGCAGCGCGCGGCCCTCGTGGAGCACGCGCCAGCGCACGTCGGGGCGCGCCAGGGCATAGCCCTGCGCCACCTCGAGGGCGCGGCGCAGCTCGGTCTCCGGGGCTTTCAAGAACTTGCGCCGCGCCGGCACGTTGAAGAACAGCGAACGCACGTCGAGGGTGGTGCCGCGTGGCCGCGCCAGCGGCTCGGCCACCCGCACCCGCCCGCCTTCGATCAGCACGCGGTGCCCTTCGCCGGGCCGCTCGGCGGTGACCAGCTCGACCCGCGCCACCGAGGCGATGGCGGCGAGAGCCTCGCCGCGGAAGCCCAGCGTGCCCACCCGCTCGAGGTCGGCAAAGCTGGCGATCTTGCTGGTGGCGTGCCGGTCGAAGGCCAGCAGGGCGTCGTCCGCGCCCATGCCGCAGCCGTCGTCGGCGACGGCGACGCGTCCCTTGCCGCCGGCCTCGAGCAGCACCTCGACCTCGCGCGCGCCGGCGTCGAGCGCGTTCTCGATCAGCTCCTTGACCACCGAGGCCGGACGCTCCACCACCTCGCCGGCGGCGATCTGGCTGACCAGCGGATCGGCCAGCAGGTGAATCCGCGAGGGCATGGCGCATTGTAACTGCCAGCGGACGGCGCCGACCGGCGATTCACCGCGGCGTCACCCTCCGGCGGCGCCGCGGCGCCGGCCGACGAGTAACCGGGGCGTCACGCTCCGGCGGCCTAGCCGCCACGCCAGTTCCCTAGGGTAACCGGGTCGACTGACCCGGGCACTTGCGCCCGGGGTCAGGATTTCTTTGCTCCGGGCCCCCCGGGAAAGGCAGGCAGCCATGAGGATGAGGAGAACGGTCGTGATGGTCGGTCTGGTGGCAGCGACCTGCGCGAGCGCGGCGTTCGCCGCCGAAGGAGCCGCCCCAAGGAACGTTCCGCACCTGGATCACGTGTTTCTCATCATGATGGAGAACCACGGTTACTCACAGATCATCGACAATCCGCAGGCCGTCTTCATCAACAATCTGGCGAAGGCCAGCAACATTGCCACGAACTACTTCGCGATCGGTCATCCCAGCTCGACGAACTACCTGGAAGTGGTCGGTGGGTCGAACTTCGGCGTGCGGACCGACAATGCGCCGGACTGGCACAACGCGAGCTGCGCCCCGAACCTCGCGACCGGGGCCGTCTCGACCGACAACCCGGCGAGCCCGAACATCTGCCCGATCGCGGGCACCGGCACCGATGCGGAGACTCCGGCGGTCGACACGACCAACGAGACGCAGGGCACTCCCGGCGAGAACGACCTCGACGGCGTGATCTCCATCCCGGCGGCGTCGAACATCGTCGGCAAGTCGATCGGGGACCAGCTGGCCGCCGCCCATCTCAGCTGGAAGAGCTACCAGGAGAGCCTGCCGCTCGCCGGCGCCAATAACGTTACTTACAGCGACGGCTTCTTCACCGACACGACCTTCTTCCCCGGCTTCTCCCTGGCGTCGAGCGACCTGGTGCTCCTCTATGCGGCCAAGCACGACCCCTTCGTCTATTTCAAGAGCGTGCAGGAGGGCTCTCGGAACAACAGCCTCGCCAACATCGTCCCCTTCGATGGACCCCAGGGCCTGTACGCGGACCTGCGCAGCGGACGCGTGCCGAGCTTCTCGTTCATCGTGCCGAACCAGTGCAATGACCAGCACGGGCGCGGCAACGCCGGCAACACCTGTGCTTTCGATCCGCAGACCAACGGCTCGCAGAGCGGGCTCAACCCGGCCCTCATCTACCGCGGCGACGTCACCGTGCAGCAGATCGTGGAGGCGATCTGGACCTCTCCGGCATGGAAAGTCGGCGACAATGCGATCGTCGTGATGTGGGACGAGAACGACTACAGCGTCGCGCCGAACATCAACAAGGTGCTGGTGATCGTCTACACCAACTACGGCGCGCACGGCGCGCAGAGCTCGAGCTTCTACACTCACTTCTCCCTGCTGAAGACGCTGGAGGGCGGCTTCGGGTTGCCCTGCCTGAATCACGCGTGCGACGGCAACGTCGAGGCGATGTCCGACCTCTTCGCCCGCTGAGAGCGAACTGGTCCTCGCCGCCGCACATCGAGCCGGGACACCCCAGGCAAGGACAACCGCAGCGAGGAACGCTTGCCGCCGGCGCCGGGATCAGGGCGCCGGC
>DATDGZ010000464.1:0-2921 GCA_036521795.1 Thermoanaerobaculia bacterium | reverse complement strand
GGGGCGCCCTCGAGATCGGCCAGGGTGCGGCCGACCTTGAGGATGCGATCGAGGGCGCGGGCGGAGAGGCCGAGCTTCTCGAAGGCGTCGTCGAGGAGGCGCTGCCCGGGGATGTCGAGACGGCAGTGGCGGCGGAGGTCCTCGTGCGCCATCGCCGCGTTGACCGGGGTCGGGCATGCCGGACCGAAGCGGGCGAGCTGCACCGCCCGCGCGGCCGCGATACGCGCGCCGACGACGGCGGAGGGCTCGCCCGGGGCGGCGCGCAGCTCGCGCAGGGAGAGGGCAGGCATCTCGACGTGCAGGTCGATGCGGTCGAGCAGCGGTCCGGAGATGCGGCCGCGGTAGCGCTCGATCAGCGGCGACAGGCAGGTGCAGGCGTGGCGCGGATCGCCGAGATGGCCGCAGGGGCAGGGGTTCATCGCCGCGAGCAGGGCGAACCGGGCCGGAAAGACCAGGCGGGCGCGGGCGCGGACGACGCTCACCAGCCCCTCCTCGAGCGGTTGCCGCAAGGCCTCGAGGGTGTCGCGCCGGAACTCCGGGAGCTCGTCGAGGAAGAGGACGCCGAGATGGGCGAGACTGGCCTCGCCGGGACGCGGGTTCGGGCCGCCGCCGATCATGCCGGCGGTGCTGGTGCCGGTGTGCGGGCTGCGGAAGGGGCGCTCGCGCAGCAGGCCTGAGGGCGGCTCCTCGGCGGCCAGGGAGTGGATCTTGGTCACCGCGATCGCCTCCGGCTGGGTGAGCGGCGGCAGCAGGCCGGGAAGGCAGCGCGCGAGCAGGGTCTTGCCGGAGCCGGGCGGACCCAGGAAGAGCAGGTTGTGACCGCCGGCGGCCGCCACCTCGAGGGCGCGCTTGGCCATTTCCTGGCCGCGCACCTGGACGAGGTCGGGGGCCGGCTGCCGCGGCGCACCGGCGCCGAACGGCCGCGGCGAGGTGGCGCCGAGCGGTGCGGTGCCCAGCACGTGCCGCACCGCCTCGGTCAGCGTCCCCACCGCGATGACACGCACCGCCTCCAGGGCGGAGGCCTCGCCGGCGTTGGCGGCCGGCAGCAGGATCTCGCGCACTCCGAGCCTGGCGCCGAGATCGGCGATGGCCAGGCCGCCGCGCACCGGCCGGATCGCGCCGTCGAGGCCAAGCTCCCCGCAGAACAGCCGCTCGAGCAGCGCCGCCTGCGGCAGGTGCCCCTGGGTGGCGAGCAGCGCCAGGGCGATCGCCAGGTCGAGGTGGTTGCCCTCCTTGCGCAGGTCCGCCGGCGCCAGGTTGATCACCACCGCCTGCGGCTCGAGGTGGAAGCCGCAGTTGCGAATGGCGGTGCTCACCCGCTCGCGGCTCTCCCGCACCGCCGCGTCCGGCAGCCCGACGATGTGCACCTGGGGCAGGCCGTTGTGGACGTCGACCTCGACCTGGACAGGCCGCGCCTCAACCCCCCAGGGGGTGGCCGCAGTCGTGCTCGCGAGCATCCCTGCCTGGATAGACGGAAATCCGGCCGCGAGGTGCGCATCGCCGCGCGCACCCGGGCACGGCCGGTGCCTCCCGGGTTCGCCTCGGGACGGCGACAACTGATATGAAGCCTCGGTGCGCCTCCTGGTCGTGGCCACCAAGGCCCCGTGGCCGCCGATCGACGGCGGGCGGCTGCTGTTGCTGCGAACGCTCGAAGGCCTGGCGGCGGCGGGGGTGCGGGCGACGCTGGTCGCGCCGCTCGACTCGCGCCGCCATGCGCTCGAGAGCGTGGCGGCGGCGCTGGCGCCGTGGTGCGAGCCGCAGCTGGTGCTCGCCCGGTCGGCCGGGGCGGCGAGCACCGTGCTGCGCTCGGCCGGCCACCGCCCGCCGCTGACCATCTCCCGCCACACCCTGCCGCAGGTGCGGCGCCGGGTCGAGGGGTTGCTCGCGGCGCGGCGTTTCGACGTGATTCACGCCGAGCAGCTGCAGGCGCTGCCGCAGGCCCTGGCGCCGGCCCGGGCGGTGCACCGCCCGGTGGTGCTGCGGGCGCAGAACGTCGAGAGCGCCCTGTGGGCGGCCGCCCCCGGGCGGCCGCTGGCTCTGGAGGCCCGCCGGCTGGCGGCCTGGGAGGGGAGGGCGGTTGCCGGGGTGGACGCCACCGCCGCCCTGACGGCGATCGACGCCGCGGCCCTGCGCCGCCTCGCCGCGGCCGCGGGCTCGCCGCGGGCGCGGGTGGTCGAGGTGCCGGCGCCCTTCGCGGCGGAGCTACCCCCGGGGCCGCCCGGCCTGGCGGGGAAGCCGGCGGTGGCGGTCCTGGGGAGTCTCGGCTGGCGTCCCAACGAGGACGCCGTGGCCTGGTTCACCGGCGAGATCTGGCCGGCGGTCCGCCGCGCCCTGCCGGCGGCCGAGCTGCACGTCTTCGGGGTCGCTCGCGGGGCGGCCGCGGAGCCGGCGCCGCCAGTGGACGCCGAGCGCGGCATCACCTGGCATGCCGCGCCGGCCGACAGCGCCGCCGCCTTCGCCTGCGGCTCGATCCACGTCGTGCCCCTGCGCTTCGGATCCGGGGTGCGCATGAAGGTCCTCGAAGCCTGGGCGCGCGGCGTGCCGGTGGTCGCCACGCCGGAAGGGGCCGCCGGTCTCGAGGCCGCCGATGGCGTGGAGTTGCTGGTGGCGCGCGACGCCGCGGGCTTTGCCGCCGCGTGTCGCCGCCTGTGCGAGGAGCCCGGCCTGGCCGCCGCCCTCGCCGCCGGCGGCCGCGCCGCGCTGCGCCGCCGGCACGATCCCGCCACGGTCGCCCGCCGCCTCCTCGAGCTCTACGCCGAGGTGCAGGCCGCGGCCCGGCAGGCCCGGCCTTGAGCGAAGCAACTCAAACGTAGAACGGTATCCGGTCGCTGCTCCTGCGGAAGGCGAGCCCGCCGACGACCAGTGCCACGGCTGCGATGCCGGCGGAGACCGCGAGGTGGGCGAGCGGCGGCACCTTGCCC
>DATDGZ010000463.1:0-1530 GCA_036521795.1 Thermoanaerobaculia bacterium | reverse complement strand
GCAGGTGACAAGACAGCGGCGCCTGGTGCCACGACCCAGCCCTGGGCGGTCACGCCCTCGGGCGAGCTCGCCCGGCCGCTGATGCCCGATCGCTCGCTCGAGCCTCCCGCCGACCAGGTACCGGTGCTCCTGGCCTACGGCCTGGGAGCCCAGCGCTACGTCTGCAAGGAGAAGGAGCAGGCGAAGGGGAGCTTCGAGTGGACGCTCAAGGAGCCGGTGGCGAAGCTCTCCGATGCCACTGGCCGCGAGATCGGCAGCCATTCCGCGGGCCCCTCCTGGCAGCTGACGGACGGCAGCAAGGCGGTCAAGAAGAAGCTGGTCGCGAGCTTCCCGGCACTCGCCTTCGACGCCGTTCCCTGGCTGCTCATCGAGATCCAGTCGAGCGGCAAGGGCGGGCTGGCCGGCACGCAGTACGTGCAGCGGATGGACACCGTCGGCGGCACGCCCCCCAGCGCCGGCTGCGATGCGGCCCATGCCGGCGCGACCCACGACGTCGACTACCGCGCCACCTATCTCTTCTACGCCCCGCGGAAGTCGCCCTAAATTAGTCACCACGCACGCCTGCCGGCTGCCGCTCCACTCATCCAGAGCGGGCCGGCGCCCGTACCTCCAGGAGAATCCGGGGTACTGGTGGCTTCCCGCGGCCACGGGCCCGGCGGAAATTCGCCGGGCGACGCAGCGGTTCTCCAGTACATCTCCCCGAGTGTGGGCTCGGCTCGGCGTGCGGTGGCCGGGACACCGGGGACGCCGAGCGACGAGCAGCAAAACGGCGTAGTTCGGTTCGAGGAGAATTCGATCGTGAGCCCCCATCGGTCCGCTGACTGTCATCGTGGACAAGTGCTGCTGGCGGCGCTGATCGCCGCCGCTTGCTGTGCCGCCTTTGCCGGGTATCTCGAGAGCTCGCCGCCCGCCGCTCCAGCCGGCCCGGCTTCACCGGCCTCGCGCACGGCGCCGGTGACTGCCGGCGGCATCTGGGCCATGGCGGGTGGCGTGGCCATCGCGGGTGACGTGCCGGCAATCCCGCCGGTAGGCGCGCCGGCCGGGCGGGAGTGGGCAGCCACCACGGCCGGCAGCCAGGACGCCGACGTCCGGCCGGAGGTCGCGGGGCGCGTGGCGCGGCGGCTGGCCGCCGAGGATGGCTTGGTGCGGCAGGGAGAGGTGGTGTTCGAGATCGACCCGCGCCCCTTCCAGGCGCGGCTGGACCAGGCCCGCTCCGAGCTGGCGGCCGCGCGAGACGCCGAGAGCGTCGAAGCCCGGCGCGCGGCCGTCGAGCAGGCGCGCCAGGCCCTCGAGGCGACGCGGGTGCGGTCGCCGATCGCCGGCGTCGCCCGCGTGCTCCAGGCAAGAGTGGGCGACCTGGTCAATCCGACCAGCGTCCTGGTCACCGTGTCCAGCATCGACCCCATCCGCGTGCGTTTCCAGCTCGACGAGCCGGACTACCTCCGTTACCTCGACGGCATGCGGCCGGGAGCGGCGGCGGCGCGGCCTTTCGGCGCGCTCGAGCTGGAGCTCGCCCCCGGCAAGACCCTC
>DATDGZ010000462.1:0-11702 GCA_036521795.1 Thermoanaerobaculia bacterium | reverse complement strand
GGCGATCGAGCCGCCGGTGACGTTCAGGCGGTCGAGATCGATCTCCCCCATCGGCGCGCCGCGGCCCAGCTCCTCGCGCGCGAACCGCGGCGAGGCGAAAGCCTTCAGGTTCGACATGATCTGCGCCGCGAACGCCTCGTGCATCTCGACCAGGTCGATGTCGGAGAGCTTCAGGCCGGCGGCGGCGAGGGCCGCCGGCGCGGCGTAGGCCGGACCCTGCAGCAGCTGCTCGCGCGGGTCGACCGCCGCGTAGGCGTAGGCGCGCAGGTAGCCCAGCGGCTGGTAGCCGAGCGCCTTCGCCCGCTCCTCGGTCATCATCAGCACCGCCGAGCCGCCGTCGGTGAGCGGGCTCGAGTTGCCGGCGGTGAGCGAGCCGTAGCGGCGGTCGAAGACCGGCTTGAGCTTGGCGAGCGCCTCGAGCGTGCTGTCGGTGCGGATGCCGTTGTCCTGGGTGACCGCCTGGCCGTAGCGCGGCGGCGGGAAGACCGGCGCGATCTGCGCGGCGAGCCGCCCGTCGGCGGTGGCGGCGGCGGCGCGCTGGTGCGACAGCAGCGCGATCTCGTCCTGGGAGCGGCGCGAGACGTCGTTCTCCTTGGCCATCTTCTCGGCCGAGTCGCCCATGGTCATGCCGGTCGTGTACTCGGCGATCGCCGGCGCCACCGGCGCCAGGTCCTTCGGCCGCAGCTTGGAGAGGATCGACAGCCGCTGTCCCATGGTGCGGGCCTTGCTCAGCTCGAGGAAGGCGTGCGAAGCGCGGCGCGAGAACTGGATGGGGACGTTGGTCAGCGACTCGGCGCCGCCGGCGAGCGCCACCTCGCACTCGCCCGCGAGCATGGCCTCGGCGGCGAAGGTGATGGCCCGCGTCGACGAGGCGCAGGCGAGGTTCACGGTCATTCCAGGGATGCTCATCGGCAGCGAGGTCCGGAACACCACCTCGCGGCCGAGGTTCGGAGCGTGCAGCGCCGGCACCACGACGCCGTAGACCGACAGGCCGATCGCCGCCGGATCGATCGCCGTGCGCTCGATCAGCTCGGCGGTGGCGGCGCTTGCCAGGTCGACCACGTCCATGTCCTTGAACACGGTCCCGGCCTTGCTGAACGGCGTACGGCAGCCGTCGACAACCGCCACCCGGCCGTGCCTGCCCTTGAGGTCCTCGCGGCCGGAGACGGTGGGCGCCCCTGAGCCCGCGCGCCCGTTGCCGCCCCCGCCATCGGCGGTATCGGCGGCATGGGCGGCATCGGTCCGGGCGCGGGAGCCGCCGCCGGGACCGTGGGTCCAGACGGTGTCGGCCCGCTCCCGGATCTCCTCCAACGCCGACGCCCGGTTCTCGGGACGCAACGGCGGCGGCGGCACCGGCAGCACGGGCGAGATCGGCACCTCCGGCGGAGCCTGCAAATTCGGTGGCACCGCAGGGCCTGGCGCTGCGGGCTGGGCGTCGTCGACGGCCATGCATTCCTCCTCTCGCGCCTCGTTCTTATACCACGCGCGCACACACTCGCCACGGCCGAGGCGGCCGGCGAACCAGCCCTTGGGTCGTCGTAGCCCGGGCGACCTGCTCTTCAAAGGATCCTCTTCGTCGAGCCCTCAGCGCCAGGCGTCGCCGAGACCTGGCAGCCGCACCAACTGGGCGCCGCGCTGCCGCCAGAAGGCCACGTCGTCCGCTGCCGGCGGCTCGTGCTGGAACAGGGCGCGCAGCCGCCCGAGCGGCGGCACCGGCCGCCGGCGCCAGCGGCGGGGCCACCGCGCCGCTCCCACCCGCAGCCGCAGCGCCGCCAGCTCCTCCGCGGTGCCATGGAACACCGTCGGCCGCGCCCAGAGCACCGCTCCCAGCCGCTGCGCCGGATCGGCCTCGAACACCAGCGCCGCCCCGGCCGCCACCGCCCAGGCCGCAAGCAGCCTGCCCGCCCACTCCTGCAAAGGCCAGCCGGCGACCAGGATCTCCCTGTTCCGCGAGTCCGCGTGGCGGCCGGACCGCGAGGCGATCGCGCTCTCGACCTCGGCCGCCGCCGCCAGCAGCTCGGACTGTGACAGCAGGCGCCAACTCCCGGCGGCGCCGGTCACCAGCACCCCGGGATCGCCAAGCGGCACGGCAGCAGATCCGGAGGGCGGCGGCGCCGCCAAGCCGGGCATCGCACCCGCCGCCGCGATGCCTGGATCCGCGGGCGCCTCCGCCATGCCGGGCACCGTTGCAGCAGCAGCGGTCATGCCGGGAGCCGCGGCAGCCGGCGCCGCACCGCCAACCGATGCCTCCAGCCGCGTCACCCGCGCTTCCCCGCCCACCACCTCCAGCCAGGCCAGGCAGCCGGCCCGCTCTGCCGCTTCGAGTGCCGGCGCCGCCCTCTGCACCTCTCGCCCCTCTCGCCCATGGCCCCCCGCGCCGCCGCCAACCCAGAGCGGGCCGAGTGGCACCGGCGTCAGGCCTGCCGACTGCACGGCGAGATCGAGGGCGATCGCCTCAGGGTAGGCGGCGCCCGCGAAGGCCACGCCGCACGCGGGCGGCAGGCCGGCCAGCGGCGCCGCCCACCGCGCCACCAGCTCCGCGGTCTCGCGCCACGACCACCAGCGCCAGTTCCAGCCGTCGGGCCAGAAGAGGAAGGGCGATTCGGGGTCGGCCGCCGCCTGGCGCCGCAAGGCGCCGGGCAGGCTCTGATTCTCGGACATCGGCGAAAAGCCACCAGGCCGGATTGGCCGAACGGGCCGACTGCTGATGGGGCCGTCTGCCGTGGCGACGGACCGCGTCGAATTCGGCGACCGGCGGTGGCCCCACGAACGCCGCGGTTCGGGCGCGCGAGTGGCCTGCCCGGCCTAGGCCACGACCTTCAGCATCACGCTGCGGATCTTCTGCTCGATGATCGGCCGCATCATGCTGGCCGGCGGCCCGAGGTGGGCGCGGCCGACGAGCCGGCCGCCCTCGAGCACGACGGTGCCCTTGGCGCCGGGGCCTGACAGGTGGAGCACATCGCCCTCCCAGCGCCACTTGAGCATGCCCCCTGGGAAGGCCTCGTTGAGCCCGGCGTCGATCGCCGGGCGGATCTCTTCCATCGATGACCTGGTGGTCACCACCTCGATGGTCAGGTCGCTCATGGGTCCCGAACCCTACCACAGCCGCGCCGCGCCGCGACCGGTCTCCCGGGTAGGGGGTCATTCTCCCTCCCCTCCGCGCGAGCTGACCCTCCACCGTCTCCCGGGGCGGGGAGTGGGTCGGTTTCCTCGCGGGAACTTTTCCCAGCCGGCCGCGGTTCTCCTTCATGAAGCTCGTTCGTTGCCACTCGCCCGCTGCCACGAGTGTCCTCGCGGTCCCACCCTTTGGCGAACCACACCGAAAGCTCTACTATCTAGCATCATGATGACTCGCGCGATCGCTCCCCTCCTGGCCCTGCTGCTGCTGATCGCTCCCCTGCCAGCCGCGCCCGCCGCCGCCACCACCGGCGTGCCACCAGCCACTCTTCCGGCCTACGAGGCTCCAGCCGCTCCGCCGCCGGCACACTCGGCAGCCCCCGCAGGGACGCCGATCGTCATCTCCGACGAGAAGATGATGACCGAGGTCTTGCAGGCGGTGAGCGAGGCCAGGCGGGAGTACGGCGACTACGACAATCCCGGCGCGCTCGCCCGCGTCAACCGCATCGGCTTCGAGCTGGCGCAGCACGCGGACTTCTACAAGTACCCGTTTACCTTCTCGCTCTTGAACATGCCGGAGCCGAACTCCATGGCCTTGCCCAGCGGGGACATCCTGGTCACCCGCGGCATGATCGACATCGTGGGTCTCGACGACGACATGCTGGCCTGCGTGCTCGGCCACGAGATCGGGCACGTAATCAAGGAGCACTCCCTGCACATGTCGCGGCGCGCGACGCTGCTTGGCGTGCTCGGGAACCTGCTGGTGGCGGGCGTCCTCATCAGCTCCGCGAAGAACCCTCCGAGGACCGGCGTCCAGGGTCCCTACGACCCGCGCTACGGCTACGATCCCGGCGGCGGCAACCGTATCGAGGGCGCGGCGGCGGCCAGCCTGCTCGTGAACGAGCTGATGCTGCGCAGCTTCAGCCGCGAGCACGAGGACGAGGCCGACCAGGTCGGCCAGCGGCTGGCTGCCGACGCCGGCTACAACCCGGACGGGGCCGAACGGATCTGGAAATTGATGGAATCTCGGGCGCCGCAGATTCGCGAGTACGGCTACCTGCAGTCCCATCCCTTCGTGCAGGAGCGGATCCGCGCCGCCGAGGCGCGCAAGGGCAGCTGGAGCATCCAGCGGCCGATGGCCGCGGATCTCTTCCGCCAGCGCACGCAGCAGGTCCTGGTCGCCTACGCGCAGCGCCAACGGTACAAGGAGCTGACCGCGCCGAAGAAGCGCCCGCAGCGGCAGGACAACCCGGGCCGCGGCGAGGTGCTGCTCGAGCCGCCGAAGCCGCCGCTGCGCGTCAGCGAGCTGGCGAGCGAGATGGCGCTCGCCACCTGGCCCCTGGGCAAGACCGCCGACTCGATCCGCCTGGCGCGCCTCCACCAGTTCCGCGACTCCAAGCTCGCCGAGTGTCCGCCCCGCCCAGGGACCACCGAGGAGAAGCCTGCCGCCGGCGCCCAGGGAGGTTCGGGAAGCCCCGGCGGCCGAAGGGGCGGCGGCGGGCGTGGCGGCGCCGGGCGCGGCAACGGCGAAGGCGGCGGCACGCAGATCGCGCGCATCCCCGGCATGGAGGCCGGCGTCTGCGCGCCCGAGCTGCACGACTACGGCGCCGTGGTGCGCGCCTACCGCAAGGAGCTCGCCGAGATCCAGGCGCTCGACCCGATGGGGCCGATGCCGCCCCTGGCGCCGACGCTGAACGGCGAGGTCTCCGACATCGAGGCGCAGCGCACGGCCCTCTACCCGCACGCCCTGGAGGTCTGGAACGGCGGCGTCTACGAGACCGCTTTCCTGATCGCTTTCGTCAGCAACTTCCCCGATTCCCCCGAGGTGCCGAAGGTGGCCCTCGCCCTCGGCGATGCCTACAGCCGCACCGGCAGCGAGGTCGAGGCCGTCAGCCAGTACCTCACCGCCTGGAAGGCGGCGCCCGACAGCAGCTTCGGCCAGCGCGCCCGCACGGGCCTGCGCAACCTGACCCCGAACCTGAAGGAGCTTGCCGCCCTGCAGGAGCTCGCCTACCAGGACCGCGACCCGGAGATGAAGCGGCTGGCCGGCGAGCGCCTGGCCGCCATGTCCCACGCCTACGACGACGTCGCCAACGGCGCCGAGTACCTGCGCCGCTATCCCGACGGCGAGTACGTCGTGCCGGTCCTCGACCGCCTGAACGTCCTGGCCGACAACCTCTACGGCGAAGTCGTCCTCTACCAGGGCTTCGGCGATGCCACGAAGGCCATCGACAGGATCAACAAGATCCTCACCAACGCCCCCCTCTCCCCCGCCGCCGAGAAGCTCAGAGACCGGGCCGTCCTGATCGCGGAGAAGTCCGGCTAGCGTCCCCGGCCCATGGGGAGAAGCGCGCCCTTGGAGGCAGGTTCCCGGCCGCGAGACAGCTCAGGCCGGCTTGGAGGGATTCCTGGAAGCCAGGGCGCTTATCGAGGCGATCTCGTCGAAGCGATCGTCAATGTGGAGAAGCTCGGCCTGGGCTCGTATCGCAGAAGCCGCGATGACCAGGTCGGTGGCGGGCACAGTGCGTCCTCGACGCCGCAGATCGAGACCGATGCTCGCGGCGAGGTCGAAGTCGCCATCGTCCAGCGCGAGCCGGTGGAAGGCGCCGAAGCTTGCAAGCAGCGCTTGCCGCTCACGCTCATCAGCCGCGAAGCCGACGACTTCGACGAAGATGATGCCATTGAAGGCCAGTGTGTCTGCAGTGATCGCTGCGGCCACAGCTTCCTGAACCGCGGGTGAGCCTCCGCGCCGGAAGTATTCGATCAGTGCCGAGCTGTCGGCGACGATCATCCCTCTTCCCGCAGGCGCCGCAACTCAGCAAGGTCCCCTCGAAGTCGAAATTGACCGCGCTGCTGGAGAGCCTGAGCCAAGCGGCGGCGGCGCACAGCCTCTTCCAGCGCGGTCCGGATGGCTTCGGCACGAGTCTCCACCCCAAGCGCCGCCATCGCCTCCTCCAGCAAGGCATCATCAATGGTGACGCTCATTCTGCTCACGCCGCACCTCAATGAAGCACCATCAGTATACACCAATAGTGATCACCAATAGCGCTCACCACCGCTCGCGTGTGTCGACCAGGACGCTCAGGGACCGGGCCACGGGAGCAGCGGGGACCGGCAGAAGTTACCCGACGTCGATCTCGTCCGGGCCCTCGCCGGTATCGGCCGCCGCGTCGTAGGGCAGGCTGGGGGCCAGCTCGCGGCCGGCCGTCTCGATGCCGTGGAGCAGGCCGCCGGTGAAGTCGCCGGCGCGGAAGTAGTCGGCCATGGCGGCGGTGACATCGTCCCAGAAGTCCTGGCCCACCCGGGCGTGGATGTCCTCGTCGCCCAGCACGACGAACTTCCGCCGCGACGGCACGACGAAGATCAGCACGCCGTGGCGGCCCAGGCGGGTGAAGGCCCGCTCGGCGGCGCGCCGCACGTCGCCCCAGAAGAACGGCGCCAGGGAGACCCGCACCCGGCCCGAGGTCTGGTGCTCGGCGGCGGCGATCGCCTGCCGCACCCGCTCGCCGTCGATTCGCTTCAGCAGCCTGGCACGCGCCACGAACATGGTTCGACCTCCTCGCCGGTCACCCGCGTCTCACCATGACCCCGAGGCGCCGCCGCCCCCCGAGCGGCCGCCTCCTCCCGAGAAGCCGCCACCGCCCCCGCCGCCCCCGCCGCCGCCCCCTCCCGAGAAGGTCATCAGCAGCCAGAACGCCAGGCTGGGATGGGTGATGAGGAAGAGCAGGGCCGCCGCGATCAGGATCCACTTGAAGATCAGGAACGGCAGGCCGTGTTGGACCGACGGCCGCCGCGCGCCGCGCGCCGCCGGCGCCTGCTCCTGCTCCTGCGGCGGCGCCGCGCCCGCCACGCCCGCCGTCGCCCCGAGGTCGGTGCCGGTCGCGGCCTGCGCCTCGATCGTGCTCCAGGGCTGGCCGTCGATGACCGCCAGGGTGGCGTCCACTCCATGGGTGACGGCGCCGTCGTGGTCGCCGGCCTTGAAGCGCGGCACGATGACCTCTGCGATGATGCGCGAGGCGATGGCGTCCGGGACCTGCCCCTCGAAGCCGTAGCCGACCTCGAAGCGGACCTTGCGGTCGAGCGCGAACAGGAAGATCGCCAGGCCGTCGTCGAGCCCCTTACGGCCGACCTTCCAGGCGGTGAAGGCCCGCACCGTGAAGTCCTCGATCGGCACGCCGCCGGTCGAGCCGCCGATCCACACCACCACCTGGTGGCCGGTGCGGGCCTGGTAGTCCCGCAGGCGAGCGTCGAGCGCCTCGCGGACCCCGGGAGAGAGGAAACCGGCCTCGTCGGTGACCCAGTGGGCGGGCGCCGGCGGCACGGCGGGCACCGCCGACGCCGATTTCGCCATGGTGGCGGCGGCGCCGCCCTGGCCGAGCCCGCACAGCACGGCACAGCCACCGGCGAGCAGGACGGCCGCCAGGCGCGGCCCCAGCCACTGCCGCCGGCGGGTGGGCGCCACGCCGGGACCGGCCACTAGAACTTCACTTTCGGCGCGGTCTCGGCGCCCTCCTGCGCCTTGAAGTAGGGCTTGACGTCGAAGCGGGAGCCGAAGAAGCCGGCGATCAGCACCGTCGGGAAGCTCTGGCGCCTGGTGTTGAATTCCTTCGCCGCATCGTTGTAGCGCATGCGCTCGACGGTGATGCGGTTCTCGGTGCCCTCGAGCTGCGCCTGCAGGTCACGGAAGTTCTGGGTGGCCTTGAGGTCCGGATACTTCTCGACCACCACCAGCAGGCGCGACAGGGCGCCGCCGAGATTCGCCTGCGCCTGCTGGAACTGGTCCAGCTGCGCCTGCGAGGTGGGCGGCGCGCCGGCCACCTGGCTCGACACCTGCCCGACCTTGGCGCGCGCCTCGGTCACCTGGGTGAAGGTGTCCTTCTCGAAGGCGGCGGCGCCCTTCACCGTCTCCACCAGGTTCGGCACCAGGTCGGCCCGCCGCTGGTAGACGTTCTGCACCTGCCCCCACTGCCCCTGCACCGCCTGGTCGAGCGCCACCAGCGAGTTGTAGGCGCCCACCGCCGAGCCACCGATGATCAGCACCGCCAGCACCAGCAGCGCCAGACATCCGATCCCCGCGTATTTCATGAGTGTCCCTTCCCCGCCCGGTCACGGGCGGGCTGAATGGTCGCCGGCGGTTAGCTCCGGTGCGCCGAGGGCGCCGGAGTCGCCGGGGTCGCCGCGGCCGGAGCGGCCGCGGCCGCCGCCGCCTCGGTACGGAAGCTGCGGAAGGCGAAGAGGTTCTGGCGCAGCCAGCTCTTCGGGAAGTCGACGTAGGTCAAGCCGTAGCCGGTCGGCCGGCGCTCGCGCGGCAGGTAGAAGGTGCCGAACAGGTGGTCCCAGACCGCCAGCTTGGTGCTGAAGTTCATCCCCGGCGGCTCGAGGTCCACGGCGTGGTGCCAGCGGTGCGCCTCGGGACCGTTGATCACCAGCTGCAGCGGCCCGCTCCGCACGTCGACGTTGGAATGGATGTACATCCCCCAGACCGCGCTGATCATCCCCTTGATCACCGGCACCACCGGCGCGGCGCCGAGCAGCACCATCGGCGCGGCCTCGATCGTCTGATTGATCAGGATCTCGAACATGTGCGACCGCGTCCCTGCCAACCAGTCGACGTGCTTGGTCGAGTGGTGGGCCTCGTGCAGCCGCCAGAGGAACAGGTTGTGGTGCTGCCAGCGGTGGAACCAGTAGATGTAGAGGTCGTGAGTGACGACGAAGAAGCCGACCTGGACCCAGAGCGGCCAGCCCGAGATCAGGTGCAGCCGCGACAGGTGGGTGGTGCCGTCGAGCCACTGGATCAGCTTGCCGATCACCACCGCCAGGATCAGGTTCTGCAGGATGGTGTAGAACAGCAGGTCGTTCCAGAAGCCCTCGCGGAAGAACCGCTCCCCGCGGTCGTAGGGCCGCACCCGTTCGAGCAGGATGAGCACGCCGACGGACGCCAGGATGACGGCCGCCGACAGGATCGTCCAGCTGTTGAAGTTCATGCGCTCAGACTCCCTTTCATGGGAAGGGGACGCGCTCCCGCTTTCCCAGGCGTTCCATTCTAGCCCAGTGCCTACGTCCGCCCCGGAAGCGGGCGTCCGGCAGCGTCCTGGTTTGCCAGCCAGGGCACTGCCGGGCGTCTCAGCCGGCCAGCTCGAGCCCGCTCTTCACCCGGCGCAGCTTGGCGATCGCCGCCAGCTCGCCATCGTAGACCCGCTTGATGCCGTCGCCCAGGGCCTTCTCGATGTCGCGGATGTTCGACACCAGGCGCAGGAAGCCGCCGATCTCGACCGAGGCCGCCTGGTCGCTTCCCCACAGCGCCCGGTCGAGAGTGATGTGGCGCTCGACGAACGCGGCGCCCAGCGCCACCGCCGCCCACGTCGGCGCCAGGCCGGTCTCGTGGCCGGAATAGCCGACCGGGCACTCCGGGTAGAGGCGCCGCAAGGTCTCGATCATGCGCAGGTTGAGGTCACCCGGCGGGCAGGGATAGGTCGAGGTCGAGTGGGCGATGAGCAGGTCGCGGCGCCCCAGCAGGTTGACCGCCTCGTCGATCTCCGCCGCCGTCGACATGCCGGTCGACAGGATCACCGGGCGGCCGGTCGAACGCACCTTGCGCAGCAGGTCGTGGTCGGTCAGCGAGGCGGAGGCGATCTTGTAGCACGGCGGCTGGTAACGCTCGATGAAGTCCACCGCCTGCCGGTCCCAGCACGAGGCGAACCAGAGGATGCCGCGCTCGCGGCAGTGGCGGTCGATGGCGGCGAACTCGGCGTCGCCGAATTCCATGCGCCGCCGGTACTCGATGTAGGGGATCCGCCCCCAGGGCGTGTCGCGCTCGAGGTGCCACTGCTCCTTCGGCACGCACCGCTCCGGCGTGCGCTTCTGGAACTTGACCGCCTGGGCGCCCGCCAGGTAGGCGCCGTCGATCAGCTTCCTGGCCATGTCGAGCGAGCCGTTGTGATTGATGCCGATCTCGGCGATGACCAGCACCGGCTCGGCGCCGCCCACGCGCCGGCCGCCGATCTCGACCGTCGCCGCTCCTGCGCTGCTCGCTGTGCTCATCGTTCCTCCTTCTCCGCGGGCTCGGCGCGCAAGCTCAGGATCCACTCGGCGAAGTCGCGGAACGCGCCGTGCCCGCCGCGCGCCGCGCAGCGGTGATGGCAGGCGGCCAGCAGCTCGGGCATGGCGTCGGCGGGGGCCGCGGTCAGGCCGCGCTCGCCGATCGCCGCCATGATCCCGAGATCGTTCACGTCGTCGCCGATGTAGGCCAGGGCATCGACCTCGAGACCGGTCTCGGCGAGCACCGCCGGCAGCCGCGCCGCCTTGTCCTGGACGCCCAGGAAGAGGTGCGGCAGGCGCAGCTTGGCCGAGCGCCGCTCGACGCAGCCGCTCTGCTCGCGGGTGATGATCGCCGTCGCGATGCCGGCCATGCGCAGCCGCTCCACTCCCATGCCGTCGCGGACCGAGAAGCGCCGCAGCGCCTCGCCGCGGTCGGAGTAGTAGACCCCGCCGTCGGTGAGCACGCCGTCGCTGTCGGTCAACACCAGCCGCAGGCGCCGGGCGCGCGCGCGCAGCTCCGCGGCCGGCTGCGGCGCGGCACCGGAAATCTTGTCCGGACCGAGCGGTGAGCCGCCGGTCTTGGTCGGATCGAGCGCGGCGCGGGCGCTCTTGCGGGGCGGGTCGAGCATCGTCGTGGGCATCCGCGCCGCCCTTACCATGCCGTCCAGCCGCCGTCGACGATCAGGTTGGCGCCGGTCATGTAGCGCGACGCCGCGCTCGCCAGGAAGATCAGCGCACCCTCGTAGTCCCCGGGATCGGCCATCCGCCCGAGCGGCGTGCGCGCCGCGTAGCGGGCGACGAAGCCCGGGTCCTGGCCGTTCTCGACGCCGCCCGGCGAGAGCGCGTTGACGCGCACTCCCGAGCGCCCCCAGTAGGCGGCGAGGAAACGGGTCAAGGCAAGCACCGCCCCCTTGGTCGTCGGGTAGGCGGCGGACTTGAAGAAGGTCTGGGTGCCGTCGGGCTGGCGGTAGAGCGCCTGGTCGGGGGCCACGACGGCGTAGGTCGACGCGATGTTGACGATGCTGCCGGCGCCGCGCCGCGCCATCTCGCCGCCCAGCAGCTGGCAGCAGAGGAAGGTGCCGGTGACGTTCACCCGCAGCGAGTCCTCCCACAGGGCCAGCGGGAAGTTCTCGAAGCGCAGCACTTCGCCGGCCGCCAGCGGGCTCTCGACCTTCTCGTTGAGCGCAGCGTTGTTGACCAGCACGTCGATGGCGCCGCAGCGCTCGACGACGGCGTCGCGCAGCGCCCGGACCGACTCGGGACGGGTGATGTCCGCCGCCCAGGCCATCGGCACCGCGGGCGCACGGGTCGCCGCGGTCGCCCCGGTCGCCCCGGTCGCCGCGGCCGGCGCCAGGGCCGCCGCCGCTGCCGCCGGCGTGATCTCCCGCGCCACCGCCTCGCACGCGGCCTGGTCGAGATCGGTCGCGACCACCCGCGCGCCGGCCGCCGCCAATGCCATGCAATGGCGCCTCCCGAGCAGGCCGGCGGCACCGGTGACCACGGCCACCTGGCCGGCCAGGGAAAAGTCCGTGGACATCAGCTCCTGC
>DATDGZ010000461.1:0-1705 GCA_036521795.1 Thermoanaerobaculia bacterium | reverse complement strand
GGATGCGGACCAGCTGCACGGAGGTCGCGCCCAGCTCGAGCAGGTTCGACTCGGGATCGAGGCTCGCGATCCCCAGCACGCCGGCGATCAGCGCGGCGATGCGCGCGGCGGCCAGCGCCGTGGCTTGCCCTGAAAGCGCCGCAGGCGCGGTCACCGGCGTCGACGGTCCGGGCGCCGCGGCAGGGGTCGCGAGAGCGGGCACCAAGGCAGCGGCAGCCGGCACGCCGAGGCCACCGGGCGGCGGCAGCGCCCTCCGGTCGACCTTGCCGTTGGCCGACAGCGGCAGGGCGTCGAGCTCGGTCCACAGGACCGGCAGCATGTAGTCCGGCAGCCTGGCGGCCGCGAAGCGCCGCAGCTCGGCGAGGTCGAGCGTTCGGTCGTGGCGGCCGACCACGTAGGCCGCCAGGCGGCGCTCGCCCGGCCCGTCTCCGACCACGGCGGCGACCGCCTGGCGCACCGCGGGGTGCTGGCCGAGGGCCGCCTCCACCTCCCCCAGCTCCACCCGGTAGCCCTGGATCTTGACCTGCAGGTCGCGCCGGCCGAGCAGCTCGAGCTCGCCGTCCGGCAGGTAGCGGCCGAGATCGCCGGTGCGGTAGAGACGTTCGCCGGTCACCGGGTGGGGACGGAACGCGAGGGCGGTCCTCTCCGGATCGCGCCAGTAGCCGCGGGCGAGGCCGAGGCCGCCGATATGGAGCTCCCCGGCCACCCAGTCGGGGCGTGCCTCGAAGCCATCGTCGAGGACATGCCAGGTCTGGTTGGTGAGCGGCAGGCCGTAAGGGATGCTGCTCCAGGCCGGATCGACGCGCTCGACCGGATGGATGACCGACCAGATCGCCGCCTCGGTGGCACCGCCCAGGCTGACCACCCGCGCTCCAGGGGCGAGCCGCCAGATCCGCTCGGGCAGAGTGACGGGAATCCAGTCGCCGCTCAGCAACACCAGGCGCAGCGACGGCGGCAGCATTTCGCCGCGCCCGGCGAGATAGTCGACCAGCATCTCCATCAGCGCCGGGACCGAGTTCCAGATCGTCACCGCTGCGCGCCGCAGCAGCGCGGCGAGCTGGGCGGGATCGCGCCGCGACGCGGGATCGGGCACGACCAGTGAACCGCCGGCGCCGAGCAGGCCGAAGAGGTCATAGACCGACAGATCGAAGCCGAGGGCCGAGAACGCCAGCACGCGGTCGCGCGGCCCGACCGCGAAGCGGCGGTTGATGTCGAGCACGGTGTTGACCGCCGCCCGATGCTCGACCATCACCCCCTTGGGCTGGCCGGTCGATCCCGAGGTATAGATGACGTAGGCCAGCGCTCCGGCGCCGGCCGCCGCGCCCCATGCGGTCGCCGCTGCCTCCCGGCGCTCCCCCGGCTCGCCGGCGGAGACGGCAACTGCGAGCGGCTGCGCCTCGCCGTCCGCCCGCGGCTCATCCGCGGCGAGCGCGCCTGCCTGACGCTCCGCCGCGGCATCCGGCTCGTGCTCCTCCTCGTCCAGGCAGAGCCGCTCGACGCCTGCCGGCCAGGCGAGCGCGCGGTCGAGGCGCGGCGCGGTGACCGCCCATCGCGCCCCGGCGTCGGCGAGCAGCCAGGCGAGACGCGCCGGCGGCAGCCCCGGGTCGAGCGGCAGGTAGGCGGCGCCGGCGGCGAGGATGCCGAGCGTCGCGGCCGCCTGCTCCCAACCCAGCCTCGAGCAGTGACCTGCGGACCCATATGCTGG
>DATDGZ010000460.1:0-4002 GCA_036521795.1 Thermoanaerobaculia bacterium | reverse complement strand
GCGCCGCCCGCCGCCAGCTGGCCCGGCACGCCCTGGGGCACGAGCTCGAGATGACCGCCGAGCACCCACAACCGCGCGCTCGGCATCGGCCGGCCGATCGCCACGGGTCGCTCGTCCGGCCCGGTTGGATCGACCCGGTGGAAGGCCACCGTGGCCGTGCACTCGGTCGGCCCGTAGCAGTTGAACACCGTGGCGCGGCAGCGCCCCGAGCGCCACCACGGCGCGAGCCGCGCTCGCGATGGCGGCTCGCCGCCCAGGATCACCGTGCGCAGCGAGGCGAGCCCCGAGAACGTGGCCTCGTCGAGCAGCGGGTAGAACGCGCTCGGCGTGCAGTTGAGCCGGGTGATCGCCCGCTCGGCGATGGTCGCCACCAGCGCCGCCGGCTCGTAGGCCGGCGCCAGGTGCAGCTCGCCGCCCAGGAGCAGCGGCGCAAAGAAGTTCTTCTGCGTCATGTCGAAGCTCGGCGAGGTCACCACCAGGAAGCGGTCGGCGCCGCTCATCGCGAACTCGCTCACGTACCAGGCCAGCAGGTCGAGGAAGGAGCCCAGGGACACCCCGGCGCCCTTCGGCCGGCCGGTCGAGCCGGAGGTGTAGATGACGTAGAGCAGGTCGTCGGGCGAGGAGACGCAGGGCGGTGGCGCCTCCTCCTCCGCCGTGCCGTCGCCATCGCCGTCGCCGTCCAGGCACAGCACCGGCGGCCGGGCCTGCGGCAATCCCGCCAGCAATCCTTCCGTGGTGAGCAGCAGGGCGACGCCGGCATCGGCGATCATCAGCGCCAGCCGCTCGGGCGGGTAGGCGGGGTCGAGCGGCACGTAGGCGGCGCCGGCCTTGAGGATGCCGAGCAGAGCCACCACCAGCTCGAGCGACGGAGCGAGCGCCAGGCCCACCCGCGCCCCGGGTCCGGCGCCGCGCCGGCGCAGGCGATGGGCGAGCTGGTTGGAGCGGCGCTCGAGCTCGCCATAGCCGAGCCTCAGGCCGGCGCAGTCGACGGCGAGGGCGTCGGGCCGCCGCCGCGCCTGCTCGGCCAGCAGCTCGGGCAGCGGGCCGAGCCGCGGCAGCGGGATGCCCTGCGCCCACTCGATCGCGAGCTGCTGGCGCTCGGCGGCGCTGAGCAGCGGCAGCTCCGACAGGCGGCGCTCGGGGTCGGCGGCCGCCGCCGCGAGCAGCACGCCGAGCTGCGCCGCCAGGCGCAGCACCCCGGGGCGACCAAATAGGTCGCTGCGGAAACCGAGCCAGCCGGCGAGGCCCGCCGGCGTCTCGTCGAGCGTCAACGTGAGGTCGAACTTCGCCGTGGTCGCCGGCCACTCGACCGGGCGGATGGTGAGACCGGGGAGCGACAGGGTGCGCGGCGGCAGGTTCTGCAGCACCAGCATCACCTGGAAGAGCGGCGTCGAGAGGGAGCTGCGCTCGGCAGCCAGCTCCTCGACCAGCCGTTCGAACGGCAGGTCCTGGTGGGCATAGGCCCCGAGGGCGACCTCGCGCACCCGGTCGAGCAGTTGCAGCAGGGTGGGGTCGCCGGCGAGGTCGGTGCGCATCACCAGGGTGTTGATGAAGCAGCCGATGAGCTCCTCGGCGGCCAGCTCGCGGCGCCCGGCGACCGGTGTCCCGACGCTCAGATCCGCGGCCCCGGAAAGCCGGTAGAGCAGGGTCTGGAACCCGGCGAGCAGGGTCATGAACAGCGTCGAGCCGTGCTGCCGGCTGAGGCGCCGCAGGGCAGCGAGGAGCTCGCCGGGCAGCGCGAAGGCCACCTCGCCGCCGCGCCCGCTGGGCGGCGCCGACCGCGGCCGATCGGCGGGCAGGTCGAGGGGCTCCAGCGCGCCGGCGAGGCGCTGGCGCCAGTAGGCGAGCTGCCGGGCGAGGACCTCGCCGCGCAGCCACTGGCGTTGCCAGGCGGCGAAGTCGGCATACTGCAGGGCCGGCTCGGCCAGCGGCGACGGCCGGCCGGCGACGCCGGCCTGATACAGCGCGGCCACCTCCCGCAGCACGACGTGGACGGACCAGCCGTCGGCCACGATGTGGTCCATGACCACCACCGCCAGATGCTCGTCCGCGGCGAGACGCAGCAGGCTGACCCGCAGCAGCGGCCCCGCCGCCAGGTCGAAGGGACGCCGCGCGGCCTCGGCCAGCCGGTCGGCGATCGCGGCCTGACGGCCTGCCGGCGGCAACGCGCGGAGATCGACCAGCGGCACCCGGAAGGCGCCAGCCGGCGCGACCTTCTGCACGGCGCGTCCGGCGACGGCCGGGAAGGTGGTGCGCAGGATCTCGTGCCGGCGCAGGATCTCGGCGAACGTAGAGTCGAGGACCGGCAGCGCGAGCGGCCCGGTGAAGCGCAGGGCGGAGGGCACATGGTAGGCGCAGCTCGCCGGCTCGAGCTGGCGCAGGAACCACAGCCGCTCCTGGGCGAACGAGAGGGGCAGGTCTCCTTCCCGCGGCCGGCGCGTGAGGGGCGGCAGCTCCTCACCTGCGGGAGCGCGCAGCGCGCGGCCGATCCGCGCCGCCAGCGCCGCCGGCGTCGGCGCCTCGAACAGCTCGCGCACCGCGAGGTCGACTCCCAGCCGCGAGCGGATGCGGGAGACGACCCGGGTGGCCAGCAGCGAGTGTCCGCCGAGCGCGAAGAAGTCGTCGTGGTCGCCGACCGGCTCGCCGTCGAGCAGCTCCGACCAGATGGCGGCGATCAGCTCGGCGATCGGGTCGATGAACGGCGCGCCGATCTCGGGCTCGCCGCGCCGCTGTGTCTCCGGCGGCGGCAAGGCAGCGCGATCGATCTTGCCATTGGGAGTCAGCGGCAGCGCCGCCAGCACCACGCAGGCTGCCGGCACCAGGTAGTGGGGCAGCCGCGCGCGCAGGCGCTCCCGCAGCTGGCGGGCGAGGGCGCCGTTGTCCGCAGCCGGGGAACGGCGGGTGACGTAGGCCACGAGGCGGCGGTCGCCCGGCGCGTCCTCGCGGGCCAGGACGACGGCAGCCAGCACCTCCGGCTGCGCGGTCAGGGCCGCCTCGATCTCCGCCGGCTCGACGCGGAAGCCGCGGATCTTGAGCTGGTGGTCGATGCGCCCAAGGAAGACGACGTTGCCATCCGGCAGCTGGCGGGCGCGGTCGCCGCTGCGGTAGAGGCGGCCGCCGGGCTGGCCGCCGCAGGGATCCGGCACGAACCGCTCGGCGGTCAGATCCGGCCAGTGCAGGTAGCCCTCGGCCAGCCCGTCGCCACCGAGAAAGAGCTCGCCGCCGACGCCCACCGGCACCGGCCGGAGTTGGTGGTCGAGCAGGTAGATCCGGCTGTTGGCAACCGGACGGCCAATCGGCACCGTGAGAGCGCCGGCCGCGCTCTCCGCGACCCGGAACCAGGAGCTGAAGGTGGTGTTCTCGGTCGGTCCATAGACATGCAGCAGCCGCCGCGGCGGCGAGTCCGCCAGCACCTCGCGCACCCAGCGCGGATCCACCGCTTCGCCGCCGAAGAGGAGATGGCGGAGGCCGCGAAAGGCCTGCGGAGCGTCGCGCGCCATCTGGTTGAACAGCGCCGTGGTGAGGAAGAGCGCGGTGACGCCGCGGCCGCGCAGCGCGGCGGCGAACGCCGCCGGCGCCAGGACCTCCTCCCGGAGCATGCCGACCAGGCAGGCGCCGGTGAGCAGGCTGCCCCAGATCTCGAAGGTGGCGGCGTCGAAGGTGGGATTGGCGGCCTGGGCGACCCGGTCGCCGGGTCCGAGCTGAACGAAGTCGGCGCCCAGCACCAGGCGCGCGACGGCGCGGTGCGGCACGCAGACGCCTTTGGGACGCCCGGTCGAGCCCGAGGTGTAGGTGACGTAGGCGAGGCTTTCCGGAGCGCTCAGGCCGGTGAGCGGGCGCGGGCTCTCGGCGTCGACCGCCTCGCGATCGGCGTCCAGGAGCAGCGCCGGCGCGGCGTTGACGGGAAGGGCCGACGCGAGGCGCCGCTCTGAGACCATCATGGCCACCCGGGCATCGGCCAGGATGCCGGCGAGCCGCTCGCCCGGCTGGGCGGGATCGAGC
>DATDGZ010000459.1:0-3410 GCA_036521795.1 Thermoanaerobaculia bacterium | reverse complement strand
CAGGGTGTTGACGAAGAAGCCGATCAACCCCTCGAGCTCGGCGCGAATGCGGTTGGCGCTCGGCGTCCCGACGGCGACGTCCAGCTGGCCGGAGAGGCGCGACAAGAGCACGGCGAAGACGGCCAGCAGCGACATGAAAGGCGTCGCTCCGAGCCGCTGTCCGAGCTCGAGCAGCGGTGCGCCGGCCGCGCCGTCCACCAGCAGTCCGCGCTCGGCGCCGCGGAAGCTCTCGACCGCCGGCCGCGGCCGGTCGGTGGGCAGCTGGACGATCGGCACGCCGGTCAGCACCTGCCGCCAGTAGGCGAGCTGCCGGTCGAGGACAGCGCCGCTCAGCCAGGCGCGCTGCCAGCGGGCGAAGTCGGTGTACTGGATCGCCAGCGCGGGCAGCGGCGAAGGCTGGCGCTGGGCGAAGGCCGCGTAGAGCGCCGCGAGCTCACGGATGAGCAGGCCCATCGACCAGCCGTCGCTGACGATGTGGTGCACGGTCAGCAGCACCACGTGCTCCGCAGCCTGAAGCCGCAGCAGCGCCGAGCGCACCAGCGGTCCGGTCTCGAGGTCGAACGGCCGCGCCGCCGCGGCCGCGACGAGCCGCAGCTGCTCGGTGTGCCGCGGCCCCTCCGGCAACGCCGAGAGATCCAGGCAGGGCAGCGGCGCCGGCGGCGGGATCTCGGCGATGACCTGCGCCGGTTCGCCGCCGGACAGGAAGCGCGCGCGCAGCACCGAGTGGCGGCGCACCACCTCGCGGCAGGCCTGCGCCAGCGCCGCCGGCTGCAGATCGCCGCGCAGGAGCACCGCCGCCGGGATGTTGTAGGCCGCGCTGCCCGGGTGCAGCTGGTCCAGGAACCACAGCCGCTCCTGGGCAAAGGAGAGCGGCAGGGGCACCCCTGTCCGCTCCGGTTCCGCCCGCAAGGCATGCCAGGCGCTCGCCGCGCCGGCCGTGGCGTCGGCGGCTGCGGCGGCATCGCGCGGCGGCGCCGGCAGTCCTAGACGTGCCGCCATCTCCCAGGTCGGTTCGCCCAGGAAGTCCTCGCGGTAGTCCTGCCGCCAGCGCCAGGCGATGCCCGCGTCGACGCCCTTGTGGAGGTGGAACTTGACGTCCCCGAGCATCCGCGATTCGCGGTGGATGCCGTCGGTCATGCGCCGCTCCCGCTCCTTGTAGGGCTGCGCCATGTCGGCGTGGAAGGCGATGCCCAGGGCGCCGCACAGGGCGCGCAGGACCTTCTCGGGCTCCGCCACCAGCTCCTCGTAGATCACGCGGTGCTGGCGCCGCGCCGGCAGCGCGCCGAGCCCCTCGAGGATGTTCTGGTGGCTCGCCGTCCAGATGAGCTCGGCCAGCTCGCGGCGGGCGAAGCGGTGCGGGTAGCGGAAGAACAGCTGGTCGAGCTTCGCCTCCTCGAAGGAGTGGATCATGCCGTAGGGATGGCGGACCAGGTGGATGTAGAACGGCTCGGCGAAGACCTCTTCGGCCCGCGCCAGCACCGCCGGATCGAGCGCATACGACGGGGTCTTGTCGACCAGCCGGCGCTCGCCCAGCCACGACTGCATCAGGGCATAGAGATCCGCCGTGTCCCAGTCCTGCCGCTCCGCCTCCTCGACGATCGCGGCGGCGCCGGCGGCATCCACTCCACGCGCCTCCATGACCGCCCGCAGCAGGCCCTCCAGCCAGAAGCTGTCGCGCCCCGAGAACGCCGCCCGCCGCTCGGCCATGGTGCCGAACGACAGCAGCTCGAGCTCCGGAGGGGCGAACAAGCCGGGATGGCCGGCCAGCATCACCCGTAGCAGGGTGGTGCCCGAGCGCGGCGGCGACAGCACGAAGATGGCCGGCGGGTTCTTCGCCGCCGCCACGCGCGGGTGGAGAGCGAGCGGACGCAACAGCCGCCGCAGCTCGGCCAGCTTGGCGGCGTCGACCCGGCCCGCCGCGGCGGCGACGGTTGCAGGCTCGGGCAGCCGGCCCGGGACCGTCACCACGGCGGTCTGGAGCTGCCGCGGCGGGTCCGTGGCCGTCACCTCGGCGCCCTCGATCTGCCGCGGCCGGTCCGGAACCGGGACCGCGGCGATGGCCGCAGGCTCGTCCGTGGCCCCGAACCGCCGTGCCACGGCCCCCGGATGCTCGCGTTGCAGGTAGTCGGCGAGCTGGGCCACCGTCGGCGCGTCGAAGATCACCACCACGTGCACGATCTCGCCGAGCTCCTGCTGCAACCGATTGATCAGCACCGCGCCGGTGATCGAGTTGCCGCCGAGGGCGAAGAAGTTGTCGCGGACGCCGACCTGCTCGCTGCCCAGCACCTCCGCGAACATGGCCGCCAGGTGGCTCTCGAGCGGCGTGCGCGGCGTCACCTGCTCGCGCGTGGCGGCCGCTGCGGCCGCGCCCGCGACGCCCGCAACGGCGGCGGGCAGTGCGGCGCCAGGGGCGGCAATGGCTGCCTGGGGCGCCTGCGCCGCCGCGGCCGCCTGCGCCACCAGCGACCGCCGGTCGGCCTTGCCGCTCGGCGTCGTGGGCATGGCGGCGAGCAGCACCAGCGCCGACGGTAGCATGTGCTCCGGCAGGCTCCGGGACAGGTGGGCTCGCAAATCCTCGAGCGGCGGCGGCGGCCAGCCCGAGGGCACCACGCAGGCCACCAGGCGCACGTCGCCCAGCGTGCCGGCGGCGCGCCCGGCCTGCGCCAGCACCACCGCCTCGCGGACCGCCGGATGGGCGGCGAGCGCCGCTTCGATCTCTCCCAGCTCGATGCGGAAGCCGCGGATCTTCACCTGGTGATCGACGCGGCCCAGGAACTCGATGGTGCCGTCGGCAAGACGGCGAGCCAGGTCGCCGGTCCGATACAGGCGCGCACCGGGCGCGCTCGAACGATCCGCCGCGGGGTCCGGCACGAACCGCTCCGCGGTCAGCTCCGGACGGTTCAGGTAGCCGCGCGCCGGCTGCACGCCGCCGATGTAGAGCTCGCCCGCCACCCCGATCGGCACCGGCCCGTAGGCCGCGTCGAGGAGGTGAATGCTGGTGTTGGCCACCGGCCGGCCGATCGGCACCGTCGTGCGCCGCGACCCGCGCTCGCAGTGCCAGGCGGTGACGTCCACCGCCGCCTCGGTCGGGCCGTAGAGGTTGTAGAGCGCCGCCGGCCCCAGCCGCTCGTGGCAGCGCCGCTCGAGCTCGGCCGGCAGCGCCTCGCCGCTGGCGAACACCCGCCGCAGCGAGCCGAGAGCGGACACCCCCGGAGCCTCGAGGAACACCTGCAGCATCGAGGGCACGAAGTGCAGGGTGGTGATCCGCTGCTCGCGGATCAGCTGCACCAGGTAGGCGGGGTCCTGGTGGCCGCCCGGCCGCGCCACCACCAGGGTGGCGCCGGCGAGCAGCGGCCAGAACAGCTCCCAGACCGAGACGTCGAAGCTGATCGGGGTCTTCTGCAGCACCC
>DATDGZ010000458.1:0-10298 GCA_036521795.1 Thermoanaerobaculia bacterium | reverse complement strand
CCCACCGCGGCGACGCCCATGCCGACGACGAACATGTCGAAGCCGGAGCGGAAGACGCCGCGGCCGGTGAAGATGGAGCGGGCGGCTCCGACGAGGAAGTGGGAGAGCATGGCGACGGAGAAGGAGATGGCGATCGCGGTGCGGCCGTGGGCGAAGAAGAAGGGGAGGACCGGGATGATGGCGCCCACGGCGGTGGCGATGCCGGTGGTCCAGCCTTCGCGCAGGGCCGAGGTGGTCTGCTCGCCGATCTTGAGCTCCTCGCGCACCTGCTCTTCGAGCATGCGCCTGGGGTCGGCCATGATCTCGGTGGCCAGCTGGTACGCCTCGTCCTTGGCCATCCCCTTCAGCTCGTAGATCAAGGCCAGCTCGTCGCGCTCGACCTCGGGCATCAGCTCGACCTCGGCGCGCTCCATGCCGATCTCGTGCTGGTAGACCTCTTGCTCGCTCTTGGCGGCCAGGAAGCCGCTGGCGCCCATCGACAGGGCGTCGGCGATGAGGCCGGCGACCCCGGCCACGATCACCGACCGTTCCTGCGCCGCGGTGGCGCCGATGACGCCCGCCACCAGGCCGAAGTTGGCGGTCAGGCCGTCGTTGAAGCCGTACACGACGTTGCGCAGGAAGCCTCCCGAGCCGATCCGGTGCCACGGCTCGGGGCCGCCGCCGCTGATCTCGCCCAGGGTGGTGGCGTGCTCCGCCGACTCGCGCGCCAGCAAGAGCGCTTCCGTCTGTCCCACGGCGCCGGGCGCCAGGCCGCGGTGCATCTCGAGGTAGCCGCGGACCTCGCGGCCTTCTTCGGCGAGGAGCATCGGCAGCAGCACCCGTGGGCCCATCGTGCGTCCGAGCAGCGCCAGCAGCCGGGCGCGCGCCCCGGGCCGGAACTTCGCCGGCGCCCGGCCGTTGCTCTCGAGCAGGTCGCCCCAGATACGGGTGTGGCGTTCCTCGACGTGGGCCAGCCGCGAGTAGAGATCGCGCTTGTGCGGGTCGTGCTCGGCCTCGGCCAGCAGGCGGTAGAGGTAGGCGGCTTCGGCCTCGTCCTGCCAGTGATCGGCGAAGGCGTCGAGGTCGGCGGGCGACGCGGGAGGCGCGGCGGGCGCCTCGGGGGACGCGGTGGCCATCAGCGCCCGGCCGCCGCGGTCTGGCGCGTCTCGGCGGCCTGCGCCAGCGCCTTCTCGACCTGGCGGCCGAGATCCTGCTCGGTGCCGCGGCCCCAGCCGGCCTTGACGTAGGCGATGCGGCCCGCCGCATCGATCACGAAGTAGGTCGGGATGCTCCGCACTCCGTAGGCGCGCTGTGCCTCGGCGTTGCCGTCCCAGCACTGGGTCCAGCCCAGCTCGTGGTTGGCGACGAAGTCGCGCAGCCTGGCCCCGTTGCTGTCGCCGCTGATGCTGATCAGCGTGAAGGGCCGATCGTGCCGGTCGCGCTGATCGCGCTGATCTCCGTGAGCCTGCGCGAGCCTCTTCATGCTGGGCAGGGCGGCGATGCAGGGGCCGCACCAGGTGGCCCAGAAATCGAGCACCACCACCTTGCCCCGCAGCTGGGATATCCGGAGGTGGTCGCCGTCGAGGGTCTCGAGCACGGTCTCGGGGGCCTCGTCTCCGGCGCTCAGGGACGGCGACACCGGCCGGCCGCCCTGCCGCGGGCGGCTCTCGGCCGCGCCGCGATCCGCGGCCGACGCCTTGGGAGTCGGGCCCGCGAGCAGTGCCGCCCCGACGATCGCGACGATCGCGACGATCGCCACCGCCGTTCCCGCCGCCGTCCTCCGCGCCGCGATCGCGCCCCTGCCGCCGCCCCGCGTCCTTGCCGCCATGCGGGAGAGTATAGAGTGGCCGGGTGGTGGCCAGCCATCGGCGGCTCTTATTTCTCGCGGCCCTCGCGGCCCTCGCGGCGGTCGCGGCCGGCGCCGCCGGCTGCCGCCGCGCGCCGCCGAACCTCGATTCGCCGGGCACCGCGATCATCTGCCTCGGCGACTCGATCACCGCCGGCGCCGGTGCCGCGGACGGGCACGGCTATCCCGAGGTGCTGGCCGCGCGCCTCGGCGTCGCGGTGATCAACGACGGCGTGCCCGGCGATACTGCCGCCGGCGGGTTGGCGCGCCTGCCGCAGGTGCTGGCCCAGGATCCCTGGCTGGTGATCGTCGAGCTGGGCGGCAACGACATCCTGCGCCAGGTGCCGGCCGAGAGCACCGAGGAGGCGCTGGACGGGATCGTCCGCCAGCTGCTGGCGGCACGGGTGCTGCCGGTGCTGGTGGCCGTCGAAGGTCCGTTCGGCGGCGGCAGACACGGCGAGATCTACGCGCGTCTCGGCAAGCGCTACCGCGTGCCGGTGGTGCGGGACGTCCTGCGCCAGATCCTCTTCGATCCGAGCCTCAAGGCCGACGAGGTGCACCCGAACGACCTCGGCCATGCCCGTCTCGCCGAGGCCGTGGCCGCCACCGTCGAGCCGCTGCTGCGCCAGCACCGGCGGCTGCGGGGCCGCTGAGCCGGGCCGCGAGATCCGCCCCCTGACAGCGACGCCCCGGGCCAAGCGTCAGGGCAGCGGCTTGCCTTCGTAGAGCGACTCGGTCGCCAGCGTCTCGGGGCCCTTGTCGGTGCATACCGCGAAATGGGACGGGTACATCGACACGCCGGCGTGCTCGCCGTTGCGCGCCAGGACGTAGAAGTTGAGATCGAAGTTCGGCTGGCCGCGGCCGTTGAGCAGCCGTCTCTCGACGGTGTTCGCCACCACCCGCCTGAGGGCCTCGATGGCCGCGTCCTTGGGATGCGCGCCGCGGCGGAGGGCCTCGACGATGGCGTAGGACGAGAGGTTGTACAGGTTCGCCTCGCCGCGTCCGGTCGACCCCGCCGCTCCCGCGGCCCCGTCGACGTACAGGCCGGCGCCGAGGATCGGCGAGTCGCCGACCCGCCCCGGGATCTTCCAGGCCAGGCCGCTGGTGGTGGTCACGCCGCAGACCTCGCCCTTGGGGTTGACGCCGTCGCAGTTGATCGTGCCCCAGAGGTGCTCGCGCTCGATCAGCCCATCGCGCACCATGTCCAGCGCCGCGCGGTGGCCCGCGGCGGCGCGCTGCTTGGGATCGAGGAAATGCTCCGGGTCGGTGCGGCGCTTCCATTCCAGCCAGAGACGCCGTGACTTCTCGGTGTTCAGGTCGTCCTCGATCTTCCAGCCGAGCTGGCGGGCGAAGTCCTGCGCGCCCTTGCCCACCAGGAGGTGATGGTCGGTCTGCTCCATCACCGCCTTGGCGACGAGCGACGGGGTGCGCACGCCTTCGAGCGCCGCCACGCCGCCGGCCTGCCGCCTCGGGCCGTGCATGCAGGAAGCGTCGAGCTGCACGACGCCGTCGGCGTCGGGCAGGCCGCCATAGCCGACGCTGTCGTCCTCGGGATCGAGCTCCACGATGTTGACCCCGGCGATCAGCGCGTCGAGCACGTCGGACCCCTGGACGATCATGGCCCAGGCCTTCTGCACGCAGGTGACGTCGCCGCCGTTCTTGAACTTGTTGCCGTTGGCCGAGGAGATCACGACCGGCCTCGCGGCCGGCGACGCGATCACCGCCGGCGCATCGCCGAACAGCGAGCGGGGCGCCGCGGCGGCCAGCCCGGTGCCGGCGCCGGCGATGAGGAAGTCGCGACGGTTCAGCTTCTCGCTCATGGGTCATTCTCTCCCTGTCGTGCGGCTACGCGACGTGCGCGCCGGCGCAAGTGTAGCCGCACCAGCCGCGGACGTCCCTGCCCTGGGCTGTCTCGCTTTGCGGGCGGCTTTCTCGCGGTCCAGCGCCCCCTTGCCGCCGGTGCGGGCTTGGGCTATCCTCTGTATTTGTGACCAGATTAGTAATCTAAATGGAGCCCCTCTTGCCCACCGAGCAGCTGGCAGCCTCACCTTCCGCAGCGGGCCGCGCGGCGCGCCTCGGTCCAGGCCCGCTCGCCGTCTACTACGAGCACCCGGTCTGGTTCGAGCGCCTGTTCGCCGAGCTCGACCGCCGCGGCACGCCCTACGTCAAGCTCCATTCCGGGTCGCACTTCTACGACCCGGCGGGACTCGCCGGCCTCGCCGGCAGCAGCGCCACCGCTGCCACCGCTGCGGGCAATGCGGCCGGCGCCGACGCGAGCGAGGCCAAGCTTGCCGGCGATCGGCGCTACCCGGTCGTCTTCAATCGCATGAGCCCGTCAGCCTACCGGCGGAGCCACGGCCAGGTCTTCTACACCCTGTGCTACCTCGCCGGCCTCGAGCACGCCGGCATCCGCGTCATCAACGGCCTCGAGGCCTTCCGCCATGAGACGTCGAAGGCGCTGCAATTGTCGCTGTTGCTGTCGCTGGGCCTTCCCGCGCCCAGGACCCGCATCATCCACGATCCCGGGCAGGCCGCCGCGGCGGCCCGCGGGTTGCGCTTCCCGGTCGTGGTCAAGCCCAACGTCGGCGGCAGCGGCGTGGGGGTGACGCGCTACGGCTCGCCGGCGGAGCTCGGCGCCGCCGCCGCGGCAGGCACCATCGATCTCGGTCTCGACCAGGTGGCGCTGGTCCAGGAGCTCATCCCCGCGCGCGGCGGCCACATCACCCGGATGGAGGTCGTCGGGGGCAAATTCCTGTACGGGATCAAGGTGTTCCTGAGCGGCGAGACGTTCGACCTGTGCCCCGCCGACATCTGCAGGACGGCGGGGGGCGTCGAGCTCGGCAACGCCTGCGCGGTCGAGGCGCCGAAGGCGGGGCTGCGGGTCGAGGGCGTGACGCCGCCGCCGCAGGTCGTCGCCGACGCCGAGCGCATCATGCGCCATGCCGGCATCGACGTCGGCGGCATCGAGCTGATCGTCGACGACCGTGACGGCAGGCCTTACTTCTACGACATCAACGCGCTCTCGAACTTCGTCTCCGACGGCCAGCACGTGGTCGGCTTCGATCCGTTCGTGCCGCTCGCCGATTACCTCGAAGCCGAGATGGAGGCACACCATGCGGACTGAGGGCGTGCCGCGCGCGAGCACGGCCGTCGCGGCAGGAACCGCTTGCAGGCAGGAGGCGCGCCGCGGCATGCGCTTCGGCTACTGGTTGCCGGTCTTCGGCGGGTGGCTGCGCAACGTCGCCGACGAGGGCATGCCGGCGACCTGGGACTACGTCAGCCGCCTTGCCCAGCGCAGCGAGCAGATCGGCTTCGACGTGACCCTGCTCGCCGAGCTGAACCTCAACGACATCAAGGGAATCGAGGCGCCCGCCCTGGACGCCTGGTCGACCGCGGCGGCGCTCGCCGCGGTCACCGCCAAGCTCGAGCTGATGGTGGCGGTCCGCCCGACCTTTCATCTGCCTGCCCTGCTCGCCAAGCAGGCAGCCAACATCGATCACATCAGCGGCGGCCGCTTGTCGCTCAACGTCGTGTCGTCGTGGTGGGCCGACGAGGCCCGGATGTACGGTGTCGATTTCGAGCAGCACGATCAGCGCTATGCCCGCACCGCCGAATGGCTCGAGGTGCTCGACGGCGTCTGGTCCGGCGATCGGTTCTCGTACTCGGGCCGCTTCTACCGGGTCGACGGCAACGTGCTGCAGCCGAAGCCGCTCGCGCGGCCCCGCCCCGTGCTGTACGCCGGCGGCGAGTCCGAGGCGGCCAAGGAGCTCATCGCTCGGCGCTGCGATGCCTACCTCATGCACGGCGACCCTCCGGAGCGGGTTGCCGCCAAGGTGGCCGACATGACCGCGCGCCGGGAGCGGCTCGGACTGCCGCCGCTGCGGTTCGGCGTCGCCGGCTACGTCGTGGTGCGCGACTCGGAGAGTGCCGCCAAGGCCGAGCTGGCCCGCATCACCGACGTGCAGCAGAGTGCCGCCGGCTTCGCCAACTTCCAGCAATGGCTTGCCGGCACACAGCTCGAGCAGAAGCTGTCGATCGAGGACTACTCGGTGTCGAACCGCGGCTTGCGGGCGGGCCTGGTCGGCACCCCCGCGCAGCTCCAGGATCAGGTGGGCCGCTTCGAGGAGGCCGGCGTCGACCTGTTGCTCCTGCAATTCAGCCCGCAGTACGAAGAGATGGAGAGGTTCGCCGAGACCGTCATCCGGCCCCTCGGCCGGCGCGCGCCCGCGATCGCGGCAGCGCCGGCAACGGCCTGACTCGAAAGGTTGGTGGATTCCACCATTGATAGTAGATTCCTCCTGAAGGTCAAGACCGGCGATGGCACTCAACATCAAGCATTCCACGACCGAGAAGCTTGCTCGGGAGTTGGCCGCTCAAACGGGAGAGAGCCTCACCGAGGCCGTTCTGCACTCTCTCGAAGAGCGCCTGGAGCGTCTCAAGGGCCGGCGCACTGCTCCGGACCTCGTCGAGACTCTGCTCGAGATCAGCAGGCGCTGCAGCTCGCTCCCCGACCTCGACGGTCGCGGCGTCGACGAGATCCTGGACTATGACGAGATAGGCGCCTTCCGCTGATGGTGATCGACTCCTCCGCGCTGCTCGCGATCCTGCTGGGTGAGCCGGATGCCGAGCTCTTCGCGCGGTCCATCGCCGGCGACCCGAAGCGCCTGGTGAGCGCGGTCTCGGCGCTGGCGGTGGCCATCGTGATCCATGCGCGGAAGGGTCCCGCCGGCATCCGCGAGCTGGACCTTCTCTTCCATGCAGCCGGCCTGATCGTCGTGAGCTTCGACGCCGATCAGACGCTGCTGGCGCGAGCGGCGTACACGAAGTTCGGCAAGGGACATCATGCCGCCGCTCTCAACCTGGGGGATTGCTGCAGCTACGCCCTGGCACGGTCGTCGAGCGAACCGCTGCTGTACAAGGGCAACGACTTCTCGCGGACGGATATCAGGGTGCTGCAGCTATCGTAGAGCTTCTCCCGTCACATGTGAGCGGCGACCGATATTGGCGCCGAATCTCGCCTTGCTCAGTCGAGGCTCTTGCGGAAGCGGCGCGAGGCGAGGGTGAGCAGGAAGATGCCGATGCCGAGGAGGGCGAGAGCGTCGGGCCAGAGGACGGCGAGGCCGGAGCCGCGCAGGAAGATGCCGCGGATGATGTTGGCGTAGTAGCGCACCGGGACGGCGTAGGTGACGATCTGGATGGCGTGCGGCATGTTCTCGATCGGGAAGATCAGGCCCGAGAGATAGATCATTGGCACCATGATCACGAAGGCCGAGAACATCATCGCCTGCTGCTGGGTGTTGACCAGGGTCGAGACCAGCAGGCCGAGGCCCAGGGTGTTGAGCAGGTAGAGCAGGGTGAGCAGCACCAGCAGCGTCAACGAGCCGCGCAGCGGCACCCCGAACAGCCAGCGCGCGACGCCGGTGGCCAACAGGAGGTCGATCAGGCCGATCACCACGAAAGGCGCCAGCTTGCCGATGATGAGCTGCCAGGGGGCGAGCGGTGTCACGATGATCTGCTCGAGGGTGCCGATCTCCTTCTCGCGCACCACCGCCATCGACGGCAGGATCATGACGACCAGCAGCAGCACCATGGCGAGCACCGCCGGGACGTAGAACCAGCGGCTCCTGAGGTCGGGGTTGTACCAGACGCGCGGCACCAGCTCGATGCCGGCGGCGCGCGCGGCCGCGCTCCCGGCCGCTCCGGCCCCCCCGGCAGCCGGCGAGGCCGTCCCGGGCTGGCTCGCCAGCTCGGCGCCGACGTCGCCGAGGATGCGGGACGCGTAGCCGAGGCCCACCACTGCAGAGTTGGCGTCGGTGCCGTCGGCCAGCACCTGCACGCGCGGCGGATGGCCGGCGGGGCCGGCGGCGACGTCCTCGCCGTAACCGCCCGGGATGACCAGCGCCACCTGGGCGCGGCCGTCCACCAGCCAGGGCTCGACCTGGCCGGGAGTGGCGACGGCGCCCACCAGGGTGAAGTAGCCGGAGCCGGTGAAGCGGTCCGCCAGGGCGCGGCTGGCCGGCGTCCGGTCCTGGTCCACCAGCAGCGTCGGGATGCGGTTGACGTCGGTGTTGGCGGCGTAGCCCAGGGCCAGCATCTGGATGAGCGGGCCGACGACCAGCACCGGGATCATCTTGCGGTCGTGCCGCAGCTGGAACAGCTCCTTGACGATCACCCGCCACAGCCCGTACATCACTAGATCTCCTTCCGGGCCAGCCGCGCGAAGGCCAGGCCGATCACCACCAGCGCGTAGGCGAGCAGGAACGCCAGGTCGGTGAGGTAGGGCGCGAGGCCGGCGCCCTTCAGGATCACGCCGCGCAGCACCACCAGGAAGTAGCGCGCCGGCACCGCGTAGGTCAGGCCCCGCACCACGGCAGGCATGGAGCGGATCGGGAAGATGAAGCCGGACAGCAGGATGGACGGCAGCATCGAGGTGGCGGCGCCGAGTTGGAACGCCATCGCCTGGGAATCGGCGACGCTCGACACCAGGAGGCCGAGACCCAGGGCGCCGACCAGGTAGACGAAGGTGACGGCGAAGAGGTCGAGGTAGCTGCCGCGCACCACGACGCCGAACAACGCGCGGGCGGCGAGCAGGATGATGGCCGTCGCCAGCAGCGAGATCGCCAGGTAGGGGATGGTCTTGCCCACCAGCAGCTCGCCCGGCGTCAGCGAGCTGACGCGCAGTTGCTCCATGGTGCCGCGCTCCTTCTCGCGCACCACCGACAGCGCGGTCGAGAGCACCGCGGTCAGCATCAGGATGAAGCCGACCAGGCCGGGCACCAGGAACTGGGTCGACTTGAGCTCGGGGTTGTACCAGACGCGCGGCTCGTAATCGATCGGCGCGACCCTGCCGGCAGGGTTGCCGCCTGCACCGCTCGCGCTGCTACCGCGACGAGTACCGGTCCCGCCGCTTCGGAGTAACCCAGCGCGGGCGACCTCGGACCCGGCCTCGGCGGCGATCGCGGAAGCGTAGCCGAGGACCGTGGTGGCGGTGTTGGCGTCGGCGCCGTCGATCACCAGCTGCACGCGCGCGGTGCGGCCGGCGGCGACGTCGCGGCCATAGGTCTCGGGGATCACCAGGACGGCCTGGGCGCGGCGGCGCTCGGTGAGGCGCTCGAGGTCGGCGCCGGCGGGCAGGTCGGCGACCAGGTCGAAGTAGCCGGAGTTGACGAACGCCGCGCCGAGGTCGCGGCTGGCGGCGGTCTTGTCGCGGTCCTCGATCGCCAGCCGGATGTGGCGCACGTCGAAGTTCACGGCATAGCCGTAGAGCAGCAGCATCATGGTCGGCAGGCCGAGCAGCATGGCGAGCGTCAGCGGGTCGCGGGCCGCCTGGCGGAATTCCTTGACGGCGACGGCGCGGACCTTGTTGGGCCTCATGGCGCGGGGCCCCCCTGGCGGTCACCGCTCTCGGGATGCTCGCGGTGCTCGCGCTGCTCGCGGTGCTCGCCGGCAGCGCGCTCGATCAGGTGGATGAAGACGTCCTCGAGCGAAGGCACGATGCGCTCGACGGCGAAGGGTGTGTTGCCGTCCGCGGTGAGCGCCTCGGCGATGCGCCGCCGCCCGTCCTCGGCGTCCGCGACCACCACGTGCAGGCGGGTGCCGAAGACCGTCGCCTCGAGCACCCACTCGGCGCCTTCGAGGCGGCGCAGGGCGTCGAGGAAGCGCGGGCAGGTCACTTCGAGCAGGACCCTGCCGGCGAAGACCTCCTTGAGCTCGGCGACTGTACCGAGAGCGACCAGGCGGCCGTCGTGCATCAGTGCCAGGCGGTCGCAGCGCTCGGCCTCGTCCAGGTAGTGGGTGGTGACGATGATCGTGACCCCCTCGCGCGCCAGGCCGTCGATCAGCTGCCAGAAGCGGCGGCGCGAGACCGGATCGACGCTGCCGGTCGGCTCGTCGAGGAAGACGATCTCGGGGCGGTGCAGCAGGGCGCAGCCCAGGGCGAGCCGCTGCTTCCAGCCGGCGGGCAGCGAGCCGGTGAGGAGCTTCTCCTTGCCGGCGAGATCGGCCATGCGCAGCGCCCAGGCTTGCCGCTCGGCCAGCTCCGCCCCGCGCAGGCCGTAGATGCCGCCGAAGAAGCGCAGGTTCTGCTCGACCGGCAGGTCGTCGTAGAGGCTGAAGCGCTGCGTCATATAGCCGATCCGCCGCTTGAGGCGCTCGGGCTCGGCGGCGACGTCGAGGCCGGCGACGCGCGCCTCGCCGGCGGTGGGGTGCATCAGGCCGCAGAGCATGCGGATGATGGTCGACTTGCCGGCGCCGTTGCTGCCGAGCAGCCCGAAGACCTCGCCGCGCGAGACGGTGAAGCTGACGTCGTCGACGGCGGTGAAGTCGCCGAAGCGTTTGACCAGCCCCGCGACCTCGATCACCGGCGCCGGCGAGCCCGCGGCCGTGGGCCGGGAAGGCTGGGTCATCGGCCGATCGCCCGCTCGAGGTTGGCCAGGGCGACGCGCACTTGGGCGAGGGCGTTGGTGCGGTCGAG
>DATDGZ010000457.1:0-17436 GCA_036521795.1 Thermoanaerobaculia bacterium | reverse complement strand
GGTCTTGGTGGCAAGGCGCAGCAGCATGGACGCGCCGGCGACCGCGCGGCCGAGCGCCGCCGCCGCCACCGGCGTCAGGTCCAGGCGGTCGCGCACCTCGCGCACGATGTCGGTGATGTCCACGGCGACCCAGCGCAGGGCGCCGCGGCCGGCCATCCCGAGCTGCAAGCGCCGCTCGGGCGCCACGGCCACCTCGCCTGCCTGCCCGCCGGCCGCGCTCTCGTATCCATGCTCGTCGGGTCTCGTCATCGTCGGTCTCTCTGTGGCGATCGGATCTCGGAAGAAGCCGGCGGCTCTCGGGGAGAAGCCGAAGAAGGCCGCGGGGACGGGCCGGGGCACCGCGGTCCCTCGGCCGCCGTGGTTATGGCGCAGCTAGGCGGGCGCGGCTAGGCGGTGGTCGCCGTGCTCGCGCGGAGCGCGCCCGTCGCCGGCAGGGCCGCCAGGGCGGCGCGATGGACCTCGCGCCATGGCACGCCGGCTGCCAGGGCGAGGCGCCGGCAATCCTCGTACTCGGGCGCCGCGGCGATCATCCGGCCCGCGAAACGGCCGCGCTTGACGCGCACCTTGCCGAACGGGGTCTCGACGTCCATGGAGTCGCGCTCCGCCTCGAACCGCGCCGCAAGGTGATAACGGCAGCCGAGCGATCCGGATTCCAGCAGCAGGATGCCGGCCAGCTCCTCGAGCTGCGGGCGGCGGCAGAGCATGCTCACCAGCGTGCCGGGCCGGCTCTTCTTCATCACCAGGGGAGTGAAGTAGACGTCGAGGGCGCCCGCCGCGAGCAGGCGTTCCATCAGGTAACCGAACCCTTCCCCCGGGAGGTCGTCGACCTCGCACTCGACGACCGCCACCTCCGGTGCTCCCCTGGCGGCGGCCACGGCGGCCGCGGCGGCGCCGGCGGTGCCCGCGGCGGCGAGGACGCCGCCAGCCGCCTGCCCCGCGGACGAGCCAGGCCACGCCGAGGCTCCCGGCAGCCCCGATCCAGGCCGTCCCGGCGGCCCCAACGGCTGCCCGCGCAGCAGCCGCAGGGCGTTGGGTTGCATCGGCAGGTGGCGGCGGCCCAGACCGTAGCCGGTCGTCTCGAGAGCCAGCGGCGGCAGCTCGACGAAGGCGTCGACGAGCTCGGCCAGCAGCACGGCGCCGGTCGGCGTGGTCAGCTCGCCATCGCCTCCGCGGCCGCCGTAGACGGGAACGCCCTGCAGCAGCTCGGCCGTTGCCGGCGTCGGCACCGGCAGCTCGCCGTGGTCCGTCCTGACTCGGCCGCTGCCGAGGTTCACCATCCCGCAGGTCAGGCGCTCCGGCGCCAGGTGCTCGACGGCGGCGGCGGCGCCCACCAGGTCGACGATCGAGTCCACCGCGCCGACCTCGTGGAAATGCACCCGCTCGAGCGGCATGCCGTGCGCCTTCGCCTCGGCCTCGCCCAGGCGCGAGAACAAGCGCAGGGCGCGCTCCCGCACCGGCGGCGGTAGGCCGCTCCTGGCGAGCAGGATGCGGATCTCCGCCAGGTCGCGCTGCCCCCGAGGGTCGTGATTCCCGGCCGGTTCGCCGGGGTGCTGATGGCCATGCCCGCCGGCGGCGTCCTCGTCGTGCCGGCGGACCTCCCGCTGCGCGTGCTCGTGGGCATGTCGATGGGCGTGCTCCTGGGCGTTCTGGCGCCCGTGCTCATGGTGGTGTGGATGCTCATGGACGTGCTCGTCGAGGCCGGGATGGCCGTGGCCACCGGAATGGCTGTGCCCACCGGCATGGCCGGCGCCGGCATCGTCGTGGCTGCCAGCATGTCCGGGACCCGGCTCGCCGGCGGCCTCGCCGCCCCCGGCCTCCTCCGGATCGGGCCCCTCGAGCGGGCGGCCGTCGAGCAGCACCCGGAAGCGCGTGCCGGCGAAGCCGCCGCGCGACGCCTTCCGGCTCTCGACCCCGACGCCCGCCAGGCCGAGGCTGGCCACCGCCTCCGCCACCACCTCGAGCGGCATCCCGAGGTCGAGACAGGCACCCAGGAACATGTCCCCGGCGATACCGCTCGCACAGTCGAGATGGTAGCTGGTCATCCCTCTAGTGTACCGCTACCCCGCTACCACGCGCCGCGTTCGCGCAGCGACACCCAGCGCCCGGTGGCGCCCAGCACCAGGTGGTCGACCAGCTCGACGCCGACCACCGCCGCAGCCTCGGCCATCCGCCGCGTGAACAGCACGTCCTCGGCGCTCGGGGTCGGGTCGCCGCTCGGATGGGTGTGGAACAGGGCGAAGCCGGCGGCGCCCCGTGCCAGGCATTCCTTGAGGATCTCGCGCGGCTCGACCGCGGCGCGGTGCAGCGTGCCGCGGAAGATCTCGCGGTCGCCGATCAGGCAGTGCCTGACGTCGAGGAACAGGGCGCCCATGACCTCCTGATCGCGCTGCTGGTAACGCAGCACCAGGTAGCGGGCCACCTCGGCGGGCCGGGCCAGTGGCTGGCGCGCCGGCAGCTGCTGGTGGGCCAGCCGCCGTCCGACCTCGACCGCGGCGAGCAGGGCAGCCGCCTTGGCATCGCCGAGGCCGAAGCGCCGCAGGCCGGCGACCTGGGCGCCCACCAATCCCGACAGGCCGCCGTGCTCGCGCAGCAGGGTGCCGGCCATCTGCAAGGCCGAGCAGCCGGGGTGGCCGGAACGCAGCAGCAGCGCCACCAGCTCGGCGTCCGACAGCGCCGCGCTGCCCTTCGCCACCAGCCGCTCCCGCGGCCGCTCGTCCTCGGGTATCTCCCTGATCAGCCAGTCATGCTCCGGCACGATGCGATTGCCTCCGTCAGCGCCGGCAGCGCCGCGCCCGCCGGCGCCGCCAGCCGCAGGTGAGCGAAGCGCGAGAACGGCGTCGGCTCCGGGTTGATCTCGACGACGCAGGCCCCGGCGCGCAGGGCCGTCTCGATCAGGCCGGCCGCCGGATAGACCAGCGCCGAGGTGCCGGCCGCGAGCAGCAGGTCACATTCGGCTGCCGCCCGCGAGGCGCGCTCGAGCGCGGCCGCGGGAAGGTCCTCGCCGAACCACACCACCGCCGGGCGGAAGCGGCCCCGGCAGCCGCCACCTCCTGCCGGCGCACTGCACTCCGGCGGCTCGGCCGGCGAGGCGGCCACCGCCTCCCCCATCGGCCGCCGCCGCCCGCAGCTGTCGCACACCGCTTCCGCCAGGGTACCGTGCAGCGCCACCAGCCGGCGGCTGCCGGCGCGCTGGTGCAGGTCGTCGACGTTCTGGGTCACCAATAAGAATGACGGGAACAGCGACTCCCAACGCGCAAGCGCGTGGTGGGCCGGGTTGGGCGTGGCCGCGGCCGCGGTCGCGTAGCGCGCGGCGTACCAGCGCCAGACCTTGCCAGGAGTGCGGTAGAACGCCTCCGGCGTCGCCAGCTCCTCGGGCTTACGGTCCTCCCACAGCCCACCGGTGCCGCGGAACGTGTCGAGCCCGCTCTCCTTCGACACCCCCGCGCCCGACAGCGCCACCGCCCGTGTCGCCCGCCGCAAGCGCGCGGCCAGCTCGGCGTCCAGCCGCAGCTCGTCCATGCCTCACCTCCGCCGCGAGGATAATGCGAGACGGCCGGCAGCCAACTGTGCTCTAGTTGCGTCGCGGCGCGCCGGCTCGTCGCCCTGATCGCTCGATGCCCTCTCAGCCCACCAACTTCGGCCTCCTCGAAGGGCCGTTCTGCGACTACGAGAGGAGCCGCGCCGTCGTGCTGCCGGTGCCGTTCGAGCGCACCACCACGTACGGCAAGGGCACCGCCCACGGTCCGGCGGCGATCGTCCGCGCCTCGCAGGCGATGGAGCTGTACGACGAGGAGCTCGAGACCGAACCCTTCGAGCAGGGCATCGCCACCGTGCCGCCGTTCCTGCCCGAGGCTTTCGACATGGCGGCGGCGCTGGCCGAGATCGAAACGGAGGCGCACCGCCACCTCGCGCTCGGCAAGTTCCTGGTCGTCCTGGGCGGCGAGCACAGCCTGTCGCTGGCGCCGGCGCGGGCCGCGCGCACCGTCCACGGTGGCATCGGGCTGGTGCAGTTCGACGCGCATGCCGACCTGCGAGACGAGTTCGAGGGCACCCCGTACAGCCACGCCAGCGTCATGAAGCGCATCGTCGACGACGGCTTCCCCACCCTGGCGGTCGGTCTGCGGTCGCTCTCGGCGCCGGAGGCCGAGCTCATCCGCCGCCAGCAGCTCCCGGTGCTCTGGGGCTACCAGCTCGACCACGCGGCGGAGGTCTTCGCGCCGGTGCTCGCCGCGTTGCCGCAGAAGGTCTACCTGAGCTTCGACATCGACTACTTCGATCCCGCGCTGGTGCCGGCCACTGGCACGCCCGAGCCGGGAGGCGGCTGGTGGTACCCGACGCTGGCCCTGCTGCGCGCCCTGTTCAACGCCAAGACCGTCGTCGGCATGGACCTGGTCGAGCTGGCGCCCATCGGCGGCCAACCGGCGAGCGACTTCCTCGCCGCCAAGCTGATCTACAAGTGCCTCGGCTACCTGCAAGAGTCGGAGTCCAACAACGTGCTGCACTGAGCCACGCGGCGCGAGGGCTCGCTCGGGTTGCTCCCCCGTCGTACGCCGCCGTCATGGCGCTGGGTCTTGGCGCGGGGTTCGCAAGTCGAGCGCCCGATTCAGCTCCTCCGGCGAATACGCGGGCAGGACCCCCTTCTTGAAGCCGCTCGGATCGCGGGTAACGATCGCCTGCGCGGACGCCTGCTGGGCCGCTTCATGCAGCACCGCGTCCTCGAAATCGCTCAGCTTCGACGCCAGTGCCGCTGCAAGCACCGGGCGGTTGACCGGCGCGATCTCGAAGATCGACAGCAACTTCTGGATCGCGAGCAGAGCCCGCCTCGAGCCCACGGTCTTGCTCGCAAGATAGTGCAGGGTCGTGACGGTCGTGGCGCACAGGCAGCCTTCGATCTCCCCCTCCTCGACGCGGGAGAGCAACTGCGCCGAAGCGGCGGCGAAGGGCTCGCGATCCAGCAGGACGTCGAGCACGACGTTCGTGTCGAAGAGGACCTTCAGAGGTACTTGTCCTCGAGGTGGCGGCGATAGTCCTCCTCGCCGAGGTCCGCGCCGCGCAGCAGACCGCGCAGCGAACGCACGATCGGCCGCAAGCGCATCTCCCCGGTAGGTCGGTCCTGAAGCAGCGCCAGATAGTCCGCCACCAGTTGGGAGATGGACTTGCCGGTCGCCTTGGAGTGTGCCTTGGCGCGCTCGATCAGCTTTTCGTCCATCCGCAGGGTCAGCTTCGTGGGCATGACGTATAACCTCAAACGGAATATACGTCTCCTGCCGGCAGGCGTCAAGCGACCGAATTTTCTGAACGCCAATGGGGGCCCCGCGGCCCCGGCGCTGAAGGGCGCTGAGATACAGTGTGCAGCATGGACCGCGGGGCGGCATCCCGGACCTCGAGGAGCAGATCCTCGCCACGCTTCGCGGGGCCGTCTGAGTCGCTTTGAACGGCGCCGGCTCCCAGCCAGGGCAAGGAACGGGGAATCCCCCTCCCAACCCTTTCACCCTCGACCAGATCCGCCGGGCGCTCGCCGGCCATCACCCGCAGGCGCTGGAACCGGTGCCGCACCAGGCCGAGGCCGCGGTGGCGCTGATCCTCGCCGGCGCCGGCGAGCTGGCCCTCTGCGTCATCCGGCGCGCCGAGCGCGCGGGCGACCCCTGGTCCGGCCACCTGGCGCTGCCCGGCGGGCGCGCCGACCCCGCCGACCCGCACCCACGCGCGGTCGCCGAGCGGGAGACGATGGAAGAGGTGGGCCTCGCTCTCGACGACCGCCACTGGCTCGGCGACCTCTCCCACGTTCTCGTGCGGATCGGCGGCGGCGACCGGCGCATGGTCCTCTACCCCTTCGTCTACTATCTCGGCCCGGACCTCCCCGACTTCACGCCCAGCGACGAGGTGACGGAGGCCTTCTGGGTGCCCCTCACCCACCTCTGGGATCCGGCCAACGCCAGCCACGTCGAGTGGACGAGCCGAGCCGGGTCGGGACCCGGCGAATCCAACCATCGCAGCCGCCTCCTCTATCCGGCGATCCGCTGGCGCGGCCACGCCATCTGGGGGCTCACCTACCGCGTCCTCACGCTCTTCTCCGACGTGCTCGACGCCCCCCTCCCCCACCTCGAGGAGATCCCCGGCCTCGGGCGCTGAGCCGCGGCCCCGGACCGCGTGACGGAGACTCGCCGAGGCCTCGCGCCGCATCCTCGAACGGACAGGGTGGTAGCGGCCCGGACGGCTCCCCCGCCTCACTCGGCGCTCAGCGCCTCCCGGGGATCGCGCTGGATCGCGGCCAGCGCCGGCACCAGGTTGGCTGCCAGCGCCAGGCAGGTCACCAGCGCGGCGGTGGTAAGAAGGATCGCCGGGTCGGCCGGATCGACGCCATAGAGCAGGCCGGCGGCGAAGCGGGTGGCGGCGAGGGCGGCCGCGAGACCGATGGCGACGCCGGCGGCGCACTGGGTCATGCCGCCGCGCAGCACCACCGCGAGCAGCTGGCGGTGGCCGGCGCCGAGCGCGATGCGGATGCCGATCTCGCGCGTCCGCCGCGACAGCGCGTAGGCGGTGGCGGCGTACAACCCGACCAGCGCCAGCACCAGGGCCAGCATGCCCATGGCGGCGAGCGCGCCCACGGCCATGCGCTGCGGCAACAGCGGCAGATCGAGCTGCCGCGCGATCGGCTTCACGTCGAAGAGGACGACCCTGGCGTCCAGGGCTCTCACCTCGCGCCGCAACGCCGCGACCTGGCTCGCCACGTCGCCGGCGGCGCGCAGGTGGATTGCCACCTCCGGCCGGTAGTGCTGGAAGAGGTCCAGGTAGACGTACGGCGCCTGGGCGGCATCGAGATCGAGCTGCTTGGCGTCGCGCGCCACCCCGACGATGCGGTGCGGCTGGCCGAGCACCATCAGCCGCTTCCCCAGCGCGGCTTCCACCGGCCCGCTGGCGAAGAAGAAGCGGCGCACCAGCGCCTCGTTGACCACCACCACGGGCGGCGTGCGCGGCCGGTCGGCGGCGGTGAACTCCCTGCCGGCGGCGAGGGGCGCCGCCATCGTCTTGAAGTAGTCGGGCGCCACCCAGTTGACCGCCAGCTCGGGCGTGCCCATGCCAGGCCGCGGCGGCACGTACCCCTCGGGGGCCGCGTCGGTGGTTGCCCGCATCACGCTGAAGGGGAGGCGCGTCGCCAGGCTCACCGACCGCACGCCGGGCAGCTCCCGCAGGCGCGCCTCGAGCCGCTCGAAGAAGCGCTGGCCCGTGCCCTCGTCATAGCCCGCATAGCCGAGGTTGAGGGAAGCGACGAGCAGGCCCTGGGAGCGGAAGCCGAGGGCGGCGGCCTGGGAGTTCGCGAGGCTGCGCAAGAAGAGGCCGGCCCCGACCAGCAGCACGAAGGTGGCGGCGATCTGGACGGTGACCAGGACGCCGCGCAGGCGAGTCCGGCGCGGCCCCAGGCCGGCGTCGCCTTCCCGTATCGCCAGCGCCAGCCCGGGGCGGGCGAGCTGTAGAGCGGGAACGAGGCCGCAGAGCAGGCCGGTGAGCAGCGCCGCGCCGAGCGTCACGAGCAGGACCCGCGAGTCGAAGTCGACATGGAACGAGATCGGCATCTCGAGCGGCAGGCGCCAGGCGCTGAGCGCCCTGGCAGCCCAGGCCGCCAGCGCGAGCCCCACGGCGCCGCCGGCGAGCCCGAGCAGCAGGCTCTCGCTCACCAGCAGCCGGACCAGCCGCGCGGTCCTCGCGCCCAGGGCCAGCCGGATGCCGATCTCGCGCCGCCGCGCCGCCCCGCGCACCAGCAGCAGCCCGGCGACGTTGGCGCAGGCCACCGCCAGCACCAGGCCGACGACGACCTGCAGCAGGGCCGACAGGGCGACCATGGCGCCGCGCATCGGCGGGTAGATCCTGGCCTGCGACTCGGGCAGCAGGCTCAGGCTGACGCCCTCGTTGTCGCGCGGATAGAGCTGCCGGAGCCGCGCCGCGAGAGCGTTCATGGCCTCCGCCGCCTGTCGCAGGCTCACTCCCGGACGCAGGCGCCCGGTCAGCTGCAGCCAGCAGGAGCCGCGCAGCCGCAGCAGATCGGCTCCGGGATTCACCGCCGCCTGCATCGAGAGAGGGGTCCAGATCTCCGCGACGAGCCCGGTGTTGGGGCCGGTGAAGCCGGCGGGGGTCACCCCGACGACCTTGAAGGCGGTGCCGTTCAAGGTGACGGTGCTGCCCAGGACCCGCGGATCGCCGGCGAAATGCCGTTTCCAGAAGCCATCGCCGATCACGACCACCGGGCTCGCCACCCGCTCTTCCTCCGGAGCAAAGGCGCGCCCCAGGGCCGGCCGCACGCCCAGGGTCGCGAAGTAGTTCGCCGACACCTGCGCGCCGACCACCTGCTCGTTGCTCGCGCCGTTGCCGACCACGTAGGCCTGGTTCGCCTCGGCCGCGAGCGCGGCGAAGACGCCGTTGGCGCGCTCGAAGTCGCGGTAGTTCGGATAGGAGACGGAGGCCCAGTCCAGGCCCGAGGCGAAGCGCGAGTAGATCCGCACCAGGCGCTCGGGCGCCGCGAGCGGCAGGGGGCGCAGGAGGATCGCGTCGACGAAGCTGAACACCGCCGCGTTGGCGCCGATCGCCAGGCCCAGGGTGGCCACGATCACCGCCGAGAACCCCGGCCGGCGCGCCAGAACCCGCGCGGCGAGCCGCAGATCTTCCATCAAGCCTGTCATGGGTGCCTCCCGCGGGTCCCCGCGTCCCGCCGATTCCTGCGCCTTGTGCTCCGGGGGCCTGCAAGAGATACGTGCCGGGTGGCACAGAGTTCTCGCCGGCTCGCCACCGGCACGAGGCGCGTCAGGCGCGGCGGATGGCTGCCGGCGCCGCGGGCTCAAGGGCCCCGAGATACTGGCGGTCGAAGGCGGCGAGCTGGCTCTCGAGCTCGGAGTAGGGACCGGGCTGCCAGGCGTTCGAGACGACGCCCCGGTAGGCGTTGGCGCACAGCTCCCAGTCCTGCCGGTTGGTGAGGTCCCAGAAGTCGATCGCCGGCTGCGGGTCGAATCCGGGCGCGGCGATCGCGTCGGGGTGGAAGAGCCATTCGCAGACGATGCGCGTCCGGTCGATCGCCAGCGCCTGGGCGCGGTGCACCAGGACGTAGTCCGGATGGAAGGAGAGGAACGCGCTCGGGAACAGGATGTAGTAATAGACCCGCGCGCGCTCCTCGGCCGAGAGCCCCGGGAAGGGCGGCGCGCAGCGCCCGCCGTGCGTGGTCATGCTGCCTTCCGGATTGCTCATCCACATCGGCCCGCCCAGGACGGGGCCTTCGTCGAGGTCGTTCTCGGTGTTGCGGTAGGGCGTCAGCTTGTTGAGATGTGGATGCACCGTCGGGCAGTGGTAGCACTCGCTATAATTGTGGAAGAAGAGCTTCCAGTTGGCCGCCACCTCGCAGACCGTCCGGTGCACGCATCGCAGCTCCGGCAGGCGCCAGTGGCCGAACCTGCCGGCAAGCCCCGGCAGCGACGCCGCGAGCGGCGCCGGCCGCGGCGCGAGGTTGAGGAAGAGGAAGCCCTCCCAGCTCTCGAGCGCGACACGATGCAACGGATAGTCCGCGCGGTCGAAGCCCGGCACCTGTTTCATGTTGGGCGCCGCGCGCAGCGCGCCGTCGAGGCCATAGGTCCAGGCGTGGTAAGGGCACTGGATCGCCGGGCCGAGCAACGTCGTGTCCGCCGCGCACAGCCGGCTGCCGCGGTGCCGGCAATGGTTGTGAAAGGCACGGATCTCACCATGGCCCTCCGCACCCTCTCCTTCCTGCCCCTGACCACGCAGCACGACGACACTCTCGTCGCCAAGCTCGAACACGAAGCAGCCGCCAGGCGCCGAGACCTGCGATACATGCCCAGCCAACAACCAGGACCGCGAGAAGATCCGTTCGCGCTCGCCAGCGAACACCTCCGCCGAGACGAAGTACTCGCGACCAAGCGTGTGCTGCCCCCGCGCGGTCCGCTGCTTCATGGCGGGGCGATTGTAACCCAGGGGCCGCCCCTTTCGGACCTGGGGACCTGGGTGGCTTACGGAAGAAGGTACCTGCGCAATCGGCGCCAGCGGCTCCTCACCTGGTGTTCAGTCCACCGGTGAACCCTCCAGGCGCGAGTTGACTCCATGCGGCCGACGAGCGCATTGAGCCGCTTGATCTCGGAATGCAGGGCGCGGTTATCGGACGAGAGGTCGCTGACGAGCCGGCGGAGAGCGGACTCCAACTCGTGGCAAGGCTGCAAGCGGTCGCGGACCGGGATCTCAGCTCGCCGGCGCGCCTCCGCTGCGCTCCATGGACGGCATACGAATACGGCGAACAGTGGACGTAGATTGCCGGCGTCGATCAAGGCGTCCTCGCGAGCGATCGCCGACCGCAGGACTTCCTCCACCTCGGGGTCGGAGAATGAGCTGCCCTTGATCGCGGAGAGCAGCGGGTAGATGACGTTGCCATAGTAGGGCCTGTACCTCAGCACTTCGAAGTGACCGCGGAGAACAGGCTCGATATCCGCCGATCTCACCATCTCGCTTGGATCCCGCGGGTCCATCGGCTGCATGAGGACTGGCGTTCGGAGATGCCTTGGATCGAGGCGAGCAAAGAAGTCCCGCGCGTCGGACAGGTCGGCGTCGCACCACTGGTCGCGTGAAGGGCCCACGTACTCGTCAAGGAAGAGCAGGCCCGGCGGACCTTCCCGAAGCACTGCGGCGCACGCTGCCGTCACTTGCTCCAAGGCTGCGATGTGGTGAAGGCTGCCATGGAAGATGATGAGCTGGTATGAACCGGGCTCTTGTGCAGGCAGCCAGGAAACGGCGTCCTCGAGGCGATAGCTGATCCGCGCCGCCAGGGCCGGATCGGCATCCGCCAGCGCACGCGCTCGATCGAGACTGGCGCTGCTGATGTCGATGCCGTCGATGTGCGTGGCGATGTTGGCTCGGATAACCTCCCGCTCGAAGCTGCCGGTGCCACAACCGACCGACAGTGCTCGGGCAACCGGCAGGCTGCTGTGGAGCTCCTCGGCGAATGCCGAAAGCGGGTACACGTGCGGTCTGCCAGTCGTAAGGCGGTTCGCCCGTTGGTTCGCCTGCGAGCTCTCCAGCCAACTGCGGCTGTCCGCGTGCGGCTGCGCGACCAGCCTGTCCCAGTACTCCGCTGCCCCGCTCGTGTCCAACAGTTCTGCCGCCCCGTGGCGAGATCCGGGGCCGTTCAAGGGTGGACCTCGACCTGCACACGTGCCGGCAGGGAACCGGAATGGCACGCCGCGCACGGCCGGCGGCCGCCTCGAGACATCCGGAGGAGCGGACCGAGACACCACGCAGCCCGAGGCCGCCCACGTATCCGCATCCTCCAGTGCCTCATTGACCCACGCCTTCTGAAGACTTGTAAGGGTCCCGGCGACACTGACTCCGGGTCAGGCAGCAGGCGGGCGCCACCGTCTCCGGAGATGGCGCCCGCTTGGTGAATGCTACACCGGAGGCGGCTTGAACGTCCGGAACGTCGTGGTGCCGCCGTTGGCTGTCACCGGCGTCGTGGGGGCGCCGATCTCCGCAAAGGGCCCCCCGTGCCCTCGGAGGCGCCGTGATAACCTACGCCGGCCCTGACGGCACACCCCGACGGGCCGCCCACCACCGCCCGATCACCGATGCCGATCCCGTCTCCCTTCCACGAGCGCACTTCCAAGCTGTGCACCAGCTACCGCTGGAAGGACTGGTCCGGTTACGCGGCGGTCTCGAGCTACGACACCACCCATGAGCGCGAGTACTTCGCCTTCCGCGAGTCGGCGGGCCTGCTCGACGTCACGCCGCTGTTCAAGTACGAGGTCCATGGGCCGGACGCCGCCGCTCTCCTGTCGCGCATGATGGTGCGTGACGTCTCGAAGCTCAAGCTCGGCCGCGTGGGCTACAGCTGCTGGTGCGACGACTACGGCAAGGTGATCGACGACGGCACCGTGACCCGCCTCGCGGAGGACTACTTCCGCGTCACCGCCGCCGACCCGACCCTGTACTGGCTGCAGGCGGTCGGCCGCGGCCTGCGTGTGACGATCGAGGATTCGAGCGCGCGGCTGGCGGCGGTGGCGTTGCAGGGGCCGCGCTCGCGCGAGATCCTGCGCGCCGTCTCCGACGCCGACCTCGACCGCCTGAAGTTCTTCGGCGCCACCCGCGCGCGGCTCGACGGCCTCGACGTCTGGATCACCCGCACCGGCTACACCGGCGACCTGGGCTACGAGGTCTGGACCGACAGCGCCGGCGCGCTCCGCCTCTGGGACGCCCTGGTCGACGCCGGCCGGCCGCACGGCATCGAGCCGGCGGGGCTCGACGCGCTCGACGTGTCCCGCATCGAGGCCGGATTCATCCTCCTGGGCGTCGACTACTTCAGCGCTCCGAAGGTGATCCTCGAGGCGCGGAAGTCGACGCCGTTCGAGCTCGGGCTGGGCTGGATCGTCGACTTCGAGCGCCCCACCTTCCCGAGCTTCATCGGCCGCGACGCCCTGGCCGCCGAGGCCGCCAGGCTGCAGCGCGGCACCGCTGCATCCGCCGGGTGGGCGATGGTCGGCCTCGAGGTGGCGTGGGAGGCGCTCGAGGCGCTGTACGAGAGCTTCTCGCTGCCGCCCAGCCTGCCGGCCACGGCGCGCCGCGACGGCCTGCCGGTCTACGACGACGACGGACGCCAGGTCGGCAAGGTCACCAGCCACACCTGGTCGCCGATCCTGAAGAAATACATCGCCCTGACCTCCGTCCACGCCAGCCACGCCGCGCCGGGCACCATCCTGCAGATGGAGCACACCGTCGAGTTCGAGCGCCGGAAGGTGCCCGCGAAGGTCGTCAAGACCCCGTTCTTCGATCCCGAGCGCAAGAAGCGACCGTGAACGCCCACGCCGGCGAATCGCGCCCCGCGCCTGCCCGCGGACCCTACGATGCCGTCGTCGTCGGCGCCGGGCACAACGGCCTGATCTGCGCCGCCTACCTCGCGAAGGCGGGCAGGAAGGTCCTGGTCGTCGAGCGCCGCCGCCAGGTGGGCGGCGCCACGACGACGGAGGAGATCCATCCCGGCTTCAAGTTCTCGTGCTGCTCGTACGTCGTCTCGCTGCTGCGCCCCTGGATCATCCGCGACCTCGACCTGCCGCGGTACGGCTACGAGGTGCTGCCGCTCGAAGAGACCTTCACGCCCTTCGAGGATGGGAGCTACCTGCTGCGCGACTCGGATCCCGAGCGCACGAAGCGCGCCATCGCCCGCTTCTCGCCGCGCGACGCCGAGGTCTACAAGCAGTTCGGCCAGAAGATGGCGGAGCTCGGGCGGCTGGTCAAGCCGATGATCGACGGCCTGGCGCCCGACCCGCTGGCGCGCAACCCGTTCGAGCTCCTGCGCCTCGCGAGGTTCGCCCGGCACGTGCGCGGCCAGGGCGAGGAATGGCTGATCGGCAACGTCAAGATGATGACGATGTCGGCGGTCGACTTCCTGTCGGAATGGTTCGAGTGCGAGCAGCTGATCGCCCCGATGTCGGTGTCCGGGATCATCGGCACGTTCCTGGGAGTGCGCTCGCCGGGCACCGCCTACGTGCTGCTGCACCACTACATGGGCGAGATCGACGGCTCGTACCGCGCCTGGGGCCTGCCGAAGGGCGGCACCGGCGCCATCGCCGAGGCGATCGCCGCCGCCGCCCGCGCGCTCGGCGTGGAGATCCGCCTCGGCGCGCCGGTCGAGAGGCTGCTGATGAAGCACGGCCGTGCCACCGGCGTGGTGCTCGAGAACGGCGACGAGATCGCGGCGAAGGTCGTCGTGTCCGGCGTCGATCCGCACCGCACCTTCCTGCGGCTGGTCGGAGAGGAGCACCTCGAGCCCGAGTTCGCGCAGCAGGTCAAGCGCTTCAAGATGCGCGGCTCCTCGGGCAAGGTGAACCTGGCGCTCGACGCGCTGCCGGAGCTCGCCTGCCTGCCGGGCGCCGGCCCGCAGCTGCGCGGCGACATCACCATCGCGCCGTCGATCGAGTACCTCGAGCGCGCCTACGACGACGCCAAGTACGGCGCCTTCTCGCGGCGGCCGTTCATGGACATCGTCATCCCCTCGCTCACCGACCCGACGGTCGCGCCGCCCGGCAAGCACACGATGTCGATCTTCGTCCAGTACGCGCCCTACAAGCTGAAGGAGGGCGCGGCCGACTGGCCCCGCCAGCGCGAGGCGTTCGGCGATGCGGTGATCGACACGCTCGCGCAGTACATGCCGAACCTCCCGGGCCGCATCCTCCACCGCCAGGTGCTCACTCCCTGGGACCTCGAGCAGGTCTACGGCCTGACCGAGGGCAACATCTTCCACGGCGAGCTGTCGCTCGAACAGCTCGCCTTCCAGCGCCCGGTCCCCGGCTGGAGCCGCTACCGCACGCCGATCGGCCACCTCTGGATGTGCGCCTCGGGGACCCATCCCGGCGGCGGCATCATGGGCGCCCCGGGCGCCCTCTGCGCGCGGACGATGCTCCGCGCGCGGGCGGTCTAGCCGATGGCGCTCTTGGTCATGGCGCGGACACGACCCTCGTGACCCTCGACGCCATCGTCATCGGCGCCGGGCAGAACGGCCTCGCCGCTGCGGCGCGTCTTGCCGCCGCGGGGCGGAAGGTCGCCGTCCTCGAGCGGCGCGGCGCCGTCGGCGGGCTCGCGGGCGCGGTCGAGATCCACCCCGGCTACCGGGTGCCCGGCATCCTGCACGACGAGGGGCGCGTCTCGCCGCGCGCCGCCGCCCGGCTCGGCCTCGAGCGGCACGGTCTCGCCTGGCGCGATGCGCCGCCGGTACTCCTTGCCGAGGCCGGGGGCCCGGGCATCCTCGTCCCCGGCGCCGGCACGGCGGGGTCCCGCGGCCACGGCGACGGCGGCAACGGCAGCGCTGGCACCGCTCGCAACGATCGCAGGGATGGCGGCATGGCCGCCGCGGCGGCGGCCGGCGAGATCGGCGCCCGCTCGCGCCGTGACGCCGCGGCCTGGCTCCGCTACCGCGCCTTCCTCGCCAAGCTCCGGCCGCTGCTCGACTCGGTGATGAGCTCGCCGCCGCCGCCGCTCTCCCCGGCCTCGGCCGGCGACCTCTGGGAGCTCGCCAGGCGGGGCGGGAGGCTCTGGCGTCACGGCCGCCGCGACACCCTCGAGCTGCTGCGCGTCGCGCCGATGTGCGTCGCCGACTACCTCGACGAGCTGTTCGAGACGCCGCTGCTCGTCGCGGGCCTCGCCGCCCCGGCGGTGATCGGCACCTGGGCAGGCCCCTGGTCGGCCGGCACCAACACCAACCTGCTGCTCGCCGAGGCCGTCCCCGGACATCGCCTGGCCGGCGGACCGGCGGCGCTCGTCGCCGCTCTCGAACGCGCCGCCCGCGCCGCCGGCGCCGAGATCCGCACCGACGCCGAGGTCCTCCGCCTGCACGTCGAGAACGGCCGCGCGGCGGGAGTCACCCTCGCCTCGGGCGAGCGGCTCGACGCCGCGACGGTGATTGCCACCTGCGATCCCAAGCGCGCCTTCCTCGAGCTGATTGCTCCCGGCACGCTGCCGATCCGCATCGAAGAGGAATATCGCCGCATCCGCGCCCGCGGCACGGCCGCGAAGGTGCACCTGGCGCTCTCCGGCCCGCTCGAGCTCGCCGCCCGCCCCGGGCAGGCTTTCGAGCACATAAGGATCGGCGGCGGCCACGTGGACGATCTCGAGCGCGCCTTCGACGCGGTCAAGTACCGCGAGGTCTCGCCCTGCCCGCACCTCGAGATCCGCGTCCCCAGCGTCGCGGACCCCGGCCTTGCCCCGGCAGGCCACCACGTGGTGTCGATCCTCGCCAGCTACGCGCCGCACGACGTCGCCGGCGGCTGGACCGAGAAGCGCCGCGCCGACTTCCTCGAATCCGTGCTGGCGACCCTCGAGCGCCACGCCCCGGACGTCCGCCGCCTCATCGTCGCGCAGGAGCTGCTGACGCCCGCCGACCTCGAAGCCCGCTATGCCCTGACCGGCGGGCAGCTGCATCACGGGGAACCGGCCCTCGACCAGCTGCTGGTGATGCGGCCGGCGCCCTCGGCGGCGCGCTACGCCACCTCCGTGCCAGGCCTCTACCTCGGCGGCAGCGGCAGCCACGGCGGCGGCGGCGTCACCTTCGTCCCCGGCCTGCTGGCCGCGGCGGCGGCGCTGGCGCGCTGACCCGCGTCACTCAAATCGCTCCCCCACCCAGGCACCGGGGAGCCGAGGTCAGTGGCGCTTGCTCTCGAGCTTGGCGATCTCGATCCTCAGCGCCGCCAGCGAGGCGGACACGTCGCCCCACTCCCGCAAGTGCTCCTCCGCCTGCCTGGCGACCGCCTTCATGTGCGCGAGATCGCCGGAAGCCGCGGCTTGCTGAATCGCCGTTCCGTAAGGCAGTATCATGACGTTCTCCTTTCTCGCAGACCGGCAACGCCCTCGCAGGCTCCGCCGGACCCGCTCAGCTCGCCGGGACTGCCCACGGCGTGCACCGCCGCGGGCGCGGTCCCCTCACGAAACCGCAGGGCTGGTGAGGCCTGCTCCCCGCGCCTGGTCGATCAGCTGCTGGACCTCGGCGATGAGGGCTTCGCGCCGCTGCGTATCCGCCGCATGAGCGGCAGCGGCTGCCGCCACGTCGCAGCCGCAGAAGGGGCAACGCTGCTCGCCGGGCCAGTGGTGGCAATCGCACTCGTGACATATCTCGAGCCTAGGCGGGATCTCCCCTTCGACTCGACGGTCCGCGGACTGGCCGGCGCCCGGGGAGGGCCTGCCGAGCTGTACGAGCCGACCTGGCCGCAGCGGCATGGCCGCCTCTCGCGCGCCGCTCCCGGTCCGGTTCTCGCGCCCCGGGATGGGCTCCAGGATCAGCTCGAACTCGCCGATGGCGAACGAAGCCTCGGGTGCCTCCTTCGTCTTTACCACCCGCTCTCTCATCCCCTGCTTCTCGAGCTCGAGCGCGCGGTGGTGGCAATAAGGGTTGTTTCCCGGCCGGCCAAAGAGAGAATCGGCGGTCCAGGTGCAGCCACCTCGGCAAACCTCGGCGTAGTAGCAGCTCCGGCAGAAACCCCATAAGCTGTCGATCGTCCTGAGCCGGCCGAAGTGCAGAGCCTCGCTGTGCTGCCAGATGTCCTCCAGCGAGAGGTCGCGCACGTTCCCGCCGGCGTACCCCGAAGTCGAGAGGGAGGGGCATCCCTTGACCGTGCCGTCCGACTCCAAGCCGATCGCCGTCTGGCCGGCGGTACAGCCGCTCCAGTGCAGCGTTTCCGGCTCCTGGTTGCGCCAGATGCGCTCGAAGGGGCCGAAGTAGCCGATGTTGTTTCCCGGCACCATCAGCAGCCCGCGATCGAGTCCTTCGTAGTACAACCTGGCGAGCAGCGGCATCAGCTCGAGCAGTTGGTACGGCTGCAGCAACAGCTGATCGTTGTCCACGGCGTTGCCCATCGCCACCGTCAGCTGGGTCTGCCAATGCGTGGCACCGGCCGCGATGATGCGGTCCAT
>DATDGZ010000456.1:0-17337 GCA_036521795.1 Thermoanaerobaculia bacterium | reverse complement strand
CCCATCGCCGCGCTGCGCGCCGATCAACGCCACCGCCTGGGGGTGCTGTTCCTGCTCGAGCCGGCGACCGACCTGGCGCTGTGGAGCGGCGAGCTGGTCGCGGCGACGCGAGCCGACGAGCGGCGCCGCCTCGCCGGCCTGCTCGCACACGGCGTCGACACCCTCGCCCGCGTCCTCGCCCACTGCCTGGAGAGCGAGGGCCCGGCGGCTGCCGCGCAGGCGGACTTCAACCGCTGGCTCGCCGGCTACCTCGAGCGGCGCGTCCTGGCCACCGCCTGGCTGCTCGAGCACTGGGACGCCGAGCCGCCGCTGCCGCCCGACTGCTCGATCGAGGCGGCCCAGGCGCGGGCCACGATCGACAGCTGGCGCACCGTCTTCGCGCGGGTGCGCGCCGATCCCAGGCTGCGCTCCCGCCTTCACTGGGACAACGGCACGCTGGCGGAGCCGCCGCCCGCCACGCTCGAGGTCCTCGACGCGCGGATCGATTGGCCCGACGCCTACTGGTTCGCCTCGCCGGTGCGCGGCGGCTTCGGCTTCCTCCTCGGCGAGGTGCTGATCAACGCCGTGCGGCACGGCCGCCCCGGCACCGTCCCCAGCGTCGCCATCACCCTGGACCCGGTGCGCCGCGAGCTGCTCTTCGCCGTCGAGAACGAGCTGCCGGACGGCGCGGCGCAGGCCGCCGAACGCGCCGCGGAGTCCTACGGCGGACGGCGCCTGCTCGAGCGCCTGGCATACCTCTGCGACTGGCAGGACCTGCGCTTCGAGCGCCTCGATCCGCGAACGGACCGGCTATTCGATCGGTCATTCGACCGTCGAAGCGCCCGCTTCGAGGTCCGCTGGCGAGTGCCGGTCAGCGAGCGCGGCGACCCATCGGCCGCCGACTGACCTGTTCGCCCGTGGCGGCGGGTGCCGCCGACGCCTCGCGCCAAGCGCGCGAGCGGCGGCTCACGGGAAACGACCTGGTGTTAAGCTCGGCCGCCTGCCGATGCCCGATCCCATGGGCATGGGATGCAAGGAGCGGCGCGAGGAGCGACATGGCGAACAGCTTCGGTACGGATATCTTGATTGATTCAGGCGGAAGATCCCGGGAGCGCTGCAGCGTTCTACGTCCGACAGCTGGGATTCGAGATCACCGGCGAGACGCCGAACATGATCAGCCTCCATGGCAACCACATCAACTTCTTCATCGAGCGCGGCCCGGCGCTCGGCCCGGTGTTCGAGGTCACGGTCGAGAGCGTGGCGGAGGCGAAGCTCCGGCTGGTCGAGAACGGCTGTGTCATCGTCAAGGACGAGCCGGATTTCCCGCGATGCTACGTGAGAGATCCGTTCGGTCTGATCTACAACCTGACCAGCTAGCTGGCTGGACTTTTGCCAGCGGGCTGGACCTTACGAGCCAGACAGTCGGCCACCGCCCGCTGGGGCCCTGCCCGCGGCGGCGCGCCGCGTCCTCGCCTGGCCGGGCAGCGTGCCCAAGAGCGCAGGCCGGCGAAGCCTCAACCGGGCCTTGGGGTAGAACTCCTCCAGCGATCCGGTGTCAAGCGACACCTACCTTTACGAGCACACCTACTGTTACGAGGGAGTCGCCTGCCGGAGAGAGGGGGGCGGCCCCCGGGAGAAGGCGGGGCCGAGCGGGTGGCGGTGCCCCTCCCACGGCCGGCGCGCCGGGTGGAAGATCGCGAGCTTCACTCGGTCCTCTCAGCGATGCGCTCGAGGTTTTCAGGCGTCTTGACAAGAGCGTCGCCGTTTGAGCAGCTCGCCGAGCTCGACCGGCGCATCCACGAGCCCACCCGGCTGGCCATCCTGACCGCGCTGGGCGCCTGCAAGAGCGCCGACTTCCTGGCGCTGCAGCGGCTCACCGGGCTGAGCAAGGGGAACCTCTCCTCGCACCTCGCGAAGTTGGAGGAGAGCGGCCTGGTGAACATCGAGAAGCGCTTCATCGGCAAGAAGCCGAACACCCTCGCCAGCCTCACCAAGGTCGGCAGGCAGCTGCTCTCCGATTACTGGCAGCACCTCGAGCGCCTGCGCACCGGCGCCGCCCGCTGGCGGAAGCCGCCGGCGACCCGCTAGACCTGTGCTGTTGCCGCGTCCAGCGCGGCGGGCGAGGCTCCCCTACCCCACCCCGGCGAGGCGCATGAGCGGCTTCAACCAGCCGTTCAGCAGCTGGCCGGCGGCCGGGACCTGGGTACCGATGAGACCGAGCAGTGGCACGAGGCCGAAGGTGAGCAGGCTGGAGACGAAGTGCCAGTCGAACGTCACCTCGCCCGGCCGGTTGCCGGCGATCAGGCTGAGGACCGTATCGCGATTCATCGCCACGAACACCGAGATGGCGACGAAGATCTCGGCGGCGGCCAGGGCCAGCAGGCCGAGCGAGACCGCCCCCTTCGGCTCGAAGGTGTAGGCGCTCGCGGCGACCAGCACCAGCAGCGCCGGCGCGAGCGCCGACATCAGCGAGTTGCGGAGCTGGGCGAAGACGTAGCGCAGGTAGGCCGCCACCCGGATGGCGAAGAAGTCCTCGACGCGCTGGTTGCCGCGCAGTTGGGCGAGCTGGCCGCCGAAGTCGGCGATCAGGCCCGCGAGCTCCTCCCGGCTGCTGATCTCCCTGGTGGCGTCGCCGCGGGTGTCCGCGTCGAAGGCCAGACCGAGGACGCCGTCCAGGCTCTCCCGCTGCGCGTCGGTCAGCGTCAGCAGGCGGCGCTTCGCCAGCTGCTTGATCTTGACCAGCGACAGGATCAGGGTCTCGAACGGCGGGATCGGCCAGCTGAAAGCCTGCATCGGCTTCCAGTGCAGCTCGCCCGAGAGCTGCCCCAAGCGGGCCGCGATCGGCGTCGATTCGATCCGCACCAGGAGCTTGCGCAACGTCCGCCAGACGCGCACGAAGCGATAGCACGAGATCGCCGACAGCACGGCCGGGAGCGTCCAGAGGACCAGCATCAGGCGACCGACCTCGCGGGGCTCGGCGGCCGGCTGCATGGGATGCCAGACCAGGCAGAGCGGCGCCACGACCAGGGCCGCGAGCGCCAGCCAGCGCCACCAGCTGCGGGCGACGCCGGCGGCCAGCAGCCAGCGGATCATCCCCAGCAGCCGTGAGCAGCCGGTGAAGGCGGGCTCGAAGGCGTCTTGCACGGGCCAGTCGATCTGCTGCCAGGCGGTGAGCCGGCGGCGCTTCAGCTCGAGCAGCGCCCAGAGGAACGACGCACCGACCAGCCAGGCGAGAGACACCAGGGGCGACAGGCCGCTCGCGAAGGCGCGGACCCGCTGGTCGAAGTCCTCGCCGCAGAGCAGCCAGCGGCGGCAGATCAGCCAGGCGAGGAGGGGCGGCGCCGCCGCTCCGGCGAGCGACGCGGCGCCGGCCGGCAGCACCAGCCGCCACCGGGTCGCCCTCCCCGCGGCCGGCAGCCAGCGGCGCCAGCGCGTTGCCTCTCCGGCGGCCTCTCCGGCGGCCGCGCGCCCGGCATCGACCCCGCCCGCGACGCTCTCCTGCGCACCGCCCGGCATGGCGCCCACCGCGCGCCGGCCGACGAGGGCGGCGCACACGGCGCCGACCAGCAGGACGTAGGCGCCGAGCAGCGCGAAGAAGCCGACTCCCTGCCGCAGGTCGAGCGCGAGATCCAGCGGCGATGCGTAGAAGCGGTTCCAGAGCGCCAGGCCGGAGACCACCAGGAGCACGGCGGCGGCCAGCGCCAGGATTGCCAGGCCTGCCGCGAGCAGCACCCGCGTGCCGCGCTCGGCGCGGGCGCCGCTCGGCGGCGCCGGCAGCAGCGCCGCCCTGTAGAGCCACCAGCCGCCGGCGCAGAGGGCGGCGGCGAAGCAGAGCAGGTCGAGGTCCGCCTTGGCGCTGGAGCTCGCGACTGCCAGGGGCCGCGCCAGGTCGGCCGGCTCCGCCTGCTCCGACCTGACCATCTCCTCGAAGGCCACGACCAGCTCCGGTTCGTCGGCGGCGCCCTGGCCGGGATCGGGGGCGGCGGTCACGCCATGGACCGGCCAGAGCGCGTCGTTGCCGACCACCGAGATCCAGACCGGGCCGGCGTCGTTGTGCGCGAACGGATCGAGAGCGGCGTCGCCGAGCAGCTCGACGGTGGCCTGGTAGATCCCGTTCTCGAAGGAGCTGGTGAAGTGCCAGGGCGAGTCTCCCTGGGCCGCCGCGCCCTGGCCCCAGGACTTCCCGGTGGTGAACAGGGGCGAGCTCGAGATGACGGTCATGCCACTCAGCGCCGAGTGCACCTGCGGATGCAGGAAGAGCTGGTCGGCGTCGAGGGCGAAGAGGGTGACGTTGCGGGCCTGGCTGCGGAGGCGGTCGGCGAGGAACAGCGTGTCGCGGACGTCGGTGGCCACGATGCCGACGTAGCGGACGCCGTCGCGGGCGATGGCATCGACGAGGCTGGCGATGGCGAGCTCGTTGTCGGGCGCGGTCAGCGGACTGAACTCGGGGACCAGGTCGACGCCCAGACGCCGGTCGGACAGGTCGAGCTGCAGGTCGGAGCGGGCAGGCTGCGGAGCGATCTGGGAGGGATCGGGCTGTGCCTTGTCCAGGCCGGCCGCGGCGCGGGCGGTGCGGATGGCGGAGATGTGGCTCGGGAAGCTCAAGACCGCGACGCCCGCCCGGATCGGCACCGCCTGGCACTCCGCGCTCCCCTCGGCGGCAGCGCCGGAGGAGATGTCGCGCCGCGGGGTGTCGCGTCCAGGGACGTCTCTGGCGCCGTTCTTCCGGACGGCCTCTCCTGAGGGGGCGTCGCGCTGCCGGATGCTCTGTCCGAAGGCGGTGTCGAGCTCGGTGATCAGCAGCACTCGGTGCAGGTCCCAGCCCAGCCGCCGGTGGAGCTCGTCGAAGGCCGTCTCGAGCAGCACGTCGAGCGGCACGACGGCGCGGTAGAAGGAGACCGCTGCGGGCGCGGCGAGCCGGAGCGTCTTCTCCAGGCACGGCGCCGTGGCGGAGCCCGTCACGATCTCGGCCGGCGCCGGCGCCTTGCCCTGATGCTCCGCCAGCCAGGTCTGCAGGGCGACCCGCAGCGAGACCGCCGAGCCGGAGTAGGTGGGCCCCAGGATCCTGAGCGGCCCCTGATCGGCGCCGCTCGAGAGCTCGCCGATGAGCCGCAGCGCCTCGGCGAAGGCAGCCTTGTGGATGCCGGTCTTGGGGGTCTCGCCGACCAGGAACACTCCCATCAACTGGGGGACCCGCCCCGTCAGGCCGGCCTGCCGTCCGAAGCGGCGGAAGAGCAACAGGCCCGGAGACGTCCGGTAGCTCTCCTCCTTGATCGCCTGGGGATCGTTCCACGGGATCCAGCTGCGGTCCTGCAGGTAGCCCGTGCGGGTGCGGTTCGAGTACGCGAACCCCTGCTGGATGGCGTCGATGGCCTGGTCGAAGGCGGCCGGGAGCTGGGAATCGAGCGGGTCGGGCACCAGCGCGACCAGGAACTGCAGCTGGTAGCCCTGGGCCGGCGCGGCGCCGCCCTGCGTCGCCACCGGCCTGGTCGCGTCGCGGACGCGCTGGATCGCCGTCTGCCGGTCCAGATCCTCGACCGGGGGCAAGCCCAGGAACTCGTCGTAGAGCCGCAGCGGCTCACACCAGGGCGCCCGGGCCGCCGCCTCGCCCGATGCGGCATCGCGCGGCTTCGCCGGGCACCCGGCGTCGTCCTTGCCGTCGCCGGGCCTGGCTCCGTCGGCCTGCCTGCTGTCGCGGCCTTTTCTCGGACGGGCATTCGCGGCGACCCGCCGGCCGGAGTGGACTGCGCTGGCGGCCGCCGCCGCACCCTCCCGCTCCGGCTGGCCGCGCCCCGCGGCCGCCGGCTGCGACGACGCGGCGCTGGACGGAGCGCCGGACGGAGGCGCTGCGCCCCGGGACCAGCCCAGGACGGCCAGGACTCCCACGACCAGCACGGAGAGAGATGGACGACTTGCCATGATGCCGCTCTTTCCTCAATGGCGAATGGACTGGTCCGATCGTTACGCATGTACCAACACCGCGTACTGAGACGGACATGACGGGAATCTTTGCTCATTCCAGGTCATAGACTATCTATGCCTAGATCGTCAATTCCTCACGATGACGCATCCAGTCGATCACGGCCGCGGCGAACGCCTCGGGCTCCTCGCAGAAGGGTTGGTGGCCGCTGCGCTCGAAGAGCCGCAGCGTGGCACCGGGAATCGTGCCGACGAGGTCCTGCCAGAGGAAGTGCGGCACCACGTAGTCGAAGCGGCCATGGGCGACGAGGAGCGGCACCGGGTACGAGGCCGCGCTGGCGCCGAGATCCCAGTCGCGGGTCAGCGGACCCATGACGTGCTGCAGCAGCTTCGGGCGCAGGACGGACCCCGCGAAGAGGGGCGCGGCGTCGCAGCGCGGATCGAAGAACCGCATCGGTGTCTGAGCGTAGAGAGTCTCTCCCAGCGGCGCTCCGGCCGGGAGCCTGGCCAGGTTGTCGCGCAGGACCTGCTTGCGCTCGTCCGACGCGTCGCGCTCGAAGAACGCGGTGGCGGCCGCCGCGACCTGCGCCAGATCGCCCCGCGGCGGTGCGCCGACCGCGATGACGCCCCAGACGGTCCGCGGACGGCGCCGGCCGTACTCGATCGCCAGCGCGCCGAGCATCGAGTGTCCGAGCACCGCGATCCGCTCGACGCCGAGATCGGCCCGGATCGCTTCGAGGTCGTCGGCCAGGCGTTCGAACGTCAGGTCGTCCGCTTCGCCGGTCGACTGGCCGCCGCCCCGCAGGTCGACGAACACCAGGCGCAGACGATCGCTGAGCTGCGGCGGCATCTGGATCTCGTACGGTCGCGTGCCGATCGCGCTCAGCACCAGGCAGGCCGGCCCCTGGCCGCGAAGCGAGTAGAACAGCTCGGCTCGGTCGACGGAGACGATCATCGGTTCCCCTTCGCAGTCGTGGCGCCGGGCAGCCGGCGCCGGTTCTCGCCGATGTCCCCCAGACACGGCAACGCCTGCCGGGGGCTGCCGGCCGGCGATCCGCGGCGGGCACGACGCCCGCGGGCGCTACGGAGTCTGTCCTGGCTACGGAGTCTGTCCTGTGGGTGCTCGGATGGCTGCAGTCTAGCACCCGTGCGCGGGGGTTCGGAGCCGCAAATCGGATAGCATCGCACCGAGATGCGCGGTGTTCCGCTCCGGCCATGCCAGGTGGGCGCCGGCCGGCCGCGGTGAGAGGATTGCTACCCCATGGAAGCCAGGATCCTCGACGAGCTCCGCGCCATCGTCGGCGCACCGGACCTGATCACCGAGCCCGAGCAGCTCAGCACGTACGAGTGCGACGGCCTCACCGTGTTCCGGGTGCTGCCGCTGGCGGTCGTGCTGCCGACCTCGACCGAGGAGGTGCAGGCGATCGTGCGGGTGTGCCATCGCGAGAAGATCCCGTTCGTGGCCCGCGGCTCGGGCACGGGGCTGAGCGGCGGAGCGCTGCCGGCGGCCAACGGCATCGTCATCGCCCTCTCGCGCATGAACCGCATCCTGGAGGTGGACCTGCCCAATCAGCGGGTGGTCGTGGAACCCGGCGTGATGAACCTCGACGTGACCGCTCGAGTGGCGCCGGACGGCTACTTCTACGCGCCCGATCCCTCGTCGCAGCAGGTCTGCTCGATCGGCGGCAACGTCGCGGAGAACTCGGGCGGCGCCCACTGCCTGAAGTACGGCTTCACCACCACGCACGTCATGGGTCTCGAGGTGGTGCTGCCCGACGGCTCCCTGGCGAACTTCGGCGGCACGACCGTGGACCGTCCCGGCTACGACCTGTGCGGGGTCTTCGTCGGCTCGGAAGGCACGCTCGGCATCGCCACCCAGGTCATCCTCCGCATCATGAAGAAGCCGGAGGTCGTCCAGGTGCTGCTGGCCGCCTTCCATTCCACCAACGAAGCGGGCGCGGCGGTGAGCGCCATCATCGCCGCGGGGATGCTGCCGGCGGCCATCGAGATGATGGACAACCTGGCGATCCAGGCCGCCGAGGCGGCGGTGCACGCCAACTATCCCGATTGCGGCGGGCTGCTGCTGGTCGAGCTCGACGGCAACGCGCCCGAGGTCGCGACCCTGATGGAGGAGGTGGCCGCGGCCTGCACCGGGTGCGGCGCCTGGGAGATCCGCCTCGCGCAGTCGGATGCCGAGCGCGCCCGCGTCTGGATGGGACGGAAGGCCGCTTTCGCCGCCGTGGGCCGCATCTCGCCCGCCTACATCGTGCAGGACGGCGTGATCCCGCGGACGGCGCTGCCCGCCGTCATGCGCGAGATCAGCCGGCTCAGCTCCGAGCGGGGCCTGCGCGTGGCCAACGTCTTCCACGCCGGCGACGGCAACCTGCACCCCCTGGTCCTCTACGACGACGCGGTGCCCGGGCAGGACAAGCTGGCCGAGGAGCTGGCCGGCGAGATCCTGCGCCTGTGCATCCGGGCCGGCGGCTCCATCACCGGCGAGCACGGCGTCGGCGAGGAGAAGAAGACGTTCATGTCCGAGATGTTCGCCGAGCCCGACCTCGAGACCATGCAGCTCGTGCGGTGCGCCTTCGATCCCGAGCATCTGTCCAATCCCGACAAGATCTTTCCCCGGCCGCGCCTGTGCGGCGAGAGACCGGGCGTCTACGCGCCGCACCCGCTCGAGATTGCCGGCGTGGCGCAGCGGTTCTAGCGGCGGGCGGCGGGAGAACGGTTGATGCCGGCGGCAGTGCAGCAGGTCTCGTGGGAGGAGCTGGCGGCGATCCTGGGGCCGGAGCGGCTGCGGGCAGCCACCGCGGCCGATGCCGTCGACGGCGTCGCGCCGCGGATGATCGCCGAGCCCGGCACCGCCGAGGACCTGGCGCGCTGCCTGCGCTGGGCCCGCGGCGCGGGGCTCAAAGTGACGCCGCGGGGCGGCGGCACGAAGCTAGGCTGGGGCAATCCACCCGCCGCCTGCGACCTGCTGCTCTCGACGGCGCGTCTCGACCGCGTCCTGGAGCATGCCTGGGCCGACATGACGGTCATCGCCGAGGCCGGGTGCCGCGTCGCCGACCTGCAGCAGGCACTCGCCGAGCACGGCCAGCACCTCGCCCTCGACCCGCTGTGGCCGGAACGGGCGACCATCGGCGGCATCCTCTCGACCAACGACAGCGGCACGCTGCGCCTCCGCTACGGCTCGCTGCGCGACCTCGTCATCGGCATCACCGTCGCGTTGCCCGACGGCACGCTGGCCAAGAGCGGCGGCAAGGTGGTCAAGAACGTCGCAGGCTACGACCTGGCCAAGCTCTTCACCGGTGCGCTGGGCACGCTGGGCGTGATCGTCGAGGCGATCTTCCGGCTCCACCCCTTGCCCAGGCAGACCCGCAGCCTGACCTTCGGCGGCACGCCCGCGGCGCTGAACCAGCTGCTGCTCGCGATCCTGGCGTCCCGGTTGACGCCCACCGGCTTGCAGCTGCGGGCGGCCCCCGGCGAAGCACGGCTCGACGTCCGCTTCGACGGCACGGCGGCCGGCATCCAGGCGCAGATCGACCAGATCGACCAGATCGACCAGGTTGACCAGGTCGATCAGGTCGACCGCGTGCGGCAGCTGGCCGCTCCCGTGTCGGCCGCCGCCGACGCGCCTGCCGAGACCTGGACCTCGCACCAGGCCATCTGGGATGGCGCCCATGGCGCCGATGACGCCGATGACGCCGCCCCGGCGCTGGTGGCCAGGCTCAGCGTGCTGCCGGCGCGCATCGCCGAGGCGTGTGCGCTGATCGAGCGTGCGGCCGCGGCGCGCTCACTGGCCTGGCGGATGGTGGTCCAGGGGGTCGGCGCCGGCTACGTGCGCCTGGCGGGTAACGAGGGTGACGAGCCGGCGCTGCGCGCCACACTCCTCGAGCTGCGCGAGGAGCTGGCCGGCATGGGCGCGACGAACCCCGGCGACGCTCGCAGTGTTCGCGGCACTGGCGGCATGGGCGGCACGGGCGGCGCTGGCGGCACGGGCGGCACGCTCGTCGCGCTCGGCTGCCCGCTCGCGGTCAAGCGCGGCCTCGACGTCTGGGGACCCGCTGCCGACACCCAGCCGCTGATGGTCCGCATCAAGCAGCGCTTCGATCCGGACGGGACGTTGAGCCCGGGCCGCTTCCTCGGGGGAATCTGATGGCCGCCGACGACGTCACCCCCCGGGCGCCTGCTGTCTTGGCTTTCGACGATCACGACCCGCCGGCCGCGGAGCTGTACAAGAAGTGCGTCCATTGCGGCTTCTGCCTGCCGACCTGCCCCACCTACACGCTCTGGGGCGAAGAGATGGATTCGCCGCGCGGCCGCATTTACCTGATGAAGCTCGGCGCCGAAGGCAAGGCCAATCTCACCGCCAGCTTCGTCCAACACTTCGACCGCTGCCTGGGCTGCATGGCCTGCGTGACGGCCTGCCCCTCGGGGGTGGAATACGACCGGCTGATCGAGGCCACGCGCGCCCAGCTCCAGCGCCGCTACCGGCGCTCGCCCGGCGACACCCTCCACCGCGGATTGATCTTCAGCCTCTTCCCGTATCCCGGGCGGTTGCGGGCAGCCCTGCTGCCGGCGTGGGCGTACCAGGCTTCGGGGCTGCGCGCGCTGGTGCGGGGCACGCGGCTGCTGCAGCTCCTCCCCCGCCAGCTGCGCTCGATGGAAGCCCTGCTGCCGGAGCTCTCCCTGCGCGAGCTGGGCGCCCGCCACCCACCCGCGCACGTCCCGGCGCAGGGCGAGGTGCGCCGGCGCGTCGGCCTGCTGACCGGGTGCGTGCAACGGGTGCTGTTCTCCGGGGTCAACGCGGCCACGGTGCGGGTGCTGGCCGCCGAGGGCTGCGAGGTGGTCATCCCGCGCCAGCAGGGCTGCTGCGGCGCGCTCATGGTCCATGCCGGCCTCGAGGAGAGGGCCCGGGCCTTCGCGCGCCGGCTCATCGACGTCTTCGAACGGGCCGCCGTGGACACGATCGTCGTCAACGCCGCCGGCTGCGGCTCCTCGATGAAGGAATACAGCCACCTGCTGCGCGACGATCCGCGCTACGCCGAGCGCGCCCGGGCCTTCGCCGCCCGGTGCCGGGACGTCTCCGAGGTGCTGGCGGACCTCGAGCCGCGCGCCGTGCGGCACCCGCTGCCCCTGCGCGTGGCCTACCACGATGCCTGCCACCTGCAGCACGCCCAGGGAGTGCGCGCCGAGCCGCGCCGGATGCTCGGCACCATTCCCGGGCTGGAGCTGGTGGAGATCCCCGACGCCGCCCTCTGCTGCGGCTCGGCCGGGATCTACAACCTGGTGCAGCCCGAGGCGGCCGAGGAGCTGGGCGACCGGAAGGTGAGCCACTGCCTCTCGACCCGCCCCGACCTGGTGGTCTCCGCCAACCCCGGCTGCCTCATGCAGCTCGCCGCCGGCCTGAAGCGAGCGGGCCGGCGAGTGCCGGTCCTGCACATGATCGAGCTCCTCGACGCCGCCATCCAGGGCACGCCGGCGGCGGAGCTGCGGGCGCGGGCCTGACCGCCGGCGCCGGAGCACGCCGGCACCGGCGTCCTACTGCGTGCGCAGCGCCTCGAGCGGAGCGACCTCGGCGGCGCGCTGCGCCGGCACCCAGTGGGCCGCCAGCGCCACCGCCGCCAGCACCAGCACCGTGGCGGCGAAGGTGAGCGGATCGCCGGCGCTCACCTCGAAGAGCTGGTCCACCAGCAGACGCGTATGATTGCCGCCGCCAGGTCTTCGGCGAGGCAACTGGGCAACGATCTCGAAGCTCCATGCCCTCGCCAACGGTCGCGGCTGATCACCTGGTCTACACGGCAGGCCGCCCCATCGGGAGCCGACATGAAGAATACACATCGTGCAACTGCCACCGTACGAAGCCAGTTCCTGGGGACCTGGAAGCTGGTATCCAGCGAAGAGAAGCTAGTGGACGGGACTGTTCGTCCTTTCAAAGAGCTGGGGCCGCATGGCGTGGGCTACCTGATGTACGCTGCCGACGGACACATGTGCTGTCTACTGACGAATCCAGATCGTCCAGGGTGGGATGATCCACCGACAGCAGCGCAGAAGACTGCTGCGATCGAGGGCCTCGCAGCGTACTGCGGACGGTTCGAGATCGACGAAGTGAATCACGTGATGTGGCACTATCCGGAGTTGGCCTGGAAGCCGGACTACGTCGGCACCAGGCAGGCGCGGCCCTATCGATTGGACGGCGATCGGTTGACCCTTTCTGCCAGAGCGCCGGAAGATAGCCAGGATGTCGATCGCTGGACGATCGTGTGGGAGAAGGTGAAGTAGGCCTTGGACCCACCGGGCGATCACGCCGCAGCCGGCGGCGGCGCCTAGCCCTGCCAGGCCTTCGGCTGCAGGATGCGGATCTGGTTGCCGAACGGGTCGCGCAGGCCGCAGTCGATCCCGTAGCCGTGTTCGGTCGCCTCCTGCGTGAGCTCGACGCCCTTGGCGCGGAGCCGCTCGGACGTGCCGAAGCAGTCGTCGGTGCGGAGCACCATGACAACCCCGGTGGCGCCCTTCGTAACGAGCTCCCGCACCTGCTCGGCGGTCTTCTCGTCCATCACCGGCGGGCCAGGGACGTCGAGCACGATCTCGGGGAGCGGCTCGCCGGCGACGCCGACGGTCAGCCAGCGGAAGCCGCCGCGGGTGTAATCGGCCTTGACCTCCAGTCCGAGCTTCCCGACGTAGAAGTCGAGCGCCTCCTGGTGGTCGAGGACCCAGACGTGCGCGTGGGTGATCGCGTTGAAGTTCTTCATGGCGGCCATTCTACCGTGCCGCTCGGCCGGCTTGCTTCTCCGAAACTGCTCGGTCGCTCCCATGCCATGGTGAAGCAGGTGGGGACCGCGCCCGGCACCGGCGCGCTGCTGCGGCGGTAAGCGAGCGGCGACTGGCCGACGATCTCGCGGAACGTGCGGCTGAAGGTACCCAGGCTGGTGAAGCCGACGTCGAGGCAGATGTCGGTGACGCTGCGGTCGCTCTCGCGGAGAAGGAACATCGAGCGCTCGACCCGGCGGCGCTGGAGGTAGCGGTGCGGCGTCTCGCCGAACGTCGCGCGGAACGTCCGGATGAAGTGCGCCGCGGAGACGCAGGCGATCCGGGCCAGCGTGGGGACGTCGAGCGGTTCGGCGTAGCCGCGGTCCATCGCGTCGCGCGCGCGGAGCAGGCGGCGGTTGCTCTCCTCGACGGCGCGGCTCACGGGACCTGAGTCTATCAGGGTTGCCGCGCCAGCAAGAAGCTCGACCTTGGCCACTTTCTTCGCTCCATCAAGTGGCACTGGTGACAGTGCTATGATCGTCAGCCACGATGCGGTGGCAAGATCAGTTGCAGGGAGGGGACGAAGTTGTCGGAGCGATCAGGAACCCTCGCTGACGATCCGTTCCGTGGCCGGCACCCAACCAGTCACGAACGGATGACCGGACTGCCTTGGGATGCGTCGTACCACGACGGCCGTGCGCCTTGGGACATTGGCAAGCCGCAGCCGGCAATAGTGCGCTTGGCATCCGCAGGCGGATTCGCCGGAGCGGTGCTCGATGCGGGCTGCGGGACCGGCGAGAACGCTCTTCACGTCGCCTCGCTGGGACTGTCGGTTCTGGGCGTCGACGTGGCGGAGACGGCACTGGCGATCGCCCGAGAGAAGGCCGACCACCGTGGGATCGAGGTCGAGCTCGCTGCCGCTGACGTGTTCCAGCTGGAACGCTTGGGGCGCACGTTCGAGACGGTGCTGGACTGCGGACTGTTCCACACCTTCGACGGCGACGAGCGGCCAGGATACGTGGCGAGCCTGGCGTCGGTGACCGAGCACGATGGAACCCTGTATGTGTTGTGCTTCAGTGACGACGGTCCCGAGACCGGCCCGCACCCCATCCGCCAGGAAGAGCTGAGAGCGGCGTTCAACCCCGGCCATGGATGGAATGTCGCCGCCATCGCACCGGACCGGATTCAGACGAGATACCACGACCACGGCGCACCGGCCTGGTTCGCGACAATCAAACGGATCTAGCCCCGGATCGTGTGTCACCTGGGCGGGGGGCCGCCAATCCTCGAACCGCTCGCCGGCTGGCCCGGGAGGCTCGATCGCTCCTGGGTCTTGCCCGGTGGGCTCCAGGTCACGGAGGCGATGCTTTTTTTCGCGCCTCGTGACCCGAACGCGCTCCCTCGCGCACCTCTCTCTTGGAGAGCCCTGCCGGTCGCCATGGCGACGACCGGCGCCTCAGCCAAGGAGATGCGATGAGAAAGCACGTCAAGCTGTCCAGGATGACCCTCCACCGCGAGACCCTTCACCGGCTCGAGTCCGCCGAGATGCTGCCCGTCGTCGGCGGCCTGACAGGCCCCCCGGGGACGACCTGCACCAGCCTGCTCTGTCCGACCCGTCTCACCCTCTGTCGCCACTGCCCGTAGCCCGCCATCGTCGGGCTGGCCGCCGGCGCCCCGGGCAACCGCTCGGGGCGCGGCAGGGCCTGGCGGCTTTTCCACAGTCAGCCGCACTGTCCCGGTGCACAGGGGCCGACCGTCACCGTCACCCTCCTGATATCGGTGTGCAGGCAGGTTCCCTGCGCCTGGAGAATGGCCACGAAGCTGTTGCCGCAGGCCTGTAGCGTCGGCGTATACCCGTGCGTCTGGGGGCCCGAGCCCTGGCCGCCGAACGAGTTGAACGTGGTCTCGGTAAACATCCACCATTGGATCCCGTCACCCTCGACGTCGAACCTGAAGGTCGTCTGCGTCCCGCAGGCGATCGGTTCGTCCACGGTAAGGTACTGAATGCTTGCCGGCTGCGTCACCTGCAGGTTCAGCATCGCGGAGTCGGTGCCGCAGGTGGCCGTCTTGGTGATCGTGTACGTCGTCGGCGCGTTGGCCGTGACGTTGACCGAGCCGCTGGGTCCGACGCTGCCGACGCTCGGGCTGATCGTTACGTCGCCGGAGCCGCTCGTCTGCCAGGAGAGGGTGGCTGTGTCGCCGGTACAGAAGACCGAAGAGCCGTTCGGGTAATTGGTGGTGAACGAGTCGATGTGCGGCATGGCGCATGACTGCTGCACGTCGTAGCTGACCGTGCGAGCGTCCGATCCGCAGCGCCCCTTGACGGCGAGCGTCGCGGTGTGCGGCCCCGGCGCCTGCGGCGCGAAGGTGTAGCCGCGGTCGGCCGCCCCGAGTGCAACGTTCGCGAGCTCAGTGCCGGTGAGCGACTGCGAGAACGGACCGGCGCCGCCGAGCGTCCAGCTGAAGGTCTGCGGCGAACCGGCCGCCAGGCTGGCGGTGGCGGAGAAAGCGTCGATGTGCGTCGCCAGGCTGGCGTCGGTGCATGGGTCGGCGCAGTCGAAAGCCGCGGCGTCTTGAATGGGAACCGCGGCGGTCTGGTCCGCGCTGGTGTAGGTCTTCTCCACGCCGGTCAAGGTGTCGGTCACCGCCAGGGAGTAGCCGACGTTCGTCGTGGCGGCGGCGAGCAGCCAATGGTGCTGGTTGAGGGCGCACCCGTCGAGCAACTTGACCAGCATCTCCGGGTTGTCGGGCGAGAAGAACCAGAACGCCCCGGCCCGGGTGAACCCCGCGGCGGCAAGGGAGACGGCGTGCCCGCTGCCCGCGAGGCCGCCGCCCTGCACGGTCTGATAGGTCACGCGCAGCTGGTAGCGCTGGTCCCCGGGGAGGTCATCGACACAGAGCGTCACGCCGTCGGCGACGCACGGCGGTGGGGGCGCGGCGCCCAGCAGCGCCGGTCCGGCGGCGGCGCCAGCGACGAGCACGGCGAGCAGGATCCGCATGGCGGGTGCCTCACGTTTGCAGGCGTGCAGGCGTCTGCGGTGGCCTGCCACAACCTGAGGCCGAATTTATAACATATCGGCCGCCGAGTCTGCCGCCGGAGGTGCGTCTACAGCCTGACGGCGAAGGCCGCTTCCACGCTGCGGCGACACGTCCGGCCGACCGTCAGGCGAGCGCCGCTGCGGAGCACGGCGATGAGGTCCCCGAAGGGAGTGCGAACGAATTCGTGGACGGCGGCGACGTTGATGATCGTGGAGCGGTGCGACCGCACGAACTGCGGGGGCAGGACCTTCTCGAGGTCTTTCAGCGTTCCACGCACGCGGTGCTTTTCCATCCCGACGTGAAACTTGACGTAGTTGCCGGCACCATCGATCCGCTCGATACTGGCTTCGTCGACGATGATGACGCGGCCCCGGAAGCGGAGGATAAGGATCGGCCCCGGCCGGTTCCGGCTCTGGACGGCCAGGGGCGCGGCGTTCGACGCCGCGAAGCGTTCGTTCTCGACGCGGGTGAAGCGGTACCGGGCAGTGGTCTTTGACTGTCGTGGCATGGGGCTCAGTGCGCTGATCATGGCCGATGGTCGTGCGGCCCGGCGGGGATCACCACCATCATGTTGTCCGGCCGGCCGGGGGATGTGAGATCCGGCGCGCCTGGACCGGTACCGATGTCCTTGGCGGTCAGATAGGGAGCGTAGAACATCACGTGACCCGGGAAATGGAAGATACGGCTTGACTCGGGATCGAAAAGGTAGTTGTAGTCCGACAGCATGTAGGCGATTCCCGGCTTTCGCGGCGCCAGGAACCGGCCCGTTTTGTAACCCTCTTCGATCTCCGACGCGATGCGCCCATCGTCTTTCCCGAGCGCCCGCTGCTCCTCCCTGAAAAGAAGCGCCTTCAGCGTCGTGGCGCTACCCTCGGCGTCGAAGCATGTCGGCGCTATCGAGTCCGCCCGTAGCCGTTCGACGATGCAGTTGAATCCGTTCGTGCCTTCGCGAGCCTTGACATAGCCCGTGGCACCCAGGATGTACACCGCCGCTCCCTGGCTGACGGGAGGACCCGCGGCGAGGGCCAGCGCTACTTGGACATCCCGCGGCGTCGAGCTGTCGACCTGGCGCACCGTCGAGAGATCCACAGAGCTGCCTGCAAGGAGCTGGCCCGCCGGCGAGACGCAAGATAAGGCGATCGCAAGTGAAGCTGCTCGAACTGGGCGCATCGGTCACCTCCGAGGTCATGATTGGTGCGTCACCGTCGGTGAGTGGCCAGGAACCGCCGAAGGGTTGCACGGCGGCCAGCAGCGCCGAGGCCTGGGCGAATTGCCTCCCGGTGGCGGATCGCTTCCGGCTGATTGCTGCCGGTGAAGCGGTTCATGCAACCCGCGACCGCTTGCACGCCACTCATCACCGGCAGGAGCCCATCTGACGACGTGAGATGACAGATCACTCGTAGCGGCCTTCCTTGCCGAATCTTCACAGATGAGCACTGAAGACGACAACGATCCTGATGAGCGGCTGCGACGGGAGCTGGTGCGCCTGCCCCGGGAGCTGGTCCCTCCCAAGGGTCTCGAAGCTCGCGTAGTGGCCGCGCTCCGCGAAGGAGGCTGGCTGGCCGCGGCGCGCCCGCGGCCCGACCCCTGGCGGCTCGGCGGGGCCGTTGCGGCCAGCCTGGCGCTGCTCCTCGCCGGCTTCTGGCT
>DATDGZ010000455.1:0-3121 GCA_036521795.1 Thermoanaerobaculia bacterium | reverse complement strand
GCCGGGTCGCGGCCCTCGCCGCCGCGACCGTGATCGGAGCCGGAATCGCCTGGTTCTCGGGTGCGCTGCGCTACGCGAGCGCCCGGTCCCGCGCGGAGAGCCAGCTCGGTTCGCTCGGCCTCGCGAGCTTCCTCGAGGGCGCCAAGGCGATGCCGATGCGCGAGCGCGCGGACCTGCCGAACGCGGCGTTCACCCTGTTCGCCGCCGCCAGCATGGCAGAGATCAGCCCGACCGATCGCAAGCTCCTTCGCGACGCCCTCCGTGACCCCTGGGGCACGGTGAGCTCGCAGCCGAGCCAGGCGCGCGAGCTGCTCAGCCGCCACGCGCCGTCGCTGGCCGGTGCCAACGAGGCGTTGAGTGAGCCATGGTGCGACGCCCTGATCGAGTACGAGAAGCCCGTACCCCCGCTCACCAACCTCCGACCGCAGTTCGATCTCGCGGCGCTGCTGCTGGTCGACGGGATGCTGGCCCTCCACGAGCAGAACCGGGCAGACCTGCTCCGCGCGATCCGCGTCCTCGGCCGAGAGGCCGCCTGCCTCGAGGACGAGGCGGAACCGAGCTTTCTCCTTACCGGCATGGCCGTCGAACGCCTGCAGCATCGGCTGATCGCCGCGGCCGTCGAGCGTCCGCTGCTCGCTCCGCCCGATCTGGCCGCGGTGGCGACGTCCCTGCCGTCGAGCGACTTGGATCGCTCCTACCGCAAGCGCCTGCGCCTGCGAGCCGCCCGCATCGCCGCCAACCACGATCTGCGGCAGAGCCTGCCGCGCCGGTGGCTGCGATGGGCGGCGCTGCGGGTTGCCACCAGCCACGAGCAGGCCGCCGAGCTCGAGCGCCAGGTAGCGCTCTCCCGCGCCCTCGAGTGGCCCGCGGAGCGCCTCGCCCACGAGCTGGCGCCGGGGCCGCCGAGCTTCTGGCAGCGCCTGCGGCCGGGCCTGCCGCGAGACGACCTGCGCGAGGCGCTGAAGGTGCGCCTGACCGCGGCAAGCCGCGGACTCGCGCGCCTGGCTCTCGCCATGCGCTCGGAGATGCTCGGGGGAAGCGACTGTCTCGCGGCGTGGGCTCCGCTCGAGCCGTGGCGGAGGCTTCTGACCGGGGTGGTCGACGCCCGAATGCGCGCGGGCACCGACGGCAGCTGCGACCTCGCAGACAGTGACGCCGCCGCGTACAGCTCCTTGGGCCCCACGGCCGCGGTGCTCCACGTTCGCCTGCCGGCGCCGGGTGCTCCGCCCCGGTCCACCCTGCCTCTCCGCCCTGGCGGTGGAGACGGCGGATGAGGGTGCTGCCGGAGCGCCAAGGCTGCCTCCACTTCGGAGCGGCCTGGATGGCAGCCGCGATGACGTTGCCTGGGATGGCAGTCGCGATCTGGGCAATCGTCACGGGCATCCGCCTCACGATGCTCCTGCGCGACCCTTACGACCTCGCCTTTCAGCGCTGTGTCCTCGAGACTCCGCAGGCGGTCGCTGGGATGATCCGCCAGCTCCATGATGGGGCCTTCCATGGCGCGGCGATGATCGCGGCGCTCGGCCGCATGCTCATGCCCATCGCCGTGCTCGAGCTTGGAGCGCTGAGCGTCGTCCTGCTGACCACCCCCGTGCGGGCTACCGGGCGAGCGCGGCGGACGGTGGGCGGATGGGCGGCATGGCTGCGATCGGCACATCCGTGCCTCGGCCGCCGCACGGATCCGCGGCAGCAGAGCGCCACCTGCGGCGACGCCGCCACGCTCCGCTCCCGCTGGACCGAGGGCCGCCGCGCGTGGCTGGCCGCCGGCCTTGCCGCGCTGAGCCTCCTCTTCGCGTGGAGCGCCGCTCGGCAGGCGACACTCAGGCAGTCCACGCTCGCGACGCACCCCGCCTCCGAGCCGCGGGGCCAGCACGATCCCGAGCCATCGCGGATCCTTACGGGCATCGAGCAGGGCTACGACGACTTCGCATGGACTCCGGAGGCCGCCCTGGCCTTGGGTTTCCTCGAGCTGGCATGCTTTACCGGCAGCGCCCAGCAGCTCGCCCCCCTGCTCCGACGCCAGCGCCCCCGGAATCAACCGACCTCGGCCCCGGCCGGGCCGCACGCGCAGTAGAGGATATCCTTGTATGCCGTTGGACAAGAACGGAGGTCAGGTCGATGACACACCTACCGGTTCGCGCCTCGCTCCTGGACGGCGAGCGGCGATCCCCCATCCTGACCGCCGTCCTGGCGCCGGCACCGACCAGGGAGTCTTCGCCAGCGACACCTCGGGGGCCAACTGGACCGCGCGGGACGCCGGGATCGAGGACCTCCATGCCGTCCGCCTCGCGATCGCGCCCGGCTCTCCCTCCACTCTCTACGCCGGCACCGAAGGAGCCAGCCTGCTGCCGTTGACGCGCACCCCATGAGCCGCTTCCCGTACCACCGCCGCGTAACCGAGCCCGCGAGCCTACCCCCCTGAGAGTGGAGGCGCCGATGGCTGTCCCAACGTTCACACCGCAGTCTCCGCTCGCGGCGATGGCGGCGCTGCTCGCTGCTCTGATCACGCTCGGCGGCTGCGCGACGACCCTACCGCGGCTGCCCGCCCCCAAACCCGTTGCCGACTGCGCCGTGGGCGGTTTGCCGCCGCCGCCGGCGAGCGGCCCGGCCCTGGTGCTGGATGCCAGTGTCAAGGGCGGAGTGTATGGCGCTCCCGCGGTCGACATCCCGGCGAATGCCAGCCTCCAGCTGACCTCGGACCTGCTCGTGATCGCCACCCGCGACATCACCATCCTGGGGCTGATCACCGGCCCGCAGGGCGGCGCGGCTCGCATCGTCTTCGTGAGCCTGGAAGGAACGATCCGGGTCGGCAACCAGGCCTCCATCGGCCTCGGCTTCGCGAGGCCAGGACCCGCCTCCACGCCTCGGGGCGCGTCGGTGTTCGCCCTCGGTGGACCGGGCGAGAACGGCGGCCTCCTCAAGCTCGTCGCCCTGAAGGGCAGCGTCGACATCGCTGGCACGCTGTTCGGCCAGGCCGGCGGCCCCGGCGGCCTGGCCAAGGCGACGGCGAGCCCCCTGTTGGCGCGCTTGCAGAGAGCCTTCGGCTTCGTTCCCCAGGCCGGCGCCGCTCTGGCGATGGGCGGCGTGCCCGGTGCCGGTGGCGACGTCATCGTTTGCGCCT
>DATDGZ010000454.1:0-20131 GCA_036521795.1 Thermoanaerobaculia bacterium | reverse complement strand
GGGCGCGCCGCAGCGGGCCGCCCAACGCAGCCTGCAGGAATCGCAGCTGGCCCTCTTCGGCTCCTTCGGCTTGAGCTACGGCATCCTCGCCGTGCTCGCCTTCCCGTTTCTCAAGCGCTATCACGAAGGTGAAATCGGGGTGCGCCGCGGCACTCAGCTCTTCCTGCTGATCGGCGCCGGCGGCCTGCTGCTCATGGCGATGATCGCCCGCTCCCAGTCGGCGGCGTTCAGTGGCTTCAGCTTCTCGACACCCCAGCAGGGGGTGTGGTTCTGGATGCTGATCTTCGTGCTGTTCTACCTGATGCCTCAGGCGCTCCTCGCTTTCCTCGCCTGGTCGGTCGGGGAGTGGTGGTGCCGGCGGCCGTGGGGGCACAAGCTCGCCTCCTTCGATGCCCTGTTCCAGCGCAAGTGGGGCAACGCCACCGTCGCCGCCTCCTCGCTGCGCGGCATGCTGGCCGGGCTGGCGTTCGCCGGCCTGGCCGTGGGCATGCTGCTGGCCGTGCGGCCCGCCGGCGCCTGGCCGATGTTCGCGCTGTTTCACAACATGAGAAGTGGCTGGACCGGGCTCGAGGTGGCGGCGGGCTATCTCGTGTTCCTGCTGCCGGTCGAGCTGGTGCTCGCGCTCTGTGTGCTGCCGGTGCTCGGCCGGTGGCTGGGCCGGCCCCTGGGCTTCCTGGCGACCGTGCTGGTGGGGGCCGTCGGCGGCTGCGGGCCGATCCTGGTGCTGCCGCTCGGCTGGGGGCTGCTGCCGTCCGCGGTCTTCGTGGCCGCCCAGCTCGGCGTGTTCCTGGCCTTCGACCTGCTCGCGTTCCTGCTTGCCGGTCTCACCTCGGCCTACCTGTTCGTGGCCTACCCGCTGCTGACCGCTGTCAACCCGGCGTTGCGCGCCGAGGGCTGGGCGGGCCTGTTGATCCTGGCGACGCCCCTGGTGCTGTCGGCGCGCTACCTGGGCAGCCGGCGCGAGATCGTGTACCGCTACGAGGACGTGCCGCCGCACGTGCGCCGCATTGCCGAGCGCGAGCGGCAGCGGGTGGAGCTGGAGACGGCCCGCCGCATCCAGAGCTCGATCCTGCCGGAGCTGCCGCCGCGGCTGGCGGGCGTCGACCTGGCCCACGCCTACCTGCCGGCGTCGGAGGTGGGCGGAGACTTTTACGACGTGCTGGCGCTCGAGGACGGGCGCCTGGCAGTGGCGGTCGGGGACGTGGCGGGCCATGGGGTGTCGAGCGGGCTGGTGATGTCGATGGCGAAGTCGGCGCTGGCGGTGCAGGTGACGTTCGATCCCGAGGTCGAGTCGGTGTTCCGCACGATGAACCGCACGGTCTACCAGACGGCGCGCAAGCGGCTGCTGGCAACCTTCTGCTACGCGCTGCTGGATCCGGTGCGGCGCGAGCTGCTCTACGCCAGCGCCGGTCACCTCTATCCCTACCGCATCACGGCCGCCGGGAAGGTGGAGGCGCTCGAGTCCACGGGCTACCCGCTGGGGGTGCGCCGGACGCTCGAGGTGGAGCCCCGGCTGGCGCGCCTCGACGCGGGCGATGCGCTGTTCCTGTTCAGCGACGGGCTGGTGGAGGCGCGCGCCGAGGGGAGCGACGACCTCTTCGGGTTCGAGCGGCTCGAGGAGAGCCTGGGGCGCCACGCGGGAGAGAGCGTCGAGAGGCTGCGCGACGGCGTGCTGGCGGACGTCGTGGCGTTCACCGGGGGCAGGGAGCGCGAGGACGATGTCACGGTGGTGGTGCTTCGACTCCCCGCGGGGGCCTCCGGGACAGCCCTCCCGGCCGGGCCGCGGTAGCCCTCCGGCTGTGGAACCCTGCGGCCACCTGTAACGAACATCGGCAGGAGGGAGATCCGCCTACCGCGGCCCTCCTCCCTCCCTCAGGCTGTGGAGCCCTCCGGCCATGGACCGTGGTCGCCGGAGGGCCAGAGGGACAGTCGGCCAAAGATCCTGGTCCTGGTGCGATAGACTGCGGCGGGTTTTTTTCGGGGGAGGGGTCTTGAAGATCCACGAGTATCAGGCGAAAGAGATACTTCGCGCTCATGGGGTGGCGACGCCTCGGGGGCGGGTGACGGACGATCCGGATGAGGCGGCACGGATTTGCGCGGAGGTGGGGGGGCGGTGCGTGGTGAAGGCGCAGATCCATGCGGGTGGGCGGGGCAAGGGGGGCGGGGTCAAGCTGGCGGGGTCGCCGGAGGAGGCGCGCGAGGTCGCGGGCCGGATCCTGGGGATGCGGCTGGTGACGCCGCAGACCGGGCCGGAGGGGCAGGTCGTGCGGCGGGTGCTGATCGAGGAGGAGCTCGACATCGCCCGCGAGCTGTATGTCTCGGTGACGCTCGACCGGCACGCGGGCAAGCCGATCGTCATGGCGTCGGCGGCGGGGGGCATGGAGATCGAGGAGGTGGCGGCGCGCGATCCCGGCGCCATCCTGCGCCAGGAGGTCGAGCCGCTGCTCGGCCTGCTGCCGTTCCAGGGCCGGGCGCTGGCGCGCGGGCTGGGACTGTCCGGCGCCACGGCCGGCAAGGCGGCGAAGCTGCTGTCGGCGCTGGCCGGCGCCTACCTGGCGACCGATGCGTCGCTGGTCGAGATCAATCCGTTGCTGGTGACGGGTGGCGGCGACGTGCTCGCCCTGGACGCGAAGATGACCTTCGACGACAACGCGCTCTTCCGCCGGCCCGAGGTGCTCGCCATGCGCGACCTGGCGGAGGAGAACCCGATGGAGGTCGAGGCCGCCAAGTACAACCTCAACTACATCAAGCTCGACGGCAACGTCGCCTGCATGGTCAACGGCGCCGGCCTCGCGATGGCCACCATGGACATCATCAAGCTTTACGGCGGCGAGCCCGCCAACTTCCTCGACGTCGGCGGCGGCGCCTCCCAGGAGGCGGTGAAGAATGCTTTCCAGCTGCTGGTCTCGGACCCGGGCGTGCGCGCCGTGCTGATCAACATCTTCGGCGGCATCGCCCGCACCGACCGCATCGCGCGCGGTGTCGTGGGGGCGATCGAGGAGCTGGGCAACGTCAGCCTGCCGGTGGTGGTGCGGCTCGAGGGCACCAACGTCGAGCAGGGGCGCGAGGTGCTGCGCCAGGCGCCGTTCCACTTCATCGTCGCCGAGCACATGGCGGACGCCGCCGAGAAGGTGGTGGCGGCGGCCAGGGAGACGGGGCACTAGATGGCGATCTGGGTGAACGGCGACACGCGCCTCGTGGTGCAGGGCATCACCGGGAAAGAAGGTACCTTCCACGCCCTGGCTTGCCGCGACTACGGCACCCGCGTGGTGGCCGGCGTGACGCCGGGCAAGGGGGGCACCACCGTCGGCGCCGCCGCGGGTGCTGCGGGCGCCGGTGGCAGCGCCGGCGCCGGTGGCGGCGATTTCAGCGAGGGCAGCGAGCACCGCGAGGGCATCCCGGTCTACGACTCGGTGGCCGAGGCGCGCGCCGCGACGGATTGCAACGCCTCGATGATCTTCGTGCCGCCGCCCTTCGCCGCCGATGCCATCATGGAGTCGGCGGCTGCGGGCATCGAGCTGACGGTCTGCATCACCGAGGGGATCCCGGTGTCCGACATGCTGCGGGTGAAGGCTTTCGTGGCCGATCACCCCACCCGCCTGATCGGGCCCAACTGCCCCGGGGTGATCTCGCCCGGGATGGCGAAGATCGGCATCATGCCGGGACACATCCATCGTCCCGGAGGCGTCGGCGTCATCAGCCGCTCGGGCACCCTGACCTACGAGGCGGTGTGGCAGCTCACCAACCTCGGCCTCGGGCAGTCGACCTGCGTCGGCATCGGCGGCGATCCGATCAACGGCACCAACTTCATCGAAGTGCTGGAGGAATTCGCCGCCGACCCGGCGACGGAGGGCATCGTGATGATCGGGGAGATCGGCGGCAGCGCGGAGGAGGAGGCGGCGGCCTGGATCGCCGCCAACTACGACCGCCCGGTGGTCGGGTTCATCGCCGGCCGCACCGCCCCCCCGGGGCGCCGCATGGGTCATGCCGGGGCGATCGTCGCCGGTGGCCGCGGCACCGCGGCCGAGAAGATGGCGGCGATGCGGGCGGCCGGGCTGCACGTCGTCGAGTCGCCGGCCAAGCTCGGCGAGGCCATGGCGCGCGCCCTGGGTGCCTGAGAATGGTGGCCACGGCGGCATCGCCGGCGGCGCCGAGGTGAGCGCGACTTGCACGGCTTAGAGCGCTGCCCCGGAGACGGGTGGCTGGCGCTGCTGGGCGGCGGCGAGTTCAGCTTCGGCCAGACCCTCGCGGCCGATCGGGCCTGGCTGGCGCGCTGCGGGCCGGGACCGGTCGGCTTCGTGCCGGCGGCGAGCGGCTCGAACGACTACCCGCGCCACTTCGCGGCCTACCTGGAGGAGGCGTTCGGGCGCGAGGTCGAGACGGTGCCCATCTATCGCGCCCGCGACGCGCGGCGCGGGCGCAACGCCGAGCGGCTCCGCGAGGTCGCCGCGGCCTACCTCGGCGGCGGCGTCACCGACCATCTGCTCGAGGCGATGGCCGGCTCGCCGGCGGCCGCGGCGCTCGGCGAGCGCTTGTCCGGCGGCGGCATGGTGGTGGCGATCGCCGCCGCCGCCCAGGCCGCGGGTGCCGTGGCGCGCAGCATCGCCCCGGGCCAGACCCTGCCGGGCTTCGGCTGGCTGCCGGCCGGCGTGGTCGAGCCCAACTTCGACCCGGGCCACGATCGCCGGCTGCGCCGGCTGCTGCGGCTGCCGGGCGTGCGCTGGGGACTGGGCCTGCCGGCCGGATCGGCAGTCCTGCTCGGTCCCGGCGACGCCGGCGAGGTCGTCGGCACGGTGTTCCGCCTCGACGGCCCCGACGCCGACCTCGAAGTGCTGTCCGAGGCAGCTGGCGGCGGCGGTGGCGGAGAGCCCGGGGACGGCCGGGAAGCACCAACTTAGACGAACGGTGAGCTCAGGGGAGACTGTGATGGCGATGACCTTGGCGATTCTCAAGCCGGACAGCGTCGCGGCCGGCCATGCGGGCAAGATCCTTGCCCATTTGCAGGCGGAGCGCTTCGGACTGCGCGGCATCAAGCTGCTGCGCCTCGGCGCGGCGCAGGCGCAAGCGTTCTACGAGGTGCACAGCGAGCGGCCCTTCTATGGCAGCCTGGTGCAGTTCATGACCAGCGGGCCGGTGATGCCGCTGGCGCTGGAGCGGGACGACGCCGTGGCGCACCTGCGCCAGGTGATGGGTGCGACCGACGTCGCCAAGGCGGCTCCGGGCACGGTGCGGGCGCTGTACGGCACCTCCATCGAGCGCAACGCCATCCACGGCAGCGACTCGCCGGAGAACGCCGCCGCCGAGCTCGCCTTCTTCTTCTCGCGCGCGGAGCTGCTCGCCGCGCGCTGACCCCGGGGTGCCGCCCACGGCCGCTCGGCAGCCCGCCACGGAGAACGCAAGGAGCAACCCATGGTCTATCGAGTCCCTCCCGCGGCGCCCGCGAGCCAGGTTCCGCCGGACCGGCGGGGCAGGGTGATGGGTCACTACTGCCTGATCTGCGCCAGCCTCTACCCGCTGCACCGCGCGACCCACACCGGCAGGCCGGTCTACGGCCGCGATCACGTCGCGTCCCCCTGCACCCACGAGGGCGACGTCTTCGAGCCCGGAGCGAGCTGGTGGGAGCCGGGCATCGAGGTGCTGCCCGCCGCCGCGGCAGCCGCTGGGACGCCGCCCGGGGCCGCGTCTCCGGCGCCGGCCGCGCCAGGGACGCCGCCTGCTGCCGCCACGCCTCCGCCGGCCGCGCCGGCGCCCCCGGCGGCCGCGAAGCCCTGAAGGCTGCGCCGGTGGCTGCCGCGCGCCGCCCTCGCCGCTTCGACTGGGGGGCGCTCGACCGCCACCTCGCCGAGGTCCGCGGCTGCCGAATCTGTCCGCGGGTCGAGCCGCCGCCGGTCACCGGGCGGCCGGAGGAGCCGCCGCGCATGATCCTGGTGGGGCAGGCGCCCGGGCCGCGCGAAGCGGCGCGCGGCCGGCCGTTCGCCTTCACCGCCGGGACCCGCCTGTTCTCGTGGTTCTCCCGCCTGGGGGCGCCGGAGCCAGAGTTCCGGCGCCGCGTCTACATCGCCGCCGTGCTGCGCTGCTTTCCCGGCCGCGCACCCGCCGGCGGCGACCGCGTCCCGGCCCCCGCCGAGATCGCCAATTGCGCTCCCTATCTGGAGCGCGAGCTGCGCCTCATTCGCCCCGCCACCGTCATCGCCGTCGGCCAGCTGGCGATCGCCCGCTTCCTGCCGGCGCCGGCCCCTCTCGGCGAGCGGGTGGGGCGCGTCTTCACCGTCGAGCGTGGCACCCACGTCTTCGACCTGGTCCCGCTGCCGCACCCCTCGGGCCGCAGCACCTGGCTGGCGCGCCCGGAGAACCAGGCGCTCCTCGACCAGGCCCTGGCCGTCCTCGCCGCCACCCGCGGCTGGAAGGAGACGTTCGGCGCCAGGGCGAGCTGACGGGGAAGTGGTTTTCTGGTAAAGTGGCTCCGTGAAAACGACGATCGAGCTTCCCGACGAGCTGCTCACCGAGGTCAAGATCGAGGCCGTCCGCCGGCACAAGAAGCTCAAGGAGTTGGTGCCCGAGCTCGTCCGGGCGGGCTTGCGTGCGAACCGAACGCCCGCATCCGCCCGCAGGCGGGAGAGCGAGAAGTGGTTGGAGGCATGGGTGCAGCTGGGTGGGGAAGCCACGAGGGAGGCCGCCGCGGGGCCGACAGCCACCGAGATCCTCGCCTCCGACCGCCGCCGGCTCGAGCGTCGCTGATCCGTGCTCGTTCTGGACGCCAATCTCTGGATCGCTGCCTTCGACCCATCCGACGTGTTCCACGGCGACAGCGTCGCGGTGCTTGCCGAGGCAGCGCGACTCGACTTGCCCCTCGCGGGGCCGTCGTTCGTGGTGCTGGAATCGACCTGCGCGCTGGCGCGGCGGGTGCGCGACCCTCGCTTCGCGCAGGCCGCGAGCGCGCAGATGGCGGCTCATCCCGCGCTTCACCTGGAACCGCTGAGCGCAGAGCTCCTCGCCGAGGCGGAGCGGCTCGGTGTCGAGCGCCGGCTGCGTGGCGCCGATGCCCTCTACCTGGCCACCGCCGCTCGGCTGGGTTGCCCGCTCCTATCGTGGGACGAGGAGCTGATCGCTCGCGGAGGCGCCCAGTCACCCCGCGATTGGCTCGCCGCGAGCCGCGGCGTTCGCGATCCTGTGCCTGGCGGCTGACCTTCGTGGCGCTTGCGGCTTCAGGGATGGCGGGCCAGCGCCAGGCCGAAGAGCTGCTCGGGATCGGTGAACCAGGCGATCGGCTCGAGGCCGGCGCCGGCGAGCAGGGCGAAGGCGTCGGCGCGGTCGTACTTGGCGCTGATCTCGGTGCGGATCTCTTCGCCCTCTTCCAGGTCGAGCTCGAGGCCGATGGCCGGCAGGCGGACATGCTGCCGGCGCTCGGAGCGCAGGCGCATCTCGATCCAGCGCGGGCCGGTGTCGTAGAAGGCCCTGTGACGGAAGGCGGCAGGGTCGAAGTCGCCCATGGCGCAATGGTTGGCAACTCTCAGGACGTTGCGATTGAACTCGGCGGTGATGCCGGCGGCGTCGTTGTAGGCGGCCTCCAGGCGAGCGACCGGCTTCACCAGGTCGACGCCGAGCAGGAAGTGATCACCTGGCGACATCTCGCGGCGGCGCGTGGCCAGGAACCCGCGCGCCTCTTCGGGCTTGAGGTTGCCGATCGTGCCGCCGAGGAAGATGACCAGGCGCCGCCCCCTGCCTTCGATGGCGCCGGCGCTGCCCGCGACACCAGGCCAGCCGGTGCCGCTCTCGGGGCCGGCGCCTCCCACGACAGCCGGCCACCCGGTTCCGCCTGCGAGGCCGGCGTCGCCATCGGCACCAGCCGCGACTCCGGCCCGGCTGGAGGTCTCCGGCCCGAACTGGGGCAGCAGCGAGAGGTCCTCGTTGAAGTCGGCCACGACTCCGTGGACGGCGAGCTCCGGGTACTCCGCGGTCAGCTCCTCGGCCACCCGGCGCATCGTGCCCTCGGCGACGTCGACCGGCACGTAGAGCTGCAACCGTCCCGCCCGGGCCATGGCATCGAGCAGCACGCGGGTCTTGGTCGCGGCGCCGGAGCCGATCTCGACCAGCTGGGAGGCCCGCGTCGCCGCCGCGACGCGATCGGCGATGGCGCGCAGCAGGGCATGCTCGGTGCGGGTCTGGTAGTACTCGGGCAGCTCGGTGATGCGCTCGAACAGCCGCGAGCCGCGGTCGTCGTAGAAGAAGCGCGACGGGATCTCGCGCGGCGAGCGCAGCAGGGCGGCCCGCAGCTCGTCGCGGTCGCGGGCGACCTGCCCGTGACGGTTATGGACCGTTACCAGGACGCGTTCTGAAGTCGCGAGTACCACGGCTGCTGACCCTCCAAAGCGCGCTGCATTTGCCGGCGCGGCCCATGCGGGACGGCCGGGTGCGGCAGGGAGGCGCCAGAGAGACGCCGGGGCTGAATACGGCCTGGCACCGCCGGCCGGATCTTACTTACCGCGTCGTCCGCGACCCCGAGGCACGGGCCGGGCGCCGCAACGGCGCTCTCGAGGGTAACGCCCCCTCCCCATCGATCCATTCCGGGTCGAGTCTCCCGGTCCGCTAGCCTTCGGCGGCGGGCGCAGGCCTCGTGCCGCGAGCGCCGGAGACCTCGAGGCCGGCCGGGCGCAGGGCCCGCTCGACGGCGGCAAGCCCGATATCGACAAGCAAGGCCAGTGCCGCCGCCGGGATGGCGCCGGACAGGATCATCCCGGTGTTGGCCAGTTGCAGCCCGGTGACGATCGGTTCGCCCAGCCCGCCGGCGCCGATGAAGGCGGCGAGCGTCGCGGTGCCGACGGTGATCACCGCCGCCGTGCGCACTCCCGCCATCAGCACCGGGGCGGCGAGCGGCAGGCGCACCTCGCGCAGCACCTGGCCCGGGGTCATGCCCAGCGCGGTGGCGGCCTCGACCGCTCGCGGGTCGGCGTCGCGGACTCCGGTGTAGGTGTTGCGCACCATCGGAAACAGCGAGTAGAGCCAGAGCGCCGCCACCGCCGGCAGCGCACCCACGCCGAGGAACGGGATCATGAACGCCAGCAGCGCCAGCGACGGCACGGTCTGGATCAGCCCGAGCAGTCCGATCACCGCCTCCGCGCCGCGCCGGTGACGCTCGAGGTAGAGGCCGAGCGGGATGGCGAGAAGCGCCCCCAGGAGCAGCGCGATGCCGCACAGCTCGAGGTGGGTCCAGACGCGCCCCGCCAGGGCCGCGCGATCGCGCCAGAGGACCGCCGCGAAGCCGGCGGCTCGGCGGTTCGCGGGCCGGCCGGAGCCGGCGACGTCCGGGTTCGCCGGATTCGCCGGGCTCGGCGCGCCCGCCCCGCTCGCGCCGCCCGCCGCGCCACCCGCCGCCGTGGGCGCCGCCCCTGCTGCCGCAGCACCGGGTGCGGACACCAGCCCGAGCGCCGAGAGGGCGTCGCGCGCCACCGTCTCCTCGCTCTCCTTGCCCTCTTGCAGCCGCAGGTTGAGGCGGCGCATGGTGTTCTCGTCGAGCGCGCCGGCCAGCAACCCGAGAACGGCGCCGAGCTCCGGATGAGCGGCGAGGGTGGCCCCGCGCGCCAGCGGCGCCGCCTCGTAGGGCGGGAAGAAGCCACGATCGTCGCGCAACACGCTGAGACCGTAGGTCAGCAGCCGGGCATCGGTGGTGTAAACGTCGAGCACGTCGACGCCGCCGGCCCGTGTCGCCTGGTACTTCAACGTCTCTTGCATCGCTTGCACCGAGCGGAAGTGGATGCCGTAGATCCGGGCGAGCCCGGGCAGGCCGTCGTCGCGCTGCAGGAACTCGTGGCCGAAGGCGGCCCGCAGCCGGGGAGCCGCGCGCGCCAGGTCGGACAGTGTCACCAGGTGCTGGCGCCGCGCCAGCTCGCTCGGCACCGCGATCTCGTAGGCGTTCTCGAAGCCGAGCGGCGCGATCCACCAGAGGTCCCAGCGGGCGAGGAACTCGGCCCGCACGCGCCGCAGCGCCGCGCTCGCGCCGCCGGTGCCCGCCGGCTCGCCGAGGATCGACACCAGGCCGGTGCCGGTGTACTCGGGATAGACGTCGATGGCGCCGCTCTTGAGCGCTTCGAAACAGATCTGGGTGCCCGCCAGGCCGAGGCGGCGCTCGACCCGCAGCCAGGTGCGCGCCTCGATCAGCTGCGCGAACATCTCGCCGAGCAGCCGGCTCTCCTCGAAGTTCTTGGAGCCCACCACGACCCGGTCCGCGCCGCCTCGCGAGCGTGGCGGAGCCCCGAGGCGCGGCGTGCCAACGCCACGCGCCGCGCCGGCCGCGGCAGCCGTGCCGGCCGCGCCGCCAACGTCGGCGATCCAACCGCCGCCGAGCGCCAGGGCGGCAGCGAGGAGGGTTGGCTGGAGGCGGCGGCGCATGGGGGAAGCGGTCGTGGCGTCCGAGCGTCAGCCAGGTCCGCGCTGGCACGGCAGTCCGGTGCGCAGGGCGAGCAGCTCGCGCACATAGTCGTGGGCGGGGGCGGCGACCAGGTCCTCGGGGCGGCCGAGCTGCAACAGCCGGCCGGCGCGCATCACGCCGATCCGGTCGGCCAGCCGGAACGCCTCGCCGAGATCGTGGGTCACCAGCACCGTGGTCTTGCGGAGCCGGCGCTTGAGGTCGAGGAACTGGCGGTGCAGCTCGAGGCGGGTGAGCGCGTCGAGGGCCCCGAACGGCTCGTCGAGCAGCACCACGGGTGGGTCGGCGGCGAGCGCCCGGGCGAAAGCGACGCGCTGGCGCTGCCCGCCCGAGAGCTCGGCCGGGTAGCGGCCGGCATGGGTACCGGGGTCGAGCCCCACCAGCTCCAGCATCTCGCGCGTCCGCTCGGCGCGGCGGCGGCGATCCCATCCGAGCAGCCGCGGCACCAGCTCGACGTTGCGCGCGACCCGCCAGTGCGGCAGCAGGCCGCCGTCCTGCGGCACGTAGCCGATGCGCCGGCGCAGCGCGATGGGGTCGAGGTCCGCGGCCCGCCGGCCGGCGATGCGCGCCTCGCCGGAGGTCGGCTCGACGAGGCGATTGAACAGGCGCAGCAGGGTGGTCTTGCCGCTGCCGCTCTCGCCGACCAGCGCCAGCGTCTCGCCGGCGGCGACGGCGAAGCTGACGTTCGCCAGCGCGCGGGTGCCGTCCGCCCAGGTCTTCCCGACCTCGACGACCTCGAGCGCGGCCTCGCGGACCTCGTCAGGGGCGGGCACGCGGGTAGTGTATCCGCAGCCGGTGATGGTCGCGGCTGCCTACCGGCTGCCTTCCGGCTGCGTCCGGCAGGTTGCCGGCGCCTACAGCAACTTCGTCACGATCTCGACCCGCGAGCGCAGGGTGCGGTCGACCGGGCAGTGATCGGCGATCTCCGCCAGGCGGACGCGCTGGGCCTCGGTGAGCGGTCCCAGCAGCTCCAGCTCGCGATCGATGCGCTCGATCCGGGCGTCGCCCGCGACGCAGTTCTCGCAGTCGGCCTCGTGGTCGCGCGAGTGGCGCAGGCGCACGCGAGTGCCGGCCAGCGGCCACCCCTTGCGGTCGGCATAGAGCCTCATGGTCATGCCGGAGCAGGTCCCTAGCGCGGCAAGCAACAGGCCGTACGGGGTCGGACCGGCATCCGTGCCGCCGTCCGCCGCCGGCTCGTCCGCGACCAGGTGATGAGCGCCCAGCCTCACCTCCTGGCGCAGCGAGTGCGCCGTGCCCGTGACCTCGACCTCGCCGGCCGTCAAGGCCCGCGGCTCCGCCGTCGCGACGCCTCCGCCGGCTCCGGCGGGCAGGTAGCGGCTGGCCCACGCCGCCAGCATCGCTCCGACCTGTGCGGCGTCGCGGGGGTCGGAGAGGAGGTGGTCGGCGTCTCCCAGGGAGACGAAGCTTTTCGGGTGGCGGGCGGCCAGGAAGAGGCGCTCCGCGTGCTCGATGCCGACGACGCGGTCGACCGGCGAGTGGAAGAGCAGCAGCGGCCTGCCCAGCGCCGGCAGCACCCCGTGCAGGTGATCGCCCGCCAGGTCCTCGAGCAGCTGGCGGCGGATGCGGACCGGCCGCAGGCCGCCGAGGTCGAGCTCGTAGGCCTCTTCCTCGGCCGGGCCGGCCTCCGGGGCGGCGGGGCCGCCGAGACCGGCCACGCGAGCGGCCAGCGTGGCGCGCAGGTTGGCGGTGTCGCTCGGCGCCCCGATGGTGGCCACCGCCAGCGCCTCCGGGATGCGCGGCGCCGCCGCCAGCATCGCCGTGCCGCCCAGGCTGTGGCCGACCAGCAGGGCGGGCGCGCGCCGCTCCCGGCGCAGGAAGTCGGCGGCCGCGACGAGGTCCTCGACGTTCGACGAGAAGTTGGTGTCGGCGAAGTCGCCGCCGCTCTCGCCGAGACCGGTGAAATCGAACCGCAGCACCGCGATACCGCGGGCCAGCAGCTCGCGGCTGATGCCGCCCGCGGACTTGAGGTCCTTGGAGCAGGTGAAGCAGTGGGCGAACAGCGCGTAGGCGGCCGGCTCCCCCTCCGGAGCCTCGATCCTCCCGGCCAGCCGCGCCCCCCGCGATCCAGGGAACTGGACGCGCTCGCGTGCCTCGCGTGTCTCGCCTGCCATGGCCGGCGATCGTAGCACCCCCCGCGGGGGGCCTCCGGGGAATCCCTCCGGCCCTCCTTCCTCCCCTACGGCTGTGTGTCTCGCCGGCGGCCAGACCTCTGGAGGCATCACTGCCGTCCGCGGCAAGAGACGGGCATGGGGCCTCGAACCCTCCACGCCTCTACAGCTGGCTCGACAAGTCATTTATTTACAGTACTTAGGTGGAGTGAACGGCAGTGGCACGATTCTTGGGTTACCCCTCCTGCGGACGAGGAAAGACGCGATGACGACGCACCGGCAACCGACGCTCCACCGTGACCCCGCCCCCAACCTTCCGGCGGCTGGCCGGGAGGGGGGCGCGGCGGCGCCGGTGACGCTGCGCACGTCCCGTCTTTCTCTCGCCCGGTCCGCCCGCGAACTTTGCCTGCCGGCGATCACCGCCGGTTGAGCAAGGCAGCGCCGGACGACGCGCAGCGACAGTCTCCTCTCCCAAGCGCCGGGGCGGGTTTCCAACCCTCCGCCCGCCCCGGCCACTTTTTATTGCGACCCCGGAAGGCGCGGCGGCCCCATATAATCGACGCCGTGAGCGAAGACGCCGAGCTGGCGCCCCGGATCGTACCGCGTTCCGAGCACCCGATTTCCCGCACCGCCATCGACAAGAACGCGCTCAAAGTCCTCTACCGCCTGCACAAGGCGGGCTACATGGCCTACCTGGTGGGAGGAGGGGTGCGCGACCTGATGCTCGGCCGGCGGCCGAAGGACTTCGACGTCGGGACCGACGCGCGTCCCAACGAGGTGCGACGCCTGTTCGGCAACTCGCGCATCATCGGCCGCCGCTTCCGCCTGGTGCACGTCTATTTTCAGGACGGCGACGTCGTCGACGTCTCCACCTTCCGCCGTGACCCCGAGCCCGACGAGCAGTCCGCCCCCGGCGAGCTGCTGATCACCAGCGACAACACCTACGGGACGCCGCGCCAGGACGCCTTCCGCCGCGATTTCACCATCAACGCGCTGTTCTACAACATCGCCGACTACACCGTCATCGACTACATCGGCGGCATCGAGGACCTGCGCAAGCGCCTGGTCCGGGCGATCGGCGACCCGGGCGTCCGCTTCCGCGAGGACCCGGTGCGCATGCTGCGCGCCTGTGAGTTCGCCGGCCGCCTGGGGTTCAGCATCGAGGCCGGCACCCAGGAGGCCATCCACCAGCACCGGCGCGAGCTCGAGAAGGCGTCGCCCGCGCGCGTCACCGAAGAGATCGCGCAATTGCTGCGCTGCGGTCACGCCGGCGCCGCCATGCAGTGGATGCTCGAGCTGGGGCTGCTCGAGGTGCTGCTGCCGGAGGCCTACGCCATGCTCGCCGCCGACGAGCGCGGCCTGGGCGACTTCGGGCAGATCCTGCCGGTGATCGACCGCCTGATCACCGCCGGCCGCGAGCTGCCCGACACCGTGCTGCTCGCGGCCCTGCTGCTGCCCAAGATCATGTTGCGGCGCGACGACGTCGAGGGCATCGGCCAGCGGCCGATGAGCCGCGCCGCCATCGAAGAGCTGGTCGACGAGGAGAGCGCGCCCTTGCTGGCGCGCTTCACCATCTCGAACCTGAAGTCGCAGCAGATCCGCCGCGCCCTGGTCGGGTTCTTCCGCCTCTGCGAGCCGCGCTGGAGCTTCGCGGAGCGGGTGCGCTTCACGCGCCGGCCCCTCTTCGAGGATGCGCTGGTGCTGTTCGAGCTACTGGTGCTGGCCACGGGCGAAGGCGGAGAGGCCCTCGCCGAGTGGCAGGAGGTGGTGCGCCGGCGGCCCCCGGCGCCGCCCGCGCCGCGCGCCGGCCGCCCCTCCCGGCCATCGCCGCCGGCGGCGACGTCGCCGCCGGGACATCCCGCCGGCTCGGCGCACCCCGTGGCCACGTCGACGCCGGCAGCCACCGTGGCCACGACGGCCCCGGTATCGCCGGCGAACAACACTCCGCGTTCCCGGGTGCGCCGGCGCCGGCGCCGCCGTGGGCAGGGGATGTGAGATCCTGGACCTCTCCCGGACCTCTCATGGACCTCTCCTGGACCTCTCCCCACGAGGCACGACATGGCCTGGTTCCCTGACCTGTACCGGTCCGCGGTAGGCAAGAAGGCGGTGATGGCCGCGACTGGCATCATCCTCTTCGGCTTCGTCCTCGGGCACCTGCTCGGCAACCTCAAGCTCTACCTCGGGCCCGAAGCTCTCAACAGCTATTCGCGCTTCCTGCGCACCGTCGGCGAGCCCGTCGTGCCGGCGAACGTCCTGCTCTGGGCGGTCCGCCTCGTGTTGATCGCCGCTGTCGTGCTGCATGTCTGGGCCGCCTGGCAGCTCAGCCGCGCGAGCCGGGCGGCGCGCCCGGACGCCTACGTCGCGGGCACCCGCATCCACACCACCTATGCTTCCCGCACCATGCGCTGGGGAGGCGTGATCATCCTGCTGTTCGTGATCTATCACCTGCTGCACCTCACCTGGGGAACGGTGCACCCGGCCTTCGTTCGCGGCGACGTGTACCACAACGTCGTCACCGGCTTCCAGGTGTGGTGGGTGTCTCTCTTTTATATCGCCGCGCAGGTCGCGCTCGGGTTCCACCTCTACCACGGCCTGTGGAGCATGTTCCAGTCGCTCGGCTGGAGCCATCCGCGCTTCAACCTCTGGCGCAACGGCTTCGCCCATGCCTTCGCCTGGCTGATCACCGTCGGCAACATCTCCTTCCCCGTGGCCGTGCTGAGCGGCCTGGTGCGTCTCCACTGAGAGCTTCGAGGACACCGAGGATCAAGTGACAACCGCGGAGATCAATCTCGACAGCAAGGCCCCGGGAGGCCCGCTGGCCGCGAAGTGGCTCGAGCACCGCAACCACCTGCGGCTGGTCAACCCCAGCAACAAGCGCAAGTTCACCGTGCTGGTGGTGGGCTCGGGCCTGGCCGGCGCCGCCGCCGCCGCCAGCCTCGGCGAGCTCGGCTACCAGGTCGAGTGCTTCTGCTTCCAGGACACGCCGCGCCGCGCGCATTCGATCGCCGCCCAGGGCGGCATCAACGCCGCGAAGAACTACCACAACGACGGCGACAGCGTCTTCAGGCTCTTCTACGACACCATCAAGGGCGGCGACTTCCGCTCGCGTGAGGCCAACGTCCACCGCCTGGCCGAGCTGTCGGTCGACATCATCGACCAGTGCGTCGCCCAGGGCGTGCCGTTCGCCCGCGAATACGGCGGCCTGCTCGACAACCGCTCCTTCGGCGGCGCCCAGGTGTCGCGCACCTTCTATGCCCGCGGCCAGACCGGGCAGCAGCTGCTGCTCGGCGCCTACCAGGCGCTCTGCCGCCAGATCGCCGCCGGCACCGTGCGGATGTTCCCGCGCACCGAGATGCTCGACCTGGTGGTCGGCGGCGGCGGCGCGGAGCCGCGCGCGATGGGCATCGTCGCCCGCGACCTGGTGACCGGCCGGCTGGAGCGCCACGCCGGGCACGCGGTGGTGCTGGCGACCGGCGGCTACAGCAACGTCTACTACCTGTCGACCAATGCCAAGGGCAGCAACGCCACCGCCATCTGGCGCGCCCACCGGCGCGGCGCCCTGTTCGCCAACCCCTGCTTCACCCAGATCCATCCCACCTGCATCCCGGCCTCCGGCGACTACCAGTCGAAGCTGACATTGATGAGCGAATCGTTGCGCAACGACGGCCGCATCTGGGTGCCCAAGGACCCCGGCGGCGACCGCTCTCCCGAGAGCATCCCGGAGGCGGAGAGGGACTATTACCTCGAGGTCAAGTATCCGGCTTTCGGCAACCTGGTGCCGCGCGACGTCGCCGCGCGCAACACCAAGCAGGTGGTCGACAGCGGGCGCGGCGTCGGCCCGCAGAAGAACGGCGTCTATCTCGACTTCGCGGACGCCATCCAGCGGCTGGGCAGGGCGGTGATCGAAGACCGGTACGGCAACCTGTTCGAGATGTACGAGAAGATCACCGGCGAGGACCCCTGGGTGACGCCGATGCGGATCTACCCCGCGCCGCACTACACGATGGGCGGCCTGTGGGTGGACTACGACCTGATGAGCAACGTCGACGGCCTGTTCGTCGCCGGCGAGGCCAACTACTCCGACCACGGCGCCAACCGCCTCGGTGCGAGCGCCCTCATGCAGGGGCTGGCCGACGGCTATTTCATCCTGCCGGCGACGCTCGGCCATTACCTGGCAGGGCATCTCGGCGAAGGGTTGTCGACCGCCGGGCCGGCCTTCGACGCCGTCGAGGCGGAGGTGCGGCAGCGTCTCGACCGGCTGCTGGCGCTACGCGGCCAGCGCAGCCCCGAGTCGTTCCACCGGCAGCTCGGCCACCTGGTGTGGCACGCTTGCGGGATCTCGCGGACGGCGGCGGGCCTCGCGCAGGCGATCGGCGAGATCGCCGCCCTGCGCGAGGAGCTCTGGCGCAACCTGCGGGTGAGCGGCGATCCCGCGGAGGTCAACCAGGATCTCGAGAAGGCCGGCCGGGTCGCCGACTACTGCGAGCTCGCGGAGCTGATGTGCCGCGACGCGCTCGACCGCGACGAATCGGCGGGCTGCCACTTCCGCGAAGAGCACCAGACGCCCGAAGGAGAAGCGCTGCGCAACGACGAGGAGTACGCTTTCGTCTCCGCGTGGCAGTGGCAGGGAGAGGACCGGCCCGAGGTCCGGCACCAGGAGCCGCTGCACTTCGAATCGGTGGAGCTCTCCCGGAGGAGCTACAAGTAATGAACCTCACCCTCTACGTCTGGCGCCAGCCGGGCCCGGCGGCTCCCGGACGCATGGAGCGTTACGAGGCCGCCGACGTCAATCCCGACAGCTCGTTCCTCGAGATGCTCGACGTCCTCAACGAGCGCCTGGCCGAGAGGGGAGAGGACCGCATCGCCTTCGACCACGATTGCCGCGAGGGGATCTGCGGCATGTGCGGCTTTATGATCAACGGCGAGGCGCACGGGCCGCGGCGGGGCACCACCGTCTGCCAGCTGCACATGCGTCACTTCCACGACGGCGACGTGCTGCATCTCGAGCCCTGGCGCACCCGGGCGTTCCCGGTGGTCAAGGACCTGATGGTCGACCGCCGCGCCTTCGACCGCGTCATCCAGGCCGGCGGCTTCATCTCGGTGTCGACCGGCAGCGCGCCGGAGGCCAACCTGATGCCGGTGCCGAAGCGAATTGCCGACCGCGCGTTCGAGGCCGCCGAGTGCATCGGCTGCGGGGCCTGCGTCGCCCAGTGCCCGAACGCCGCGGCACAGCTGTTCACCGCCGCCAAGGTCTCCCACCTGGGTCTCCTGCCGCAGGGGCAGCCCGAGCGCGGCCAGCGGGCGCTGGCGATGGTCGAGGCGATGGAGCGGGAGGGCTTCGGCTACTGCACCAACCACGCCGAGTGCCAGGAAGTCTGCCCGAAGGGGATCTCGATCGATTTCATCGCGCGCCTGAACCGCGACTATCTGAAGGCCCGGGCAGGCGGCGCCGCGCGCGCGCCGCGGGCCGGGGCAGAGAAGACGGCCTGACAGGGGGGACGCCATGAGAGCCGACCGAGAAGCGGACAAGAGCGTGCCGCCGGCAACGCCAGCGCCGCCGGCGAGAAGCCGCCGCCGGAGCCGCTGGCCCTGGCTGCTGGTCGCCCTGCTGGTGCTGGCCGGAGCCGGCTTCGCCCTCTACGCCTGGGCGACGCTCGCCTACAGCTACTCGTCGGGCGAGCGCGCCGGCTACGTGCAGAAGTTCTCGCACAAGGGGTGGCTCTGCAAGACCTGGGAGGGCGAGCTGGCGATGGTCAACCTGCCCGGGGCGATGCCGGAGATCTTCCGCTTCACCGTGCGCGACGGCACCGTCGCCGCGCGCCTCAACCAGACGATGGGGCAGAGGGTGGCGCTGCACTACGAGCAGCACCGGGGCGTGCCGACGTCCTGCTTCGGCGACACCGAGTACTTCGTCACCGAAGTGCGGCCCGTGACCCCTTGAAGCGTGCCGGAGGGCATGACATTGGCGCACCTGGTGCTGCAGGACGTGGACCCGAGGGTGATCGAGAGCCTGAGCGCCCGCGCCGCCCGCCAGGGCCGCTCGGTGGAGGAAGAGGCGCGGGCCGTGCTCGAAGGCGCCCTCGGCTTCTCGCGCCAGCGCGCCCTGGAGGCCGCCCGGCAGCTGCGGGCCCAGTGGGCCGGCCGCTCGCTCAGCGCCAGCGACGAGCTGATGGCCCGCGACGGCGACCACCTGTCCGAGGGCTCGGGCGGCCGCAGCCCTGGCGGCGGCCCAGGCGGTGGCCACGGCGGCCCTGGCGGAGAGAAGGAACGGTCCTAGTGCCGGCGGCGACCCATCGGCGGAGGGGCGGCACGTGCGGCGCTGCGTGATCGACGCCAGCGTGGCGGCGCAGTGGTACTTCCCCGAACGCCTCACCGCGCACGCCGACGCCCTGCTCGCCGGCAGCTGCGAGCTGCTGGCCCCCGACCTGCTCTACCTCGAGATCGCCGGCCTCCTGGCGCGCCGGGTGCGCCTGGGGGAGATCGACGAGGAGGGCGCCCGCGCCGTCCTCGCCGCACTTCGCCAGGTGCCGTTCGAGTGGACCCCGGTCTCGGCCTTGGTGCCGGCGGCGCTGTCCCTGGCGCTGAGCGCCGATCTGCGCCTCTCCGACAGCCTCTACCTCGCCCTCGCCATGCAGGCCGACTGCTCCCTGGTCACCGCCGACCGCCAGCTCTACGAAGCCGCCCGCGCCGGCCGCCTCGCCCGGCATCTCGTCTGGCTGGGGGACCTGGCTGCCGAGTAAGGGCGCCGCGTACGGATGACCTGACGACCTGCACGTAGGTCATCGTCTAGGAAAGCACCCTGAACCACCAGCGGAAGAGCTTCTTGACCCGCGGCGTGAGCTTGCCGCGGCGCCAGGTGTCGGCGGCCTTCTTCACCACCTCGCCCTGGGTGGGGTAGGGATGGATGACGCTGGCGATGCTGCCCAGGCCGATGCCCTGGGTGATCGCCAGGCAGAGCTCGCCGAGCATGTCGCCGGCATGCTCGGCGACCAGGGTGGCGCCGAGGATCTTGTCGGTGCCGCGCTCGAGGTGGACGCGCAGGAAGCCTTCGTCCTCGCCGTCGAGGACGGCGCGGTCGTTGTCGGCGAGGGGAACGGTCAGGGTGTCGATCTCGAGGCCGCGGCCGCGGGCGTCGCGCTCGTAGAGGCCGACGTGGGCGATCTCGGGGCTGGTGTAGGTGCACCAGGGAATGATCAGCGCGCTGGCCCTGGCCCGGCCGAAGAACAGCGCGTTCTGGATTACCAGCCGCGCCTGGGCGTCGGCGACGTGGGTGAACTGGAACTTCGAGGCCACGTCGCCGCAGGCGAAGATGCGCGGGTTGCTGGTGCGCAGCCGGTCGTCGACCTCGACTCCTTTCGACGTGTAGCGGACGCCGGCGGCTCTGAGATCCAGCCCTTCGACGTTCGGCTGGCGGCCGGTGGCGACGAGGATCTCGTCCACCGCCAGCTCGCGGCGGCCGCCCGAGCGCCCGGCGGCGCCGTGCTCGTCGTCCCCGCGCGCCTCGCCACTCCAGTCGCGTCCCTGCCCCCCCTGCCCTCCCATCCCTACGATGTTCTCGAACTCCAGCACCTTCTCCGCC
>DATDGZ010000453.1:0-2099 GCA_036521795.1 Thermoanaerobaculia bacterium | reverse complement strand
GGCGTCGAAGCTCTGCATGAGCGTGGCGGTGCCCGGGGTCCGGGCGTAACTGATCCCGCGCACCACGGCGCAGGTCTTGCCCTGGTAAGGCTGCTCGTCCGTGAGGTCGGCCCCGAACCCCGCCCGCTCCGAGGCCGCGGTCATCTTCCAGCCGGCCGGCATCTGGCCCAGCTCCCCCTGCTCGAAGTCGAGGTTGACCGGCGCCGCCGGCAGCGGCGGCGCGACCTCCGGCGCGGCAGGCGCCAGCTGCTCGGCCGGCGCCACGAGCGTGGCCGGTGCACCGGGCGCAGGTGCAGCCGGAGCGCCTGGCGCGGCCGGTGCGGCCGGTGACTGGTGTGGCGCCCCGGCGGCGAGCAGCATCAGGGCGCAGGACGCCAGCAGCGGCAAGCGGGTCATCGGCGATCTCCTATCATGGGCGGGGCGTGCGAAGAGCGTGCGTTGCGGGGCGAAGGCGGCCCGGTGCCGGCGCCGGGAAGTGTAACCGACGGCATGGCCGGGCGGCGGCGGGTGGTCACGGCAGTCGCGACCCCCGGCGGTTGCAGGCCGCCGCCGCTCGCGGACCAGAACGGACGCCGGCAGACTACGTATCACTTCCATGCGCTCGAACCTGCTCATCTATGGTGTCACCGGCTACGTCGGCGGCCTGATCTCGCGCCTGGCCGCCGCCACCGGCCTGCCGCACCTGGCCGCGGGGCGCGATCTCGAGCAGGTGACGGCGCATGCCGATCCGCTGATGCTGCCCGGCCGCACCTTCTCGCTCTCCGATCCGGCGAAGGTCGGCCGCGCCCTCGGCGACGTCGCGGTGGTGCTGAACGCGGCCGGCCCCTTCGCCGAGACCGCTCTGCCGCTCGCCGAGGCCTGCCTGCGCGCCGGCGCGCACTATCTCGACCTGGCGGACGAGGTGCCCGAGCTCGAGGCCATCCGCCGCCTCGACGCCCGCGCGCGGGAAGCCGGGGTCATGCTGCTGCCGGGCGTCGGCTTCGGCGTCCTGCCGACCGACGCACTGGCGGCGCGGCTCAAGCGCCGGCTGCCGTCGGCGATCCGGCTGCGCCTGGCTCTCGAGACGGTCGGCGGCATGTCGCGCGGCAGCTTGCGAACGCTGTTCCGCGACCTGTGCCGCGGCACCGGGGTGAAGCGCCGCGGCGGCGAGCTGGTGCCGGCCGGCGCCGCGGAGGAGAGGCTGGTCCTCGATCTCGGCGGCGGGAGGCGTGTCGCGGTCACCGACCCCTGGCGTGGCGACCTGGCAAGCGCCTGGTGGAGCTCGGTCTATCCCGAGATCGACGTCTACGCCGTCCATCCCGCCTGGCTGCGCTGGCTGCGGTGCCCGCGGTGGCTCGGATCGCCGCCCTCGGCGCGCTGGCTGCCGCGCTCGGCCCAGGCGTCGCCGGTGCGCGCCCTGCTCGCCAGCCGCGCCGGCCGGGCGCTGGTGCGCCGGGCGATCGCGCTCCGACCGGCCGGGCCCGGCGAGGGGGAGCTCGCCGCCGGCCTGACCCGGATCTGGGCGCAAGCCGAGGACGCCGCCGGCCATCGCGTCACCGCCCGCCTCCGCGGCCCGGAAAGGCATCTGTTCACCGCCCGCACCGCCCTCTGGGTCGCCCAGCGCGTCCTTGCCGGCCGCCTGCGCGTCGGCTTCCAGACCCCTGCCACCGCCTACGGCCCCGACCTCGTCGATCGGCTGGTCGAGGAGGTCGAGGGTGTCTCGGTGACGTGGGGCTGACCTCTGCCCGGCCAGACGCCGGTTGACGGTGGCGGGGAAGGGGGCGACCAGATCGACAGGCCCGCCCGGGCGCGGCGCCGCAGGAAGGCGGCCGAGCCGACCGGCGCGGCGGCGGCTTGGGCCTGCGCGCCGCTCAGGTCGCGCGCCTTGCCGCGCTTCTCGACCGCGCCGCAGGCCGCGCACCGCCAGACCTCGTAGCGCACGTCCCCGACCAGCTGCTCGGTGCGCTCCGCCATGTCGAGCTCGGCGAAAGCCTCCTCGCGGCCGAGGCGCCGCATCGCCGCGCGGCAGCTCGCGCACCGGCGCGGCCGCGAGCCAGCCGCCCCAGCCCAGGGGCCCGGAGCCCGGGCCGCCGCGGCGGGCCAGCGCGCCCGCTGCGCCC
>DATDGZ010000452.1:0-3741 GCA_036521795.1 Thermoanaerobaculia bacterium | reverse complement strand
CTGCTCCTCGACCTCGAGGGGCACGGCCGAGAGGTGCCCGCCGGGGTCGGCGGCGAGGACGCGGCGGACCTGTCCCGCACCGTCGGCTGGTTGACGGCGATCTATCCGGTGCTGCTCGACCTGCGCCGGCCGGGCGAAGGGCTGGGGGAGACGATCCTCGCGGTCAAGGAGCAGCTGCGCGCGGTACCCGGCCGGGGCGTGGGCTACGGACTGCTGCGCTACCTCGCGCCGCTGCGGGAGGTTCGGGAGAGCCTGGCGGCGCAGCCGGCGCCGCAGATCGTGTTCAACTACCTGGGCCAGCTGGACGGAGCGACGGCGGGAACGCGCTTCGCCGCCGCGCCGGAAGGGTCGGGCCCGGCTCGCGGCGCGCGGCAGCGGCGGCGCTACGCCCTGGAGGTACAGGCGGCGGTCTCCGGGGAGCGGCTGTGGGTGAGCTTCACCTACAGCACGGCCCTGCACTTGGCGGCAACCGTCGAGCGCCTGGCCGCCGGCTTCGTCGGCGAGCTGCGCCGGCTGCTGGCGCACTGCGGCCTGCCGGACTCCTGGGGCGTCTCGCCCTCCGACTTCCCGCTCACGGCGCTCGACCAGGCGGCCCTCGAGCGCCTGGTCGCGGCCGGCCCGCGGATCGAGGATCTCTATCCGCTCTCCCCGGCGCAGCAGGTCCTGCTGTTCCGCCAGCTGCAGGCGCCGCGCTCCGGGACGGGCGTGCGGCAGATGCTCTGCACCCTGAACGGAGAGCTCGATTCGGCGCTGTTCGCCGCCGCGTGGCAGCGCCTGCTGGCGCGGCACCCGATCCTGCGCTCGGCGTTCCTCTGGCAGGGGCTGGAGCGTCCGCTGCAGGGGGTCGCGCAGCAGGTGGAGCTGCCACTGGCGCTCGGGGACTGGGCGGCGCTCGGGGAGGAGGACAGGGAGCGGGAGCTGGCGGATCTCTCCGCCTGGGACCAGCGGCGCGGAGTGGACCTCGAACGGGCGCCGCTGCTGCGGGTGGAGCTGCGGCGTCTCGGCGGGAACCGGCACGCGCTGCTCTTCAGCCACCACCTGCTGCTGCTCGACCGCGGGTCGGCGGCGCTGGCGATCGACGAGCTGCTGGCCCTCTACGAGCGGCTGCGGCAGGGCGAGGCGGGAGAGCCGCCGCGGCCGCGGCCATTCCGCGACTACGTCGAGTGGCTGGCGCGGCACCCGCAGGGGGAGTCGCAGGCCTACTGGACCACGACGCTGGCGGGATTCACGGCGCCGACGCCGCTGGGCAGCGACCGCTTCCCGGCGAGCGATGCGGGCAGTGCTGGCGATGCGGGCAGTGCGAGCGGTGCGGGCGCTGCGCGAGGTGCGGCCGCTGCGAGCGGAGCGGGCGTTGCCGGCAGTGCTGCGAGCGGTCCGGGAGGAGAGCGCCGCCGCCTCCTTTCCGAGCAGAGCTCCGAGGCGCTGCGGACCGCGGCGCGGCAAGCGCGCGTGACGCTCGCCGCGATGGTCGAAGCGGCCTGGGCGCTGCTGCTGTCGCGTGCCAGCGGCGAGCAGGACGTGGTCTTCGGCGAGGTGACGGCGGTCCGGCCGGCGGAGCTCTCCGGGGCCGAGTCGATGGTCGGGCCTTTCGGCGCCACGCTGCCGGTGCGGGTGCTCGCGGCGCCGGCGGCCGCGGTGGGTCCCTGGCTCGGGCAATTGCAGGAGCGCCGGCTCGAGCGTCTCCGGCACCAGCACAGCGCGCCGTGGCGGGTGCGGGCCTGGAGCGATCTGCCGGCCGCGGCCGCGGTGGGCGGTGGGACCGGGATGTTCGGCAGCGTCGTCGAATGCGTCAGCCAGCCGGTGGCCGAAGCGCTCGAGCGGCGGCGCTCCGGCAGCTTGACGGTCGAGGGCTGGCGCTTCGTCGAGCGCAGCGCCCACGCCCTGACGCTGGTCGTGACGCCAGCCCGGCAGCTGGAGCTCCGGCTGCTGTTCGACGGCCGCTTCGACGACGCCGGCGTCGAGCGGCGGCTGGGTCACCTCGAGTCGTTGCTGCAGAGGCTGGCAGAGGTCGCGGCGGCGGCGCCGGAGAGCCCCATCGGCGAGCTGCCGCTGCTGGCCGCCGGCGAGCGGGCCCAGCTCGTGGCCGGGCGGCGCGGCGCGGTCGCAGCCCGGCCGGGGACTGCGCCGGCAGGCCTGGGGGGAGCCGGCGGCGGACCGAGCGAACCGAGCGACTCGAGCGACTCGCCGATGGCGCCGCGCGGCGAGCTGGAGCGGGCGATCGCGACGATCGCCGGCATCTGGCGCGAGGTCCTGCAGGTCGAGCGCCTCGGAATCCACGACGATTTCTTCGCGATCGGCGGTCACTCGCTGTTGCTGCTGCGCGCGCAGAGCCAGGTCCGCGACGCCCTCGGCCAGGACCTCCGTCTCGCCGACTTGCTGCAGTACCGTACGGTGGCGGCCCTGGCGCGCGCGATCGGCGACTTCCGCGCCGGCGTGTCGCTGGCGATTGCCCCCACCAGCAACGACGACCTGCGCGGCGATGCGGTGCTCGACCCGGAGCTACGCCCCGCCAGCCCGCCGGCGGCCCGCGGTGGCGAGCCGGCGACGGTCCTGCTGACCGGCGGCAGCGGCTTCCTCGGCACCTACCTGCTCGCCGAGCTGCTGCGGCAGACCCGCGCCACCGTGGTCTGCCTGGTGCGGGCCGCCGATCCGGACAAGGGGCTCGCCAAGCTGAGCCGTGAGCTCGCGGCGTACGGGCTGTGGGATGCGGCGCTCGCCGCGCGGATCCAACCGCTGATCGGCGACCTGGCGGAGCCGTCTCTCGGCCTCTCCGAGCCGGCGTTCGCCGAGCTGGCAGGCGCGGTCGACGTCATCTATCACAACGGCGCCGGGGTCAACTTCCTGGCCCCTTATGCGGCGCTCGCGGCGGCCAACGTGCGGGGAACGCGCGAGATCCTGCGCCTGGCGTGCACCCGTGCGGCCAAGCCCCTGCACTATGTCTCGACCGTGGCGGTGCTGGACTCCGCCGCCCCTGCCGGCGGCGGTCCGATCGCGGAGGACGACCCGCTCGGCGACTGCAGCGGACTGCGCGGCGGCTACGCGCAGAGCAAGTGGGTGGCCGAGAAGCTGGTGGCGTCGGCGCGCGCGCGGGGCTTGCCGGTGGCGGTCTATCGCCCGGGCACCATCAGCGGCGACAGCCGCACCGGTGCCGGCAACCCCAAGGACTTCGCCATCAGCCTGGTCAAGTCCTTCGTCCAGCTCGGGGCGGTGATGGACATGCAGGACGAGGTCAACCTGGCGCCGGTCGACTTCGTCGGCCGGGCGATCGTGTGGCTGTCACGGCGGCCCGAGTCGATCGGCGAGACCTTCCACATGATCAACCCCCGGCCGCTCGCCGGTCCGGACTTCGTCGACTGGCTGCTGCGCTTCGGCTACCCGCTCGAGCGGCTGCCTCCGGAGCGCTGGCGCGCGGCGCTCATCGAGAGCTTCGACGCGGGCAACGAGAACGCGCTGGCGCCCTTCATGCCGCTCTACAAGGCCGGCGCCGGCGCGGCAGCGGCCGCCGCGGCGATCGCTGTCGACAACCAGGCGCCGGCGCGGCAGAGCGGCGCGCTCGCCCCGCAGTACGGCTGCCGGCGCACCACCGCCGCTCTCGAAGCAGGAGGCGCGGGAGGCGTGTACCGCCCGCCGGTCGACGACGAGCTGCTCGGCACCTACTTCCGTCACTTCATCGAGAGCCGGTTCTTGCCACCGCCTCCGGGGCATTCCCCCCCGGCCGGGCCGCGGGAGGCGGATCTCCCC
>DATDGZ010000451.1:0-4636 GCA_036521795.1 Thermoanaerobaculia bacterium | reverse complement strand
GGCACCGGCGGCGCCGGCGGCACCGGTGTGGCGAGCGGCGCCACGATCGGCGGCCGCGACTCGGCATCGCCGCCGCGATGCTGGCGCCAGCGGTCCGAGAGCAAGGCGAGCAGGGCCGCCAGGCCCAGCAGCAGGGCGGTCGCCAGGAGCAGCGGCAGCCAGCGCGGCCAGTTGGCGAGGGACCGGCGCTCACGGTGGCCGGCGTCGCCGTCGACGTGGGCCTGCGGCTGCTGGACGGAGAGGTAGTGGTTGACGACGTCGTCGGGAGACAGGCCGACGTAGCGGGCGTACTCGCGCAGGAAGCCCTTGGCGAAGACCGGCGCCGGCAGGACCTCGAAGCGGTCGTCCTCCATCGCCTGGAGATAGCGCATGCTGATCTTGGTGCGTTCGGCGATCTCGCGCAGGCTGATCTCGCGCGCCTCGCGCTGGCGGCGCAGCCAGGTGCCGAACGAGGAGCCGGAATCGGCCTCGGCGGCCTTGTCCCAGGGTGGCGGCCGCAGCACCGTGCGCTTCGGGCCGGGGCCGGAGCCAATCGAATCGAGGGGGCCGAGGGGGCCTCCGGGGCCCGCCGAGCCGCCGTGGCCGGCAGCGCTGGCGGAGACGCCCGAGCTTCCCGCGGCCCCCGAGCCCGAGGAAGCGCCTGGGACACCTCCGGCAGCCATACGCGTTTCGACTTCAGGGGTGCCGTCGAGGTGGATCTGGTGGGGAGGCAATCGATGTCTTCTCGGTGCGCCTCAAGAGATGGGCGCGTCTAACTTTACGCGGCCCTTTCGCCCCCGTCAAATACTCTCCGGGGCACCTCTCCGGGGCAAGCCCCTCCGGCCGGTCCTGCGAGGGGTCGGCGAATCTCCTCCCTGGCCGACCTGGGACCGTCCTCCCCCCCTCCGAGCACCGATCTCTCGGCTATCGCTGCGGTCTTCGGAGGCGCAAGGAAAGCTCAGGCCTGGTGACGTAGGGATTGCGCAGGGCCTGCTGAACCGGGGCCGGCGACAGCTCCGGCGCCGATCTTCTGGTATCTTCCTCTTCCGCATGGCGATCTCCCGCACCACCCAGAACCTCCTCGCGAAAGGCGACTTCGACAGCGTCGAGAACGATTGGCTGGCACGTATCGAGGAGGAACCCGGCGATCTCGACTACTTCGTCGGCGTGGCGCGCGCGCTGGCCGGCACCGGCGAGGAGAAGCGGGCGCGGGTGCTGCTGGAGATGCTCGACGAACAGCTGCGCGAGGGGCGTTGGGAGGCGCGCCTCGACCTGCTGCGCCGCGCCGGCACCCTGCTGCTGCCCGCCGACAAGGTCCACTCGGCCATCGTCTCGACCCTGACCAAGCTGTACGGCGACCGCTCGACCTTCAAGGGGCTGGCCGAGGCGGCCGGGCTGCAACGCGCCACCCACGATCTGCCGAAGACCTGGGAGAAGGTCGATCGCCTCGAGAGCCTGCTCGCCTTCGACGTCGGCACCGTGGTCGCGATGGAAGGCAAGGGCGTCGGCCGGGTGGTCGACGCCAACCTGGGCCTCGAGAGCTTCAAGGTCGATTTCGAGCGCCATCGCGGCCTCATGGTGGGCTTCAAGGCCGCCGCCAAGCTGCTGCGTCCGCTGGCGCCGCCGCACGTGCTGCGGCGCAAGCTCGAGGACCCGGACGGGCTCCGGGCGGCCGCCCCGCCGGAGCTGCTGCGCATCACCTTGCAGAGCTTCGATCGGCCGCTCACCGCCGGGGAGATCCGCGAGGTGCTGTCGGGGATCGTCGGCGAGACGCAGTGGACCTCCTGGTGGGGCGCGGCGCGCAGGCACCCGCAGGTGCTGGCCAGCGGCAGCGGCGCCCGCCAGACCTACACCTGGGCGGAGAGCACGGGCGACGCGCAGGACAGCGTCTGGCGCGCCTTCGACCGCGCCGAGCCGCGGCGCAAGCTCGAGCTGCTGCGGCGCGAGGGGGCGCGCGACCGGGTGCTGCGCGACCGCATGGCGGCCGACCTGGCCGAGATCGCCGCGGCTTCCGCCACCGAGGGCGACCCGGGGCTGGCCTGGGAGATCTGGTTCGGCCTCGAGCGCAGCGGCGGCGTGCCGGAGACCTCGCCGCACGGCCCGAGCTCCTCCTGGTCACCCGAGGCGCTGCTCGCCGGCCGCGACATCAGCGGGCTGGGCAGGCTGTTCGAGGGCATCGAGGAGCGGCTGCTGCGCGAGCGGGCCTACCTGATGGTGCGCGAGGGGCGCCCCGACTGGCCGGCGATCTACCGCGACGCCATGACGCGGGAGACCGACCCCCGCGCCCTCGACACGCTGACCGCCGGCCTCGCGGTCGGCGGGCCGCGCGAGCTCGAGCGCTTCGTCGACGGCCTGCTGGCGCAGCCGCACCGCCAGCCGGCGGCCTTCGCCTGGCTGGCGGAACGCGCCGCGATCGACGAGGAGATGCGGTCCCGTAACCCGCTGCGGCTGCTGCAGCAGATCCTCGGCAGCCTCAACCGCGACGAGTTCGCGCCCTACCGGCAGCGGCTGCTGGCGCTCGCCGAGTCGGGCTCGACGGTGCCGCGCCTGCTGACCCATCTGACCGTGGACCAGGCGCCGCAGGCCGAGGACGCGGTGCGGCGGGCGGCGGCCCTCGAACCCTACCAGCGCGATCAGCTGGTCGCCGCGCTCGAGCTGCGCTTCCAAGCGCTGCGGCGCGACGTGGCGGTGCCGCTCTACGCGACCCTCGAGGCGATCGCCGCCAAACACGCCGAGCTGCACCAGATCATGACCGTCGACATCCCCGCCAACCGCAAGGCGATCGCGGAGGCGCGCGCCATGGGCGACCTGCGCGAGAACTTCGAGTACAAGGCCGCCCGCCAGCGCCACGAGGTCCTCAACGCCCGCGCCTCGGCCCTCAACGCCGAGCTGTCCCGCGTCCGCCCCATCGAGCCCGGCGACGTGGACCTCTCCGGCGTCCGCATCGGCACCCGCGCCCACCTCGTCGGCCCGGGCGGCCGCGAGCGCGTCATCACCGTCCTGGGGCCCTGGGAGAGCCGCCCCGAGGACGACGTCCTCTCCTACGAGTCCGACCTCGGCAAGAGCCTGCTCGACAAGCCGGTCGGCACCGCCCTCGACCTCGGCGGCGAGGTGTGGACCTTGCGCGCCATCACTCCCTACCGCTGAGTCGAAGATGCGGCCCCCGCGGCCGGGCCTGCCGGTTCAGCCCGGGGCATGGCCCGGCAGCGCCGCCAGGTAGCGCAGGCCGCGGATGCTGGGCAGGAAGCAGTAGGCGCCGCCGCGGGTGGTGATCAGGCGGGAGAAGCCCTTGAGATGCTTGTTATTCGATCCCTTGGCGCCTGGAGCCGCGAGGGTGAACGAGCTGGAGGCGGGGTCGTTCACGCCCTGGAAGACGTCCTGGCCGCTGATGTTGAAGACCGCGTTGCCGGCGTCGAAGCCGCCGGGTCCGAGGGCGGATTTCACGAAGCTGGAGCTGAGATTCCACTGGCTGGTGAGGAACTCGAACTGAGCGGTGATGCTGGCGTTGATGAAGTAGCCGATGAGGCCGCGCGGAATGGAGACAGGGTGGGCGGGATCGTAAGCGGGACCGTAGGGCATGGCTCGCCGGACGATGCGGTGACTGGCGCTGCCGGCGCCGACGACCGCGGCGTTGCGGGGGTTGTTGCGGCGGATGTGCGAGCCGATGGGGCAGCGGAAGCCGAGGGTGTCGTCCTTCGTAGCGTCGGTGCTCACGTAGGTGAAGTCGTTGAGCTGCGACAGGGGCATCTCGGGACCCTGGGCGTCGGGGGCCAGTACCAGGGGGTTACCGTTGCGCCAGCGCCCGCAGACCTTGGCGGCGAGCATCTCGGGGTCGATGCCAGCTTGAGCGGCGTACGTGGCAAGGAAAGATTCGAACCCGGGAACGTCCTGCTCCAGGATGCGGAAGGCGGCGTAGCTGCTGTTGGTCGAGAGCTCCGCGGGTTGCACGGTGTAGGCGGCGCCGCTCTGGTTGGCGTAGCCGAGCAGGAACTCGCCGGTGGCCACCGGGCTCTGGTCGTCAGGGATCGAATGCTTCCTCGGCGGGGCTCCGATCACGGTCGGCTGCGCGATGCTGTCGTGGTAACCGAAGTGCACGCGGTTGGCGGGCAGGGCGTGGGCGTCGTGCGCGGACAGCTCGGCCACGCAGCCGGCGAAGGCTCTGCGGAGGCGGGCGGTCACCGCCTCGAGCGCCGCCGGGTCGTCGTCGACCCAGAGGCTCAGCACCAGGTGGACCTGCGCGGCGCTCGACAGGCCGCCGATCCAGTTGGCGGGAGCGCTCTCGCCGACGTCGCCCACCGTCGAGGCGGAGACAGAGTCGGTGGCTCCGCGCTGGAAGGCGGTGTCGAAGCTGGCGAGCTGCTTCGGGGTGAGACCCAGCGCGGCCAAGCCGGCGCTGGTGAAGGCGAGGTTCACGAAACACTCCGGCTTGACTGTCCACCGCGCCGCCGTGGTGATGCGCGGCAGGGCGCCGGCGCCGTCCACCAGGCCGCCGATCAGGGCGCCCGCCGCCGCGGGGTCGGTGATGCGGAGGATGAAATGCCGCGCCATGTCCACGCGGTACCCGCGCAGGATGGTGCCCTGGACGTCCGAATAGTCGATCGCAGAGTTCGCCATGTGGCCTTTCAAAGCGGCGGCGGTGAGCGCCGGCACCGGCGCT
>DATDGZ010000450.1:0-1687 GCA_036521795.1 Thermoanaerobaculia bacterium | reverse complement strand
GTGGTTCGGTCGCGCACGAATTCGATCCCGGCCAGAAGGCCCGCACCCCGCACGTCCCCGACCGCGGGGTGCTCCGCCAGCTTCGCCAGCTCGGCGAAGAAGCCGGCGGATGCCTCGGCGCAGCGCTCGACCAGGCGATGCCGCTTCAGGTACCGCACGGTGGCGGCGCCGGCCGCGCAGGTCACCGGGTGGTGGGAGTAGGTCTGGGCGTGGTTGAAGGCGCCGCTGCCGCGCGCCAGCGTGGCCGCGATCTCGCGGCTGGCGACGACCGCCGACAGCGGCGCGTAGCCGCCGTTCAGGCCCTTGCCGAGCACCACCACGTCGGGCACCGGATCGTAGTGCTGGAAGGCGAACCACCGCCCGGTGCGGCCGCAGCCGGTGAGCACCTCGTCGGCGATGTACAGGACGTCGTGCTCGCGGCAGAGCTCGGCGGCCCGCCGGTAGTACGCGGGAGAGGGCACGACGGCGCCTCCCGAGCTGCCGAGGATGGGCTCGGCCAGGAAAGCGGCGACCGTCTCGGGACCTTGCGCGGCGAGCGCCGCCGCCAGCGCCTCGCCGTTGCAGGCGGGGCAGTCGGGGCCGGGATGCCGGTAGGGGTCGGGCGCGGGAATGCTCGGGAAGTCGAGCAGCAGCGGCCGGTAGATCCGGCGGTAATGCTCGCGGCCGGAGAGCGCCAGGGCGGCCAGGGTGTTGCCGTGGTAGGAGGGGTGACGGCGGATGACCTTCCACTTCTCCGGGCGCCCCCGCTCGACCCAGTACTGCCGCGCCAGCTTGACCGCCGCCTCGATCGCCTCCGAGCCGCTGGCCAGGAAGTAGCTGTACCGCAGCGGCTCCGGCAGCACCTCGGCGAGCTCCGCGGCGAGGTCCTCGGCGGCGGCGTTGGTGAACTGGCTGCCGTTGACGTAGGCCAACTCGCGCGCCTGGGCGGCGACCGCGGCGGCGATCTCCGCCACGCCGTGACCGAGGCCGGCGACCATGGCGCCGCCGCAGGCATCGAGATAGCGGCGCCCCGCCTCGTCGACGATCCATGCCCCTTCGCCGCGCACCGCCAACGGGAAGCCGCGGTCCAGCCGGCGGTAGAACAACGCGCTCTCGGGATAGCGATGAGCCATGACGGGCAGGGCCGGGCCGGCCGGGGGCCACGGGCAAGGGGAAGCGGCGGCGGCCATCATATAGGATTCCTCCAGGATTCCTCGCAACGCTCACCCGACCCCACTCGGAGGCCGCCATGACCGCCATGCCCTGGTCCAAGAATCGGGACGGTGCCGCCGGAGCTCGCCCGCCCGCGCCCCGCCGGCGTCGCTGCCGCGGGGCGGCGCTCGCGGCGCTCGCCGGGTTGGCCGTCGCCTGTCTCGCCCCGGCCGCGGCCGCCGCTGGCGCCGCAGGCGCCGCGGCCGCCACCGCGAGCGATCCGCCGGCCGGCGCTGCCGTGAGCGGACCGCCGGCGGCCGAGGCATCTCCCGCCCAGGCCCCGCATCCCCCGCTGAGCGGCGCGCCGGCCACCCGCCGCGCCCTGGGCGGCGCCGACGGCATGGGCGGCAAGGGGGGCATGCGCTTCCGCAACGTCGGTCCTTTCCGCGGCGGGCGGGTGTGCGCCGTGACCGGGGTGCGGGGCAGGCCGGCGACCTTCTACTTCGGCAGCACCGGCGGCGGCGTGTGGAAGACGGACGACGCCGGGACCACCTGG
>DATDGZ010000449.1:0-2930 GCA_036521795.1 Thermoanaerobaculia bacterium | reverse complement strand
GGCGCCGCTCGGCGAGGTGCGGATGGAAGAGGGCTCGCGTCCCGGCCGCCTGCTGCTGGCGGCTGCCGTCGTGGTATTGGTGCTCGGCGCGCTGTTGACGTACTTCGTCTTGGGCCGCCGCAATGCCGCGGCGACGGCCGGCGGCGGAACTGCCGCCGGTCCGCGCGTCGGCGGCGCGAGCGCCGGGGCGGCCGCCGCCGGCAATGCCGGCGCCCCGGGCGATGCCGCGGCGCGCGGCGGACCATTGCCGGCGAATGGCGCCACCGCGGCCGGAGCGAAGACTCCTGCCGGCAAGATGGACGTTCAGGGAGTGGTCGACCAGGAGGTCGCCCGCCGCGCGGAGGAGCTGAAGAAGAAGCTCGAGGAGCAGCAGAAGCAGTTGCAGAAGGAGCTCGACAAGACGAAGGCGGGCAAGACCGAGACCGCGAATGCCGCGGCGGCCAACCCGGCGGGGGCCGCGGGCGCCACGACGAAGCCGGGGCCCGCTTCGCCCGCATCACCGGGCGGCGCCGAAGAGGCCGCGTCCCGCGTCCAGCCGAGGCCGGCGACGCCGGCCGAGCCGCGTGCAGCCGCCGAGCCGCCTGCCAACCCGGCGGGGGCGGCAGCCGCGGCATCCGGCTCGTCCGCCGCGCCGCAGGAGGCCGCCGCGCGGACGGCCGAGCCGGCCGGACGGACGGCGCCGGGAGAGGCTGCCGGGGGCGCCGGGTCCCGCACGGCTGCCGCCGGCGCGGGTGGCGCGTCCGCCGCGAACGGCGGCCCGGCGGTGCCGCCGAAACTTGTCAGCACACCCAAACCGGAGTATCCTCCGCTCGCCAGGAAACTCGGTGTCCAAGGCGTCGTCGTCCTGTCGGTCTTGGTCGACGAGCAGGGGCGCGTCGAGGACGTCCAGGTGTTGGAGGGAATCAGCCAGAATGTCGGGATCAATGAGGCCGCGCTCCAGGTGGCGCGGGGAGCGCGCTTCACGCCCGCGACCCGGAATGGGAACCGGGTCAAGATGTGGACCCGCCTGCGTATCCCGTTCAAGCAGTAAACGAGACGGCCGGTAGGCCAGGCGACCCGGTCCGGTGGCGGTCGGAGCCCGCGGCCTGGGCGCAATTGGGAGGAGACCATGAGCCTTACCGAGCAACAGAGAAAGTTCTACGAGAACACCCTCCAAGTTACGAAGCAGGAGATGGAAGAGCTGGATCGTGCCATCGAGGACGAGCTGGCGAAGGTCAAGGACCGTCTCGCGGAACTGCAGAACGCGAAGAAGGCTTCGCGCCAGATGTACGATGCCGCCTGCATGCGTCTCGGGATCGCCAACGATCTGGAGGCCGAAGAGGGGCACGAGTCCACCGGCTTCTGAGCCGAGACCCGGCGCCGGCCCGGCCCGTGCGCCACGCCGGCGCCCGCCTCTCCGGGCAACCCGCGAGCTCCGCCGACGGACGCCGCGCGAGAGTTGTTCTCCATGGTCTGGTTCAAGAAAGCCAAGCAGCCCAAGCCGATCCGCAGCGATCGCCGGCGCAGCACCGTACCCGAGGGGCTGTGGGTCAAGTGCGAAGGCTGCAAGGAGATCATCTACGCCCGCGACCTCGACCGCAACCAGCGGGTGTGCCCGAAGTGCGGTCATCATCACCGCATCGATGCCCGGTCCTGGATCGCACTGCTGCTCGACGACACCGAGCCGCGAGAGCTGTTCACGGAGATCAGCCCGTCGGACCCGCTGGGCTTCCGTGACACCAAGCGCTACCGCGACCGGCTCAAGAGCTACCAGCAGGCGATCGGCGAGCGCGACGCGGTCATCGTCGTCCAGGGGCGCCTCGAAGAGATCCCGGTGGTGCTGGCGGTCATGGAGTACCGCTTCATGGGCGGGTCGATGGGCTCGGTGGTCGGCGAGAAGATCACCCGCGCCGCCGAGCGGGCGCTCGAGAAGCGCTGGCCGCTGATCGTGGTCGCGGCCTCCGGCGGCGCCCGGATGCAAGAGGGCGTCCTGTCGTTGATGCAGATGGCCAAGATCGCGGCGGCGCTGGCTCGCCTCCATGACGCCCACCTGCCGTACCTCTCGGTGCTCACCGATCCGACCACCGGCGGCGTGACCGCGTCGTTCGCGATGCTGGGGGACCTCAACGTCGCCGAGCCGGGGGCCCTGATCGGTTTTGCCGGTCCCCGCGTCATCGAGCAGACCATCCGCCAGAGCCTGCCCGAGGGCTTCCAGCGGAGCGAGTTCCTGCTCGCCCACGGCTTCCTCGACCTGGTGGTCGCGCGCGCCGAGATGAAGGAGACGCTGGCGCGCTGCCTCCGGCACCTGCTCTGAGATTGCTCTGACCTCGATCCGCACACAGGAGATCCTCGGCCGCCTCGAGGCCCTGGGCATTCGCCTTGGCCTCGAGAGCATGCGCGGCCTGCTGGCGGCGCTGGGAAGCCCACAGCTGCGCTTCCCGGCGGTGCTGGTGGCCGGCAGCAACGGCAAGGGCTCGACCGCGGCGCTGCTGGCGGCGATGGCCGGCGCCGCCGGCTACCGCACCGGCCTCTACACCTCGCCGCACCTCGAGACGGTCGAGGAGCGCCTGCGGATCGACGGCCGCGCCGTCGGCGGCGAGCGCCTGGGCGAGCTGCTGGAGGAGGTGGTGGCGTGCGCCGAGCGCCGGCTGGGACACAGCCCCACCTACTTCGAGGCGGTCACCGCCGCGGCCTTCCTTTGGTTCGCGGCCGAGCGCGTGGACCTGGCGGTGGTGGAGGTCGGGCTGGGCGGCAGGCTCGACGCCACCAACGTCTGCGAGCCGGTGCTGTCGCTCATCACCTCGATCAGCCTGGAGCACCGCGAGCTGCTCGGCGACACGCTGGCGGCGATCGCGCGAGAGAAGGCCGGCATCCTGCGCGCCGGCCGGCCCGCCCTGTCCTGGGTGGAAAACCGCGAGGCGGCCGAGGATCTCCTGTGTGCGGATCGAGGT
>DATDGZ010000448.1:0-4547 GCA_036521795.1 Thermoanaerobaculia bacterium | reverse complement strand
GTTCCGACTGGTCACCCCGTGGGGAAAAGGCGACGTGCGGCTCTCGCTGCGCGGCGCGCAGCAGGTGCCCGACGCGCTGGCGGCCGCGGCCGCGGCGCGCCCCGCGGACGGCGCCGCGCCGCGCGCCGCGCCGCGCGCCGGGGGGGCCATTCCGGAATGGCTGCCGCCGCCGGCGCCCGGGGGTGAGGCGCCGGCGCCGCACGGCTCCGAGTCCCAGGTCCTGAACGCCATCTCGAGCAAAGGACGACACGCATGAACGACAACTTCGACGTGATCATCATCGGCGGCGGGCCCGCGGGAACCACCGTCGGCGGCAAGCTCGCGCAGCGCGGGCGCAAGGTCCTCGTCCTGGAGCGCGAGAAGTTCCCGCGCTTCCACATCGGCGAATCGATCACCGCTTTCGGCTTCACCGTGTTCAAGGAGCTCGGCGTCTACGACCAGCTCGAGGCCATGAACGAGGTGAAGAAGATGGGGCTCGAGTTCGTGCTCTGGGACAAGGCGTTCAAGGTCTACTTCGCCCGCGAAAGCCCCGAGGGGCCGCGCCGCTGGGCCTTCCAGATGGCGCGCGGCAAGATGGACAAGGTGCTGCTCGACAACGCCCGGCGCCTGGGCGTCGACGTGCGCGAGGAGCACCTGGTCAAGCGCGTGCTCTTCGACGGCGAGCGGGCGGTCGGAGTCGAGTACAAGGATTACTCGCACGGCCCTTCCGAGGAGCTCAAGACCGCTCACGCCAACTGGATCGTCGACGCCTCGGGCCAGGGCGCGCTGATCAACCACCAGCTGCGGGACAACTGGTACGCCGACCCGCTGCTCGAGTACAAGATGGCGGTGTTCTCGCACTGGCGCGGCGACATCGAGGTGAAGAACACCGAGGACGAGCTCAACTTCAAGCTCTGCGTGCACCGCAACCGGCGCGACTGGGCCTGGTACATCCCGGTGGCGAAGGACACGCTGTCGCTGGGCGTGGTGCTGAGCCAGCAGACGGTCAAGGACGAGGCGCAGACCAAGAGCCTCGAGCAGATCTTCTACGACTACGCCCGCGACATCCCCTTCATCAGCGAGATCCTGCAGAACCCGACCCTGAAGACGGTGGAGAAGTTCCGCGTCGTGCGGGACTATTCCTACCGCTCCAGCCGCTACTACGGCGATCACTGGGTCATCGTCGGCGACAGCGCCGGCTTCATCGATCCCATCTTCTCGACCGGGCTGCAGGTCGCGTTCAACAGCGCCTATGCCCTCATCGATCCGCTCGACCGGCTGCTGGGGCAGCAGCAGGCGGACCTCACGCTCCTGGTGCCCTACGACCGCGCGGTGGACCGCTACTACCGCATCAACTCGATGCTGGTCTACCTGTACTATCTCTGCAAGCTCGATTACCGCAACTACAACTTCTCCTACATGTGGAGCAACATCCGGTGGGCAGGCTGGTCCGACCGCCTGCGCTGCGCCCGGCTCTACCTGCGCTACCTCGTCGGTTCCCGCGAGCAGAAGGCCGCGTGGTTCAACGAGATCCTGTTCGGCAACCCCGGGGCGGCGAACCCGCTCGGCGACGTGGCCATGGCCCTGTCGCGCAACTACGATAAGGTTTTCCACGAGCGCGCCCAGGAGATCGCGCGCGCGCCGCGGCAGGAGCACCTGGTCGAGGCTTGAGGCAGCGCGGCGCCGGGGCGCGCGGTACCGGCTTGGAACGAAACGCGGCCGCACTGACTAGGAGCGAGACATGATCCAGGACATCAGGCAGGCCTGCCGCCAGATCGCCGCCCATCCCGGCTACACCCTGGTCACCGTGCTGACCCTGGGCCTGGGCATCGGCGCCAACACCGCCATCTTCAGCCTGGCGCGCGGCGTGCTGCTGCGCCCGCTGCCCTACGCCCACGGCGGCGAGCTGGTGCACCTGGTGCCGCGCGCCTCGGGGACGGTCGCGGACCAGATCTTCTTCCCGGTGCAGGAGGTGCTCGACTACCGCCGCCAGAGCCAGACCTTCCAGGCGCTCCCCGAGTATCACTCCATGGCGTTCAACCTGCTCGGCCAGGGCGAGCCGGACCGTGTCCAGACCGGCGTCGTGTCGGCGGACTTCTTCCGCGAGCTCGGCGTCAAGCCGTTGCTCGGCCGCGACTTCCGCCAGGAGGACGACCGCCCCGGGGCCGATCCGGTGCTCCTGCTCACCTACGATTACTGGCGCGACCGCTTCGGCGGCGACCCGGGGATCGTCGGCCAGCGGCTGCGGATGAACGACCGGCCGATCCTGGTCGTCGGCGTGCTGCCCCGCCTCCCTGCCTATCCCGGCAAGGACCGGGTCTTCATGCCCACCTCGTCGTGCCCGTACCGCTCCGCGGAATCCACCAAGGCGAGCCGCACCTTCCGCCTGGTGAGCCTCTGGGGCCGGCTGAAACCCGGCGTGACCGTCGCGCAGGCCCAGGCCGACGTCTCGACCATCGCCGCCCGCATCCAGCGCGAGTACCCCATTCACGCCGTCGCCGGCATGACGGTGACGCTGGCGCCGGTGCGCGACGAGCTGGTCGGCCGCTTCCGGCCGACCCTGCTCATCCTGCTGGGGACCGCCGGGCTGGTGCTGCTGCTCGCCTGCGCCAACGCCGCCAACCTCATCTTCGCGCGCCTGCTCTCGCGCGAGAAGGAAGTGGTGGTGCGCGCCGCGCTCGGCGCCAGCCGCGGCCGGGTGGTGCGGCAGCTGCTGACCGAGAGCGTGCTGACCGCGCTGCTGGGAGGCGTGCTCGGCATCGTGCTGGCGGTCAGCGGACTGGGCCTGCTCGTCGCCTTCGCCAACCGCTTCACGCCGCGCGCCGGCGAGATCCGCATCGACGGCCTGGTGATGCTGTTCTGCCTGGCGCTCTCGTTCGCGGCCGGGCTGGCCGCGGGCTGGCTGCCGGCGGTGCAGGCGCTGCGCCACGACCTGGCCGCGTCGCTCAAGGACGGCGGCGGCCGCTCCACCGCCTCCGCCGGCAAGCGCCGCTTCCGCGACCTGATGGTGGCGGCCCAGGTCGCGCTGTCGCTGGTGCTGCTGATCGGCGCCGGGCTGATGGTCCGCAGCCTGGTGCGGCTGCTGCAGGTCGATCCCGGCTTCCGTTCGGAGAGGGTGCTCACCGCCACCCTCGAGCTGCCGTTCTCGAAGTACGCCACCGGGCCGCAGACCATCGATTTCTTCCGGCGGCTGCTGGCGGACCTCGCCGGCCAGCCGGGCGTCGTCTCGGCCGCGGTCTCGAGCGACGTGCCGATGGGAGGCGCCGACCAGATGACGCCAGCCTTCCGGGTCGATGGACAGCCGGTGCCGCCCGGACAGCCGGCGCCGCGGGCGGACCTCCACGTGGCCAGCGAGGAGTACTTCCGCACCCTCGGCATCCCGCTGCTCGCGGGGCGCGGCTTCTTGCCGAGCGACGACACGAAGGCCCCGAAGGTGGCCGTCGTCAACCACGAGCTGGCCCGGCACTGGTGGCCCGACCGCAGCCCCCTCGGGCAACGCCTCGCGCTCGAGCTGCCCAACCGCTCGGAATGGCGCACGGTGGTGGGGGTGGCGGCCGACGTGCGGCACCAGGGCCTGGTGGCGCCGGCGCGCCCCACTCTCTACCTGCCCTTCCAGCAGCTGCCCGGCCCGGGCTCGCAGCTCTTCGTGCGCACCCGCACCGAGCCGGCGGCGTTCCTCGCCAGCCTGCGCGCCGCGGTCGCCCGCATCGACCGTGAGCAGCCGGTGGCCGACGTCGAGACCCTCGAGCAGGTCTACGAGACCGCGCTGGCTCCGGCGCGGCTGACCACCGCCCTGCTGTCGCTGTTCGCCGCGCTGGCCCTGGTCATCACCGCCATCGGGATCGGCGCCGCCGTGTCCTTCGCCGTCGGCGAGCGCATCCAGGAGACGGCCATCCGCATGGCCCTGGGCGCGGACTCCGGGAGCGTCCGGGGCTGGCTCTTCCGGCGCGCGATGGGCCCGGTCTGCGCGGGCCTGGCGCTCGGCCTGGCGACGGCGCTGCTGCTCACCCGCCCGCTCGCCGGCCTGCTCTTCGGCGTCGAGCCGGACGACCCGCTCGCCCTGAGCGGCGCTCTGGCCCTGCTGCTAGCGATCGGCGTGGCGACCTGCCTGCTCCCCGCGCGGCGCGCCACGCGGGTGGACCCCGCCGCGACCCTGCGCTCGTGAGGCCATCTCCCCCTGGCGAGCGGATACCGAGCAGCCGGGACGAGCTGCTGGCGGCTCCGCCGGCGGCGCGGTCCGCGCTGATCCTGGCCCTGCTGCGCCGGCAGTCGGCACGGATCCTCGAGCTGCCGCCCGCGCGGTTGCGGGTGGACCGGTCGCTGACGGCTCACGGCCTCGACTCGCTGGCGGCGGCCGAGCTCGCGGGCGCGATCGAGACCGCCCTGGGCGTGAAGGTCGATCTCGCCAGCCTGCTGGAGGGTCCGACCCTGGCGCAGCTGGGGGAGCAGGTCCTGCGGCTGGTCGAGGAGTCGGCCGCGGCACCGCCCGGTACGCGTGGGGCCAGGGCACCGGAGGCCGCGGCAGCCGCGACCCAGAGCCCGGCGACCGCCCCTCCGAACCGGTACCC
>DATDGZ010000447.1:0-12002 GCA_036521795.1 Thermoanaerobaculia bacterium | reverse complement strand
GTTCTACGTCTTCTGGGAGGTCATGCTGGTGCCGATGTACCTGCTGATCGGCATCTGGGGCGGCGAACGGCGCATCTACGCCGCGATCAAGTTCTTCCTCTTCACCATGGCCGGCAGCCTGCTGATGCTGGTCGCCATCCTCTGGCTGGCCTGGACCTACAAGGGAGCGAGCGGCGGCGCCTGGAGCTTCGCCTACCAGGATCTGCTGCGGCTCGATCTGCCGCCGCAGGCGCAGATGTGGCTGTTCGCGGCCTTCGCCGCCGCGTTCCTGATCAAGGTGCCGATGTTCCCGTTCCACACCTGGCTCCCCGACGCCCACGTCGAGGCGCCGACCGGCGGCTCGGTGCTGCTCGCCGGCATCCTGCTCAAGCTCGGCACCTATGGTTACCTGCGCTTCGCCATGCCGCTGTTCCCCCGCGCCAGCCACACGGCGCTGCCGCTGCTGATCGCCCTGGCGCTGGTCGGCATCCTCTACGGCGCCATGGTGTCGTGGGTGCAGGCGGACGCCAAGAAGCTGGTGGCCTATTCCTCCATCGCCCATCTCGGCTTCGTGATGCTCGGCCTGCTCGCCGCCGACCTGGTCGCCTGGCAGGGGGCGCTGCTGCAGATGGTCAACCACGGCCTCTCGACCGGCGCCCTCTTCCTGCTGGTCGGCATGCTCTACGACCGCCGGCACACCAAGCAGTTCGACGAGTTCGGCGGCCTGGCCAAGGTGATGCCGGTGTTCGCCTTCTTCCTGATCTTCTCGTCGCTCGCCTCGGTGGGCCTGCCGGCGCTCAACGGCTTTGCCGGCGAGTTCCTGATCCTGGCCGGCAGCTTCCGTGCCCTCGGCTGGCCGGCCGCGGTGGCCACCTTCGGCGTGGTGCTGGCGGCGCTCTACCTGCTGAAGCTCATCCAGCGCATCCTCTTCGGGCCGCTCACCAAGGACGAGAACCGCGGCCTCGCCGACCTCGGTTGGCGCGAGGTCGTCGCGCTCGTCCCGCTCTGCGTCCTGATGCTCTGGATCGGCGTCGTGCCCGCCCACTTCCTCAAGCCCAGCGAGCAAGCGCTCGCCGCCACCCTCGCCGACTACCGGCAACGGCTCAGCGGACCCGAGATAAGAAGCGCCGCTCTGCGCCCACCTAGGGCGGACTTGGGACCACCGGTGCAAAGAGCGGCCCCCCAGGGGGCGCCAGCCCCCGTTGCGAAGATTGCAGCGACCTCCGCCTCGGGCTTGGCGACAGCCCGTGCCTCGTTGACCGTGCCAGGCCTCGCTTCGCGGATGGCACCGGACTCTGCGCCTCGGATCGCGGTGGAGGCACCTCACAGACCCGGGGCGCTTCCTCGGCCCATCGTCGCGGCCGCGGGAGGGAGGCGATGAGCCGCACCGACCTGGTGAGCCTTTTGCCGGAGCTCATCCTCTGTGGCGGCGGGGTGCTGATCCTGCTGCTCGACGCCGTGGCGCCGGGCCTGCGCCGCGCCTGGACCGCGCTGGCGCTGGCGGTCACCGCGGCCGCCGCCTGGGGCGCCAGCGCGGCCTGGACGAGCCTCGGCGGCGCCGCCGGCGACCCGAGCTTCGCCTGGAAGAGCTGCAACGGCATGCTCGAGACGACGCGTGTCACCTTCGCGTTCTCGGTGGTGGTCCTGGTCGCCACGGGCATCTGCGTGCTGGCATCGGACAACTACTTGCGCCGCGAACGCATCATGGGCGGCGAGTACTACGCCCTGTTGCTGTGGTGCGCCACCGGTATGCTGCTGATGCTGCGCGCCACCGAGCTGCTGACCATCTTCCTGTCGCTCGAGCTGCTGTCGATCAGCCTCTACTCGCTCGCCGCCTATCACCGCCGGGTGAGCGTCGCCGTCGAGGCGGCGATCAAGTACTTCCTGATGGGCGCCTTCGTCAGCGCTTTCGTGCTGTTCGGTATCGCGCTGCTCTACGGCGCCACCGGCAGCACTCGCCTCGAGGTGATCGGCCGCGCCTTCGTCGGCGGCCAGGGCACCACGCTCGCCTCCCTGGGACTGCTGCTGCTGGTCTGCGGCTTCGGGTTCAAGATGGCCCTGGTGCCTTTCCACGCCTGGTCGCCCGACACCTACCAGGGGGCGCCGTCGCCCTTCGTCGCCTTCCTGTCGGTGGCGCCGAAGGTGGCAAGCGCCCTGGTGCTCTTCCGCCTGCTCGAAGTGGCGGCCCAGAGCCCCAGCGTCACGGCGGCGCGCTGGGTCAACGTGGTCGGCGTGCTGTCGGCGCTGTCGATGGTGGTCGGCAACCTCCTGGCCCTGGCGCAGACCGACCTCAAGCGTATGCTCGCCTACTCCGGCGTCGCCCACATGGGCTACCTGCTGCTGGCGCTGGTGACCTTCGACCGCGCCAGCCTCGCGCCGCTGCTCGTCTACCTGCTGGCCTACGTGCTGATGAACGCCGGCGCCTTCGCCGTGGTCGGCCTGCTCTACAGCCGGCCGGGCGCCCGGCACGAGATCGAGGAGCTGGCCGGCTGGGGTTACCGCTACCCGCTGCTCGGCGGCTGCCTGGCGATCTGCATGCTGTCGCTCGGCGGCATCCCGCCCACCATGGGTTTCCTCGGCAAGTACCTGGTCTTCCAGCAGGCCGTCGCGGCGGGACACGTGCACCTGGCAGTGCTCGGCGTCGCGGCCAGCCTGGTGGGCGTCTACTATTACCTGCGGGTCGTCTACGTGCTGTACATGCGTCCTGAACGGCGGCAGCCGGAGGGCCTGCTCATCGACGGCTGGGGGCGTGCGGCGGCGGTGATCGCGGCGCTCGCCACCCTGGTGCTGGGCCTCTGGCCTGCGGATCTACTGCAATGGCTCATCGCGGCAACCGGGGCGAGGTGAACGAGCAGCGCCGGGACAGCGAGCAGAGCGAGCCGCAGGAGATCTCCCCGCTCACCCTCAATCGCCTCTCGTTCTATCTCCGCTGCCTGCGCCAGCTGCAAGAGCTCGGCCTCGCGCGCATCTCCTCGCAGGAGATGGCGCGGCGCTATCACCTGTCGGCGACCCAGATCCGCAAGGACCTCGCCCAGTTCGGCGAGTTCGGCATCCGCGGCGTCGGCTACCAGATCGCCGAGCTCGCCGAGCACCTCGACGCCCTGCTCGGCCTCGACCGCGATCACCCGATGGTCATCGTCGGCGTCGGCAACCTCGGCAGCGCCCTCGCCCGCTACCTCGGCTTCAACCATGGCGCCTTCCACGTCGTCGCCGGCATCGACAACGATCCGCGCAAGATCGGCCGCACCATCGCCGGCTTCACCGTCCGCGACGCCGCCGACCTGGCAAGCGTCGTGCGCGAGACCGGAGCGGTGATCGGCGTCCTCACCGTCCCCAGCGAGCTGGCCCAGCACTACTACGACGCCCTCGCCGACGCCGGCGTCCGCGGCGTCCTCAACTTCGCCACCGTCCGCGTCAAGCCCCGCCCCGGCATCCCCCTGAAGAACGTCGACCTGCGCATCAACCTCGAAGAGCTGGCGTTCTTCCTCAAGGAATAGAGGCGGGAGTTTGCACCGCGGGCGGCGCGGACGCCGGCGTTGCCCGTGACGCGGCTCTCGCATGCGAGGACCGGTCGTTCAAGGTTGGTCGGCGGTTCCCGGCGCGCCGCCCATGTCGGTGCCTCCTTCTCGACCCGCCGCCGAATCAAGCATCCCGACCACTTTACTACTGCCCTCGTCACCCAGATGCTCGCGCAGCACTGTCCGAAAGCGCTCCTCCCCCAGAGTGGTTCGCTGGCGTGTCAGCCAGTACAGGTCGGCCGGTCCATCGGTCTGTCGCAAATCGACCCAAATCCTGCTGGCCAGCAGCGGCGGCAGCTCCACATCCACCAGCAGCACCGGTACGACCCTGAACCCGCCCTGAACCGCGCGCGTGACCATGGCGGCGTACTCTTCGAGGACCCACGGCCGAGCCCGCGGTCGAGCTGATGCACCAGCACGTCCCCAGGGCCGACCTCCCACTCGTCGAAGAACACCCCCAGCCCCGACTGGTGCAGATTCTCGGCCAAGCGGCGCACCTGCTCGCCGTCAGTGCGCGCATAGGAGACGAAGACATCGTAGGTGTCGGCCATCCCCGGCTCCGCTCGATCGCAGCACTCCTGCGTGATGCAAGAAACTCTAACACAAGGCGCACGATCCTTGGATTGGGAGGGCCAGCCGGCCAGCCACCGCCTGGGTGACGCTATATACAAGAACCTGTATAATGGACCATGGATGAAAGACCTCTTCTGGGTTGATCGAGGTGAAACATGAAAACGCACAATACCAAGGTCACTCGATCCAGCGGTAACGTGTTCTCAGACCTGGGATTTGGTAAGGAGGAGGCACAGCACTTGCAGATCCGCTCGACACTGATGATTGCAATTCAGAAGATCATCGATGAGCGTCAGCTCACGCAGGCGCAAGCCGCCGATGTCTTCGGGGTAACACAACCTCGAATCAGTGATCTGGTCCGTGGCAAGATAGAGTTCTTCAGCATCGATATGTTGGTAACAATGTTGGCCCGCGCCGGGATGCATCTACAGATCGTTCTTTCGCCCGCCGAGCGAGGCGCCGCGTGAGGGTGTAATCCGGGCGGTGCAACGTTCAGCGCCCCCCGGCCGGCCTGTGGGCCCGCTTCGGCGGCTCGCCATCTATGCGCATCCGCGTTGGCATCTTGCGTCTATATCAGCAGAGGGGTTAGCATCACCGCGAAGGGGGACGCACGATGATCACTCGCTCCCAGTCGCCGCGGCTGACCTACCAGGATCTCCTCCGGCTTCCAGACGACCTCCTGCGCCACGAGCTGATCGACGGCGAGCACTACGTGAGCCCGGCACCGGCAGTGAAGCACCAGGACATCGTGCTCAATCTCGTGCGCATCCTCTCAACCTTCGTGCGAGCGCATCGGATCGGCAAGGTCATGGTGGGACCCGTGGACGTGCTGTTCACCGAGCACGACGTGGTCGAGCCGGACGTGCTCTTCGTCGGCGCCGCGCACCTGGATCGCGTGCGGGAGCGTTATGTCGCAGGCGCTCCCGACCTGGTGGTCGAGGTGCTCTCGCCATCGAATCGCGGCTTCGACAGGATCAAGAAGCGCCGACTGTACGAGGCCCACGGCGTTGCCGAGTATTGGATTGTCGATCCGCCCACAGAAACGCTCGAGGTCTACCGCGCCGCCAGTCCTGGCGGTCAGCTCGCGCGATGCGCTTCCTTGGCTCGCGCCGCCGGCGACACACTCGAGACTCCGCTGCTGCCCGGTCTGCGGATTCCCCTGAGCGAAGTCTTCGAGTAAGCCGTGCGCGGACCGCGGTACACCGACCCGGCGCGCTCCGAACGGTCAGGAGATCGCTTCCGCAGGCCCCTACTCGGCCAACAACTACGCGTAAAGCCGAGCCCTTTGCGTCTAGATAAGCATAGGGATAGGATCACCGCGAAGGGGGACGCACGATGATCACTCGCTCCCAGTCGCCGCGGCTGACCTACCAGGACCTACTCCGCCTTCCAGATGACCTCCTGCGTCACGAGCTGATCGACGGCGAGCATTTCATGAGCCCGGCACCCGCCTTGAAGCACCAACGGATCGTGGTCAACCTCGCGCGCATCCTCTCGACGTTCGTGCGCGCGCATCGGCTCGGCGAGGTCCTGGTCGCGCCGGTGGACGTGCTGTTCTCCGAGCACGACGTCGTCGAGCCGGACGTGCTCTTCGTTGCGGCCGCGCATGGGGACCGCCTGCGGGAGCGTTACGTCGCGGGCGCTCCCGATCTGGTGATCGAGGTGCTCTCCCCGTCGAATCCCGGCTACGACAAGATCAAGAAGCGCCGCCTGTACGAGGCCCAGGGCGTGCCCGAGTACTGGATCGTCGATCCGGCCGCGGAGACGGTGGAGGTCTATCGTGCCGCCTCCCGCGGCGGCCCGCTGGAGCGCCACGCGTCGCTCTCGGTCGCCGGCGGCGACACCCTGGAGACCTCGCTGCTGTCCGGGTTGCGAATTCCGCTGCGCGACGTCTTCGAGTAGGCGACAAGAACGAAGGCAGCGCCCTGGAAGCGGAGCCGTCCCACCGCCAGGGCGCTGCCCATTGCCTGGTCCCGCCGTCCCGTCGCTACTCGCAGACGCCGACGAAGAAGACGGTGCGGTTGGGATCGAAGACGTCGGATGCGGCCAGGGTGCAGCCTTGCCGATGATCGATCGCGATGGTGAAGGACTTCTCGCCGGTGCCCGCTTCGGGATCGATCTGCCGCTCCAGGGTGCCGGTATGCGGGTCGATCTCGGCAATGAAGCCGGACTGGCCGCCCGGCGTGTTGACGTCGCCGCCGCCCACCAGCAGGTCGCCTTCGCGGTCGAAGACCAGGGGGGCGGCGCTCAAGCTCGTGGCGACGAAGGTGCCACTGGCGAAATCGACGGGCGCCGCCGTCTTCACCGCGTCGTCCACGTCGTCCTTCCGGAAACGCCGGATCTCGCCGGTCCTTCCCGGCAGGAAGCCGATGGCGGTATAGAGGTTGCCCTCGCGATCGACGGCCACCCCACCCGACAGGCCGGGAATGTCGGCGACGACGGGTTGCACCTGCCCGGTCGCGAGGTCGAGCCGCACGACCTGCGAGCTCGTCGCGCTGGGCGGTTCGGGGAAGGCGTTGCCCTGATCGACGAACAGCTCGGAGGAGGAGCGGCCGAAGGCGCCGGCGAAGCTGAGCGGGACCCGGGCGATGAGCTGGGCCTCGCCGCCGGTGATCGGCAAGAGGTAGGTGTTGCCGTTGAAGCTCGGATCGGGGAACTTGGCGCCGCCGCTGCCGGCGCTGAGGATGAAGAAGAGGCCGTTCGGCGCCGTGAGGATGAATCCTGGATCGCTGCCGCCGCGGAACTGCGGCGGCACGCTGCCGATCAGCGTGAAGCTCGAGCTGCCGACCGCGCTCTGCAGGTACACGTTGTCGCCGGTGTAGGCGACCAGCCGGCCGTCGCGGGTGAAGTCGAACGCCGTGCTGAATGCTCCCGCATCGAACGGGGGCAGGCTGACGGTCTGCGCCGCGGCGGCCGCGGCGTGTGACGCGAGGAGTGCCATTGCTGCGCACCTGGCGGTCCAACGGAAGAAAAGAGTGATTGCGGCCATCGTCGTCTCCATGGAAGCAATGAGCGCCAAGGCTCGTGGTTCTCTGCCCGCGTAGTGCGCGGGCGCAAGCGGCCGGTTGCCGCCCTGTAGGCTGCAGGCGGCATCGGTGTCCAGAGCGCCACGACCCGAGCCGGGTGCGCCCCCTGGGTGCCGCCGGCTTCTAGATCAGCCTGGCGATCGGTTTATTCCTGCTTGATGAAGCGAATGTGAAGAGGCGCCGCGCCCCGAGGCGGCCAGGCGGCGGCACCCGGCGCCTCCGGCGCGAGCCCGGCGGTCTGGTGGGGAGCCCTACCCTCCGGCGGCGGCGTGCGACGCGGGACCGAGATTCATGCCGCCTGACGGTGAGGGACCGCGAACGTGAACGGCCCCAGCCGGAGCCCGTCCTGGACGGGGACGACGACGAGGTAGAAAGTGTCGCCGATGCGCCGCAGCGGCCAAGCCGAGAGCGGGAAGCGGCCGCCGGTCGGCCCGGAGAGGACGATGGCCAGCTGGCGCGTGCCCGCCGCCAGCTCGAGCCTGGGTCCTTCGCGGTGGAAGGGGCGATGGCCCCTGGTGACAAAGACAAGACCGTCCTCGGGTACGAGGTGCAGCACCTCGTAGCCGGGCAGGTACCACTGCAGGTGCCGCTGCCACGGGTAGAGGAACCCCTCGGGACCCGCCGGGCCGGTCCCCGAGAGCTCCACCGTGGCAAGGACAGTCGTGGACGGCGGGAGGCGACGCAGGGCGGCGAGAAGGGCGTCGAGGTCGCGCTCATAGGTTGCGATCGCGGCGCGGTTGAGCTCGTTGCGGACCACCGCCAGGGCGCGAGGCTGATCGGGACGGCGGTCGGCGCCGAAGAGGAACAGCCCGGCGCCGGTCGCAGCAGCCAGCAGGATGGCGGCGGCGGCGCGCCGCTCGCGCCGTCCATCCATGGCCGGCGCCCCCAGGAGGCTCGCCGACACCAGCAGCGCCGGCAGGTAGATCAGCGTGTAGCCGGCCTTGGTGACGTGGAAGAGGGCGAAGAAGAGGACCGGCGGCACCGCCCACGCTGCCAGCCAGGGCCAGGCCGCCGCCAGCAGGCGGAGACCCGCCCCCGCACGACGGCGGGGAGACGGCAGCCAGAGGGCGCCGAGCGCCACCGCCGCCGGCACGAGGCCTTGCAGGAACCACTTGGTCATGATGGTGAGGTTGTGGGCTAGCGCCTTCCAGCCGGCGCCATAGAGGATCGACGTGTAGGGCAGCAGCGCATTGAAGTGCTCGCTGCCGATACGCCGGTAGGCGGCCAGGCCTCCTGCCGCCATCAGCAGCGGCACCAGCCAGGCCAGTCCGACGGCGGCTCCGAGCGCGGCACCCGCCGCCATGGTGCCGGCGGTCGCTCCCCGCCGCCCCGCGTGCCAGACGCCAAGCAGGAAGAGCGGCAGCAGGAGCACCAGGGTCGACGGCCGCACGCCCCCCGCGAGAGCGAAGGCTGCGCAGGCCGCGACGAAGGGACCGCGTCCGTCCGCCATGCGTAGCGCCGCATAGGCAAGGGCGACCGTCATGCCGCCCTCGACGGCGTAGACCAGCGGCAGCTCACCATAGAACCAGAGCAGTGGATTGAAGACATAGAGCGCCGCCGCCAGCGCTCCGGCCCGCACGGCTCGGACCCCGAGCCCATGACTCACGTCACCCGCGTCGCTCGCGCGACCCGCGTCGCTCCCGGGACCTGCGACGCCCGCGTCGGTCCCGACACCCGCGTGCCCCGCTGCCTGCATGCCACGCTCCGCGCCGGCCGACGCCAGCCGCGCCGTCAGCGGCACGATCAGCGCGGCCCCGAGGGCAGTGGCCAGGATCGACAGCGCCACCATGCCGTGCAGCGAGTCCACGCCCAGCATCGCCAGCAGCTTGAGGGCCGCGATATAGAGAGGATAGCCGGGCGGATGCGGATGGTGGGCGGCGAGGTCGTACTTCTCCACCCCGAGGGCGAACTGCACCGAATCGTGGTCCCACAGCCGCCGCGCCGCGAACGGCACCCGCGTCACGACCGCCGCCGCCGCCGCGACCAGCGCCACCCGCCGCAGGTCCCGTGCTTCTCTCCCTGCCGTCACCGGCGTGGCGCGGGCTCGCGACGCTTGCTGGATCCGTGCGCTCAAAGCACGGCGATCCTACCCCACCCGCCGGGCGGCACGCCCTTTCAGTGACTTCGTCGCCGACCCACTTTGATCATGCTGTGATCTATCGATCATGTTTTACGCGCCTTCGCCGCCACTCCCGATGTAGGACATTGACCGACTTGCGCCGTTGCCAACGCCTACATCAGAATCAGACACGGGCTGCTAGTACACCTCGCGGCGGCGCGCCAGACTTCAATAACGGCGCAAGAAGTCGGCCGCCGCGGCCGGCCGCGCGGAGACGTAGCCATGAAGCACAGCGCCATCGGCAAATGCACCACCGTATCGACACCCGTACCCGCGGTCTCCCTGGAGGTGAGGCGAGGCGGCACCGCTCGCCTCTCCGCTGCCGCATCCCTCACCATCCTGGTGGTCGAGGACGACCGAGCGCTCCGCGAGCTGCTGCGGATCACTCTCGAAGGCTCGGGCTACACGGTGCTGACGGCGGCCGACGCGGCCGAGGCGTTGCGCCTGGCCGAGCCGCCGGGGCGTGCGATCGCCCTGTTGGTGAGCGACGTCACGATGCCCGGCATGGCCGGACCCGATCTCGCGCGGCGGCTGCGCGCGAGCCGCGCCGGTCTCGAGGTGCTGCTGGTCTCGGGCTACTCGCGCGACAGCCAGCTGCTCGATCCGCGGGTCGCGTTCCTCGAGAAACCGTTCCGGCCGCAGGCCCTGACCGAGATGGTGCGCGGGCTCCTCGATCCGGATGCTGCCCGTCCCGATGAATAGGCAACAACCAGGCGCCGCAACATCACGCTGATGGCGGCATGGCCGCCGCGAGGACTGGAACCGTTCACTTTACATGCGGGTGCGATCGGCGCTATCCTCCCGGCGGCGCACAGGCTCTCGTCTCCAACCGTATCGCTGATGCACTTTGCTTGGATTGGGAGAGAATATGAGTCTCGAACCAGCATCGATCGCCGACGAGCAGGCCGAGCGTCTCCGGGAGGTCGGCGAGCTCAGCCCGGAATGCTTCCGCCAGCTCGCCGAGAACGTCAGCGACGTCTTCTACATCCTCGATCTCCAATCGCCGCGGATGACGTACGTCAGCCCTGCCTACGAGAGGCTGTGGGCCAGGCCCGTCGGCAGTCTCTACGACGAGCCATCTTCCTGGCTCTCGGTGGTGCACCCGGAGGACCAGCCTTGGGTCGGGGAGGCCGGCAACCGCGAGCGCCATCTCAGCTGGGACATGGAGTACCGCGTGTTGCGCGCCGACGGCTCGGTGCGCTGGATCTCCGACCGCGCCTTCCCGGTGCGCGACAGTCAGGGTGTGCCCTACCGCATCGCCGGCATCGCCCGCGACGTCACCGAGCGCAAGCAGGCCGAGAGCGAGATCCTGCGCGCCAAGGAGGAGGCCGAGCGGATGAGCCTGGCCAAGAGCGCCCTGCTCGACAACATGAGCCACGAGCTGGTGACGCCGCTCAACTCGGTGATCGGTTTCTCGGAGCTCCTGGCCGAGGGAGCCGCCGGCGACCTCAACGCAGCACAGGCACAGTACGTCGGCCACATCGTGGCCAGTGGCCGGCGCCTGCTCGGCCTGGTCAACGACGTCCTCGACCTGGCAAAGATCGAGGGCGGGCACCTGCACCTCGAGCCGCAGGCCATCGATCTCGGCGCGCTGCTCGAGGAGATCGCACAGCCGCTGGCGGTCCAGGCACGAGGACGAGGGATCGCGCTGCGCGCCGAGGTGGAGCCCGGTCTGCCGCCGGTCGAGATGGACCCGCTGCGGCTGCGGCAGGTGGTCTTCAACCTGCTGGGGAATGCCTTGAAGTTCACGCCGGAGGGCGGCGACGTCACGCTCAGCGCCGCGGCCTGGCATGGCGCGACCGGGAACGGGCGCCCGGCAGTGAGGGTGACGGTGGCCGACACCGGCATCGGCATCGCCCCCGGCGACCGGGAGCGCGTGTTCGACGCCTTCGAGCAGCTGGACGCGAGTCTTGGCCGCCGGCAGCAGGGCAGCGGCCTCGGACTGGCGCTCGCGCGCCGGCTCGTCGAGCTGCACGGCGGCCGCATCTGGGTCGACAGCCCCGGGCCCGGCCTCGGCAGCTCCTTCTCCTTCATCTTGCCCGTCGCCGCGGCGAGCGCGCCCGCTGCCCCGGGATAGGATGGCGCTCGAGGAACGCGGCGGCGACCGCCGGGTTCCACGAGGAGGCCATGCCTTGGCAACGGAACGCGACATCTCGATCGAGCGCTCGGCGCTGCTGGTCATCGACGTCCAGGACTCCTTCAAGGCGTCGCCGCGGTGGCAGCGCCGCAGCAGCCTGGACTTCGAGAGCAACGTCGAGCGCCTGGTGCGCGCCTATCGCGACGCCACGCTCCCGGTGATCTTCTTCCTGCACACCGACGGCGACGAGGGGTTCGACACCGCGAGCCCCTGGTTCAAGCTGATGGACTTCCTGGTCCCCGCGCCCGGCGAGCCGGTGCTGACCAAGAACACCCGCAACGCCTTCACCAGCACGGACCTGCAGTCGCGCCTCGAAGCGCGCGGCGTACGCCGGCTGGCCATCGCCGGCATCCAGACCGAGCAGTGTTGCGAGACCACCGCGCGGCTGGCGGCCGACCTCGGCTACGACGTCGACTTCGTGATCGACGCGACCCTCACCTTCCCGATCGCCGATCCGGCGACCGGCGAGGAGCTCACCACCGACGAGATCCTGCGGCGCACCGCCTTCGTGCTGCGCAAGCGCTTCGCCCGCATCACCGCCGTCGACGACCTGGTCGGCGAGCTGGCGCCGGCTCAAGGTTAGTAGCCGATATCGTCCTCCGCCTGCCCCTTCCTCACTCCGCGGCGCGGTAGAAGGCCAGGGCGCTCTC
>DATDGZ010000446.1:0-10493 GCA_036521795.1 Thermoanaerobaculia bacterium | reverse complement strand
GACAAGCCCGAGACGGCCACCCTTATTGCGCACTACGTGTTCGCCCGGCTTCCGCACCTGATCCGTACCTGGCTGACGGCGAACGTTACCTTTCGCCCCGAGCTTCAGCTCGGCTCCACCTCACACCTGACCATCGGCGGCGAGGCGACGTTCACCTTCGACGCTCTGATCGCGGCCGCACGCAGCCTGTGGGACAGTTCCGAGAACCAGGCGCTCACGACGGTTGACGGTACGCCCGCCGTGGTGATCTTGAGCGACGGCGTGGCCTGCCTCCACCTGTCTCACGAAAGCCGGCAGCCAGGTCATCTCCTGCTTCCTGCCCTTGGACTTCTGTCACCCGATCGTCAGGTGAGACTCCAGGCGCTTGCCGAGCTGCAGCGGCAGCTCGGGCCCACGGCGCCGGATCTTGCGTCCCTGCAGCAGGTCGCCACGGACCGACCGCTCTCGGACGAAGAGCTCCACCAGGTTTTCCGCGCCATCGAGACGGCCCTCCCGTCCCGCCAGGCCCGCCTGCGCCACCTGCTCTCAGGCGGCTCCGCCTCGCTCGATGACCTCGTCCCAGATTCCTGGCCGTACTTCGAGCGCTTCTGCGGTCCCGATCCCGGCGCCGCCGATCCTCGGGCCTACCTGGCCTCCACGCTGACGGACTATCGCAGGGGCCTGCTCCAGGCCGATCTCCGACACGGCCTCCAGATCTGCCTCCTTGGCGCCGTGCGCGACGACCTTTGCCCTGGCGAATGGCTCGAACCCTACGGCGACGACGAGCTCTGGAACGCCCTCCAGGCGTGCAAACCGGCTGCCGATCCGCTCTCCCTCCTCGCCGCCCTCGACATCGCCCTTCACCGCCAGCACGATGCCCGCTTCGCGGCCTTCGCCGAGCAAGCTGTGGCCGCGCTGCTCGCCGATGCTTACCCGCTCCCAGGCGGCGACGACTTCTACCAGCTCTTCCCATTCCTCGTCGAGCTCACGCTGCAGCGGCTCACCTTCCGCGAAAGTGGCATGTCCCGCCCTCCCTTCTGGCGGCGGCTTTGCGCCTGGATGGAGGCAGCGTTGGTGACCCGGCTGCTTCCGGCCAACCCAATTGACCTCGCAGCTCTCACCCATGCGATCGAGAACAACCTCTCGCCCGAGGGCCAGTGCGCGAAGCTGGTCGATCTGCGGCGCGAACCGCTGGTTCACCCGGGCCAGCTCTCGCCACCGTTCGTCCGGGCCGAGCTGAGGGGCCGCCTCTGGCTCATTGCGCGCCGCCATCACGCAGCAGGCAGAACCGTGCCACGGATGGAAGGGATCGACCAGGCGCTAATCCACCCAGACGACCAAGGGGCCCACCTGCTTCGCTTCATGCCTGGGCCTCTCGACGGCCACCGCCAACTCGATGTCGCCATACCCCCAGAACTCGACGAGCGCCTACGCCACCTGCCCGCCGCCGACCTGCCGGCCGCGATGGCATTCTATTCGCGAACCTGGACCCTACCCGCCGAGCATCGCGACCGGCTCCGTGCATTGCTCGCGAAACCCGCCATCGAGAACCTGCAGCTCGAGCTCTCCCGCTTGGAATATGCGGCACTTGTCGCGGCCGCCGACCGCGACCGACCGCTTGCCGATGCCGTGGCCACCGCGGGCCTCGCCGTAGCCCCCCGTCTCCGGCAACCTACCGAAGTCCCCAAGCTCTTCCACACCCTCGTCATCGCGGCCGCGGCACACCAGGACGAACCCGACTGCGCCACCTGGCTCGGCGCTCGCCTCGCCGAGCTCGCCGGCCGCATCCCGGCCGGCAGTCTGTCCGTGGTCTACTGGCACTGCCTTGAAGCTCTCAGCCTGGTGACGAATGTGGGCCTGCGCATCGCGGATCGCGCGTTGGCGATCGCGGCAGCCGCGATGTTCTGACACCCTCAGCCTGGGCGCTGGAACACGCGGGTGAACTCGGGGTGGAGTGGTCTATCGGCTGCGGGCCATCGCCCTGATGGGAGCCCTCGCCTCTCCGCCCGCAGGTCGCCCAGCGGCGGGACCGCCACCGCGGGCAGTGACCGCGACCTCGCCATTTCTCATGCCAGGTACCGTTCCGTCATTCGCCTCACGACGCCGGAGGTGTGTTGCTCGGAGAGGTGGGCATAGCGCTTTACCATCGCCAGAGTCTTGTGCCCCAAAGCGTCGGCTAACTCGGCCAGCGTTGCGCCCGACATCGCTAGATAGCTCGCAAATGTGTGACGAAGGTCATGAAACCGAAAGTCCACGATGTTCGCGTCCCGCAACGCCTTCTCCCAGGCGTCCCGAGGAAACCTCGCGACGCCATCAAGACCGGCAAACACTTCATCCGTACCGATCCGGCGCGCTGCCGACAGCTCGCGAAGCACCGCCAGCGCACGGCCGGCGAGAACAAGCGTCCGCCGCTCGTTGTTCTTAGTGTGGTGGAGAATCGCGGTGCCGCGCGATAGGTCGATATCCCGCCAGCGCAACCGCAGCAGCTCACCTCGTCGAGCGCCGGTGCCTAGCGCGACCACCACCTGTTGGTAGAGGCGCGCATCGTAGCTCGTCCGGCAAACCTCCAGGAGCCGGTCGCGCTCTTCCTCGGAAAGAAAACGGGCGCGCCCTCGTGGCTCCCTTGGAGATTTGACCCGCTGTGCCGGATTCTCGCCAAGCCATTCCCATTCCCGATGAGCGCGACCCAGCACATGCCTCAGCGCGCCCAGGTAGCGGTTCTGCGTGCCTGGTGAGACCGGCCTGCCGGACAGCCCCTGACCCTTCGCCAGCGCGGCCTTTCCCTCCGAGATGACCGCCGGGGTCAGATCAGACAGCAGGTGCGATCCCAGTCGCTCCGCCCACCAGGCTAGCTTTGCGCCCCGCTGTTGCTGCTCGTAGGGACCATACTCCGGCAGCACCTCCCGGCGATAGCGTTCAATCAGCTCCCCCAAGGTTCGCCTTCTGGCCTGGTTGCCCGGGAAATGCCGGCCTGATCGGACATCAGACTCCACCCGCTGTGCCCAGATCAAGGCGTCCGTCTTTCGAGCAAAACTCGCCGTCTGCTCCGGCCGACCCTTCAGCCTCACCCTGACTCTCCAACTTCTCCTTCCTCTCCGTCCCACCCGTTCTTCAATCCGGGCCATTGGGCCACCTCCGATACGCGCCTCCATGCGGCAATGGCCCAATTATGGCCCAAATCGCCAGATCAAAGCAAGCTCCTGTCACCTAAGTCATTGATTCCAATGGAGCCGGCACCCGGATTTGAACCGGGGACCTACGGTTTACAAGACCGTAGCTCTACCCCTGAGCTATGCCGGCGGAGGCGGGAGGCACCGGTGGGCGGCCCGGCACCCTGAAGCGCGAGCGCGTTGCCGGCGAGCGCGAGCAGGCCCGGCGCGCGCGCTGGAACGGTCTTTCAGTCTAGCCCCTGCCCCCGGAGCCCTGCAAGCGCTGGCGCAGGGCCTCGTAGAGGATCGCCGCTGCGGCGGTGGCGATGTTGAGGGAGGCGAGGCGGCCCCTCATCGGGAGGCCGATGGTGGCGTCGCAGAGGGTGCGGGTGCGGTGCCTGAGGCCCTTCTCCTCGCCGCCGAAGCAGAGGACCACCTTGCCGGTGAGGTCGAGGCGCCAGGGGGGCTCGCCACCGGGATCGGAGCCGTAGGCCCAGAAGCCGTCCTTCTTCAGGGCTTCCAGGGTGGCCGCGGAGTTGGTGATGCGCTCGATCGGGAGCCACTCGCTCGCGCCGGCGGCGGTCTTGGCGACCGCCGGGGTGATCGGGGCCGAGCCGCGGTCGCGAATCAGGACCTGGCCGACTCCGGCTCCCTCGCAGACGCGCAGCACGGCCCCGAGGTTCCGCGGGTCCTGGAGGTCCTCGAGCAGGACGACCAGGTCGGGATCGGGGGCACTGCCGAGCTCCGGGGCCGCCGGCGCTGCGCCGGCTTCCGCGGCCGCCGTGCCGCCCGCCTGTTCCAGCCGCATCTCCGCGGCCATGCCGTTGTGGGCTGGGCCGGCGACGGCTGCCAGCGCCTTCTCGGTGACGACGGCAAGCTGGACGCCGTGGCGGCGGCAGAGGTCTTCGATCTCCTGCCGGCGGGCTCCCTTCCGCGCGGCGCTGACCAGGACCCTGGCGACCTGGTGCGGCCGGTGCCGCAGCGCCTCGCGCACCGGATGGTAGCCGTAGAGGATCATGGCCGGGACCGCGTCCCTGGACGCCCTCCCCGCCTCAGTGCTCCAGGATCTGCTGCTCTTTGTGCTCCAGGGCGGTGGCGATCTCGTGGATGTAGCGGTCGTGGAGCTTCTGAACCTCGTCGAGACCGCGGCGCTCGTCGTCCTGGCTGATCTGCTTGTCCTTCTCCATCTTCTTGAGCTTGTCGTTGCCCTCGCGCCGCGCCTGGCGCACCGCGTTGCGCGCGTGCTCCGCCAGATCGTGCGCCTTCTTGACGATCTCCTTGCGCCGCTCCTCGGTGAGCTGCGGCACCGGGATGCGGATGATCTTGCCGTCGCTCGACGGGTTCAAGCCCAGCTCGGCTTTCATGATCGCCCGTTCGATGGCAGCGCTCTGGCTGGGATCGTACGGCTGGGCGGTGATCAGCGTCGCGTCCGCCACCGCCAGGTTGGCGACCTGGTTCAGCGGCACCAGGCTGCCGTAGTAATCGACCATCACCCCTTCCAGCAGCGCCAGCGAGGCGCGGCCGGTGCGCAGGTGCTTGAGGTCATGATGGAGATGGTCCAAGGCGTGCTTCATGTGCTGCTCGACCTCTTGATTGACCTCCTTCATAGCGCCTCCTGACAGCCGGTCAGGCCCGCACGATGGAGCCGACCTGCTCGCCGCAGACCACCCGGCGGATATTGCCGGGGGTCATCAAGTTGAAGATGGCGATGGGGATGCCGTTGTCGCGGCACAGGCTGATCGCCGCCGTGTCCATGACCTTCAGGTCCTTCTCCAGCACCTCCTGGTAGGTGACCTCGCGCAGCAGCACGGCGTCCCGGTCGACCTCCGGATCGGCCGAGTACAGGCCATCCACCTTCGTCGCCTTGAGCAGGATCTCGGCGCGGATCTCGTTGGCGCGCAGCGCCGCGGCGCTGTCCGTCGTGAAGAAGGGATTGCCGGTGCCGGCGGCGAAGATCACCACCCGCCCCTTCTCGAGGTGCCGGATCGCGCGGCGGCGGATGAACGGCTCGGCCACCTCGCGGATGTCGATCGCGGTCTGCACGCGGGTCGCCACCTCGCGCTTCTCGAGCGCGTCCTGCAGCGCCAGGGCGTTGATCACCGTCGCCAGCATCCCCATGTAGTCGCCGGTCACCCGATCGATGCCGCGGTGGCTGGCGGCCAGCCCGCGGATGATATTACCGCCGCCGACCACCACCGCGGTCTCCACCCCGAGGGCGTGGATCTCGCCCAGCTGGTCGGCGATCGCCGCCACCACCGGCTCGTGGATGCCGAACGGCTGCGGCCCCATCAGCGCCTCGCCGGAGAGCTTCAGCAGCATGCGGCCGTAGCACGGCCGCCCGTCCGGTTGGCTCACTTGCCCGCCCGGGCCACTTCGCCGGCAAAGTCTTCCTGGCGCTTCTCGATCCCCTCGCCGAGCTTGAAGCGGGCGAAGCGGCGCACCTGGATGTTCTCGCCGATGCGGCCGATGCGCTCGGCGATCATCTGGCCCACCGTGTGATCGGGGTCCTTGACGAACGGCTGCTCGAGCAGCACGGACTCCGAGTAGTACTTCTCGAGCTTGCCCGTGACGATGCGCTCGATCACCGCCGGCGGCTTGCCCGAGGCGGCCGCCTGCTCGCGGAAGATGGCGCGCTCGCGCTCGAGCACCTCGGGGGTGACCTCGTCGCGATGGACGAAGCGTGGGTCGGCCGCCGCGATGTGCATGGCGACGTCGCGCACCAGCTCCTGGAAAGGATCGGTGCGGGCCACGAAGTCAGTCTCGCAGTTGACCTCGACCAGCACGCCGATCTTGCCGCCGCCGTGAATGTAGGAACCGACGGCGCCTTCCGCCGTGATGCGGCCGGCCTTCTTGGCCGCCGCCGCCAGGCCCTTCTTGCGCAGGCGGTCCACCGCCTGCTCCATGTCGCCCTGGGCCTCGGTGAGCGCCGCCTTGCAATCCATCATCGGAGCGCCCGTGCGCTCGCGCAGTTGCTTGACCATTTGCGCCGTGACTTCCATGCTCGTTCTCTCCTTTGCTCGTACCACGCAGACAAAAGAAAAGGTCAGATCGACGCGGGTTCGACTGACCTCTCTGCAACGCGCCCCGCCGCCCCTCGGCGACCGGCGCCCGATATGGTTGCCTGTCGCCGGTCAGGCCGGGGCCGCGCTGCTGGCGCCGCTCGCGCCGCCCGCCCCGCTCGGTGGCGCCGCGTCCTTGTCGAACACAGCCAAAGGCGAACGGCCGCCCGGTCCACCGGCGCCGCCGTCCTTCTGCCGCGCCATCGCGTGCTCCTCGAGCTGGCCGGCGCCCTCGATGTAGGCGTCGGCGATGCGCGACGCGAACAGCCGGATGGCGCGGATGGCGTCGTCGTTGCCCGGGATGATGTAGTCGATCAGCTCCGGGTCGCAATTCGTGTCCACCATCGCGATCACCGGGATGCCGAGCTTGTTGGCCTCGGCGACGGCGATGTACTCCTTCTTCGGGTCGACCACGAACAGCGCATCGGGCAGATCGTCCATGTCGCGGATGCCCTCGAGGTTCTTCGACATCCGGTCGTGCTCGCGCTCGAGGCGCAGCCGCTCCTTCTTGGTCAGCGGGCTGTTCTCGTCGCCCAGCCGCGCCTCGATGTCCTTCAAGCGCTCGATCGAGGTGCGCAGGGTCACGAAATTCGTCAGCGTGCCGCCCAGCCAGCGGTTGGTGACCGAGAACTCGCCGCAGCGCTTCGCCTCCTCCGCGACCGCCTCCTGCGCCTGCCGCTTGGTGCCGACGAACAGCACGCGCTTGCCCTGCGCCGCGAGATCGCGCACGAAGTTGGCGACCTGCTCGAACAGCTTCAGGGTCTTCTGCAGGTCGATGATGTAGATCCCGTTCCGCTTGCCGAAGATGTAAGGCTTCATCTTCGGGTTCCAGCGCCGGGTCTGGTGGCCGAAGTGAACCCCGGCCTCCAACAGCTCCTTCATGGTGACTTCTACCAAGCCAGGTCTCCTTCGTCAGCGCTCGCGCATGCAGAGTGCCGCGGGGTCGATCAAGGGCGTCAATGGCATCAAGGGCATCAAGGGCATCAAGGGCATCAAGGGCATCAAGGGCATCAAGGGCATCGCGTCAAGAGCGTCAAGGCCGGCACGTCGAGGCACGCTCGAGGAGCGATCAACGCTTGCTGAACTGGAAGCGCGCGCGGGCCCCCTTCTGGCCGTACTTCTTGCGCTCCTTCTTGCGCGGGTCGCGGGTCACCAGGCCCGCCGACTTCAAGCGGTCGCGCAGCTCGCCGTTGTATTCCATCAACGCGCGCGAGATGCCGTGGCGGATGGCGCCGGCCTGGCCCGCGCTGCCGCCGCCCTCGACGGTGGCGACGATGTCGAACTTCTCGGCCGTCTCGGTCAGCAGCAGCGGCTGCTTGATGACCATCTTCAACACTTCGTTCGGGAAGTAGTCATCCAGCGGGCGCCCGTTGACCTGCAACGAGCCGGTGCCCGGGCGCAGGAAGACGCGCGCCGAGGCGGTCTTGCGCCGGCCGGTTCCGTAATTCTGCACTTGGTTCACGCCATCTCCTCACGAGTCCGCGCGGGACCGGCCACTAGGTCTTGCGCCCTTCGGCGCCGGCTGCGACGGGTAGGTTCATCGGCTTCGGCTGCTGCGCCTGGTGCGGATGCTCCGCGCCGGCGTACACCTTGAGCTTGCGCAGCTGGTGCCGCCCCAGCTTGTTCTTCGGCAACATCCCCCACACCGCGCGCTCGACCAGCTGGGTCGGACGCCGCTTGCGCAGCTCCCCGGCCGTCTCCCGCTTCAGGCCGCCGGGATAGCCGGAGTGGCGGAAGTAGACCTTGTCGTCTTCCTTCTTGCCGGTGAGGACCGCCTTCTCGGCGTTGACCACGATGACGAAGTCACCGGTATCGATGTGCGGCGCATAGGTCGGCTTGTGCTTGCCGATGAGCAGCTGCGCCGCCAGCGTGCAGAGCCGCCCCAGCGGCACCCCCGTGGCATCCAGCACGTGCCAGTGGTGCTCGATCTCGGCGAGCTTCGGGCTATAGGTTCTCTTCATCGCTTCTCCATCCCGATTCCCTATGCAGCCTGTTGGAGCGGGTCCGACGGCGGCGCCAAGCAGTCCATCGCAGTCGATCGGAGCCTATCGGAGTCTATCGGAGCCAGCGCGTCACGGCGAGCCTTGCCCGCCTCTGCGACGCAAAGGACCTCGAATGATAGGCGGAGGACCCTGGATTGTCAAGGCTGGCGTCACCAGGAACAAGGACACCGGGCCGGCCGGGGCAGCCGCTCTCGGCCGCGAGCACCCTTTCTCGGTAGACTGGCGCGCGATGTTCGCCAAGGCCTCCGACTCTCCCTCTCCGCTCGCGGCAGCCACGCCGGCAAACACGCCCGCAGCCACGCCGCCAGCCTCGCCGGCGGCCGGCGCGGCCGGCGCCGGGCTCGACAAGTCGGGCCGGGCCATCCGCGACATGTTCGCGGCGGTGGCGCGGCGCTATGACCTGCTGAACCACCTGCTGTCGGCCGGCCTCGACCTGTGGTGGCGGCGCCGCGCCGCCGCGGCGGCGCTCGAGCTGGCGCCCGGGCCGCCCGGGCCGCCCGGATCGGGCGGGTCGCCGGGCGCGCTGGTCCTGGATCTCTGCGCCGGCACCGGCGACCAGGCCCTCGCCTTGCGCCGGCGCGGCGCCCGGGTGGCGGCTGCCGACTTCTGCCTGCCGATGCTCGCCATCGCGCAAACCAAGTTCCGCCGCAGGTTCCGCCCGCACCGGCGGCAGCCGGCGGGCACCGTCGCACCGCCGCGACCGTTGGCCGCCGACGCCCTCGCCCTGCCCTTCCCGCCGGGACGCTTCGCGGCGGCGACGGTGGCCTTCGGCCTGCGCAACGTCGCCGACCTCGATCTCGCGCTGGGCGAGCTGGCGGCGGTGCTGGCGCCGGGCGGCCGCCTGGCCGTGCTCGAGTTCGCTGTGCCCCGGGCGGCGCCGCTGCGCGCCCTCTACCTGTTCTACTTCCGCCGCGTGCTGCCGTGGATCGGCCGGCGCCTCTCCGACAGCAGCTCGGCGTACGACTACCTGCCGAGCTCGGTCCTCGGCTTCCCCCAGCGCCGCGGCTTCCTCGACCGCATGGCCGGCGCCGGCTTCACGGACCTCGCCTGGCGGGACCTCGCCGCCGGCATCGTCTGCCTCTACACCGGCGCCATCCCGGGCGTACCCGCGTCGACCGCCTGGTCCACGGCATCGGAGTCGTCCACCTTGCCTGTCTCGGCCAGCTCGCCGATCTCGCCCAATTCGCCTGTTTCGCCCAGTTCCCCTATCTCGCCCGGTTCGCCTGCCTCGCCCGTACCGCCCAACTCACCCATCTCACCCACTTCACCCATCGCGAAAGGAAGGTCCGACCCGTGAACATCCTCGACGGCAAGGCCGCCGCCGCCGCCATCCGCGCCGAAGTGGCGGCCGGCGTGCGCGAGCTGACGGCGGCCGGCAAACGTGCGCCCGGCCTGGCGGCGGTGCTGGTGGGCGACAACCCGGCCTCGCAGGTCTACGTCGGCAGCAAGATCAAGGCTTCCGCCGAGGTGGGCATCGCCAGCCGCACCCTGCGGCGCCCGGCGACCCTCGCCGAGGCGGAGCTGATCGCCCTGGTCGACGAGCTCAACGCCGACGACGAGGTCGACGGCATCCTGGTGCAGCTGCCGCTGCCTCGCGGCATCGACGAGCGGCGGGTGATCGCCCGCGTCTCGCCGGACAAGGACGTCGACGGCTTCCATCCGCTCAACGCCGGCCGCCTCTGGCTCGACGAGCCCGGCTTCGTGCCGGCCACCCCGTTCGGCATCCTCGAGCTGCTGCGCCGCCACCAGGTGCCTTTCGTCGGCCGCCGCGCGGTGGTGGTCGGCCGCAGCGCCACGGTCGGCAAGCCGATGGCCGCCCTGCTGTTGCGCGAGCACTGCACGGTGACCATCTGCCACAGCCGCACCGCCGACCTCGCCGCCGTCGCCCGCGAAGCGGACATCCTGGTCGCCGCCATCGGCCGCCCGGCCGTGATCGGCCCGGATCACGTCCGGCCGGGAGCGGTCGTCATCGACGTCGGGATCAACCGCCTGACCGATCCCGCCGAGGTCGAGCGGCTCTTCCCCGGCGATGCCGGCCGTCAGCGCCAGCTCGAGGCCAAGGGCTCGATCCTGGTCGGAGACGTCGACTTCACCCGCGTCGCGCCGCTCGCCGGCGCCATCACCCCGGTGCCGGGAGGCGTCGGGCCCCTCACCGTGGCGATGCTGATGGTCAACACCCTGGCCGCCGCGCGCCGGCGCCAGGAGGCCGCGGCCGCCGGCCCGGGGCCGTCCGGCGGCACCGGCGCGTCCAGGGATGGCGAGACGCCATCGGCGCCATCGGCGCCATCGGCGCCGTCGACGCC
>DATDGZ010000445.1:0-5283 GCA_036521795.1 Thermoanaerobaculia bacterium | reverse complement strand
GGTCCGTCATAGAAGAACACGGCGATGCGGCGCCCGCCGGGGAGCGCCACCTCGTAGGGCCGGGTGGTGTCGATGCGGCCGCCGGCGACGCTGTGCCATTCGCCAGGCTGCCGCTCCGGCGCCGGCCCCAGCACCCGCGCCGGCTCCGGCCTTCCCAGCCGCTCGGCCTTCCCCGCCGCAGCCGGCAGCGCCCGCACTCGGCGCGCCTGGTGCGGCTCGAGAATGGTGAAGCGCACGCCGTGGGCGGCCATCCGCTCGAGGGTCTCGAGATCGACCGCGGTCTCGGGCAGCCACATGCCGGCGGCCGGGCGGCCGAAGCGGTGCTCGAAGTCGCGCAGCCCCCAGGCGATCTGCGTCTGCTTGTCGCGCCGGTTGGCGAGCGGCAGGATGACGTGGTTGTAGGCCTGGGCCAGCGCCGAGCCGTGCCCGGAGAAGCGCTCGCGGCTCTCGCGGTCGGCCGCCAGCACGGCGCCGTAGACCGCCGGCTCCTCCGCCTGCAGCCAGGCGAGGAGCGTCGGACCGAAGTCGAAGCTGATGCGGGCGTAGTTGTTGACGAGGCGGGTGGTCTGTCCGTCGCCGTCGAGAATGCGCGCCGCGGCGTTCGGCGCGTAGCACTCGGCGGCGATGCGCGCGTTCCAGTCGCGGTAGGGCTGCGCCGACGGCTGTGGCTCGATGGTTCCCAGCCAGGGATCGTCGCGCGGCGGCTGGTAGAAGTGTCCGTGGATGCAGAGGAACCGCGCCATCAGGAGCGGTCCCGCGGCGCCGGCGCCGCCGCGGCCGCGCGGCGCTCGAGCAGCAGCGCCGCGAGCGGCGGCAGGGTGAGGGCGAGCGAATGGCTGCGGCCGTGCAACGGCAGGGGCGACGCCTCGACGCCTCCCATGTTGCCCTTGCCACCGCCGCCGTAGTGGCTGGCGTCGCTGTTGAGCGCCTCGCCCCAGTAGCCGCCGCCCGGCACGCCGATGCGATAGTTGGTGCGGAGCACCGGCGTGAAGTTGAAGACCGCCACCACTGCCGGCGCCGTCCCCGCCTCCGTCTCCCCCAGGCGGACGAACGACAGCACGCTGTGATCCGCGTCGGAGCCGTCGATCCAGGAGAATCCCCGCGCGTCGCAGTCGAGCTGGTGCATCGCCGGCCGCTCGCGGTAGAAGCGGTTCAAGTCCTCGAGCCACCTGGCGATCCCGGCGTGCCCGGCATGCGCGGGATCGCCGTCCAGCAGGTGCCAGTCGAGGCTGGACTCGTGGCTCCACTCCCGCTCCTGGGCGAGCTCGCCGCCCATGAACAGGAGCTTCTTGCCCGGTTGCGCGAACATCCAAGCGTAGAGCAGGCGCAGGTTGGCGAACCGCTGCCACCGGTCGCCGGGCATCTTGGCGAGCAGCGATCCCTTGCCGTACACCACCTCGTCGTGCGACAGCGGCAGCACGAAGTTCTCGGTCCAGGCGTAGATGCCGCGGAAGGTCAGCTCGTTCTGATGGAAGCGGCGGTAGATCGGGTCCTGGGCGAGGTACGACAGGGTGTCGTGCATCCAGCCCATGTCCCACTTGAAGCCGAAACCGAGCCCTCCCAGGTAGACCGGACGCGACACCATCGGCCAGGCCGTCGATTCCTCCGCCACCGTCTGCACGTCGGGAAAGTCGCGGTACACGGCCGCGTTGAGCTCGCGCAGGAAATCGATCGCCTCGAGGTTCTCACGTCCGCCATGGACGTTCGGCAGCCATTGCCCCGGCTGGCGCGAGTAGTCGAGGTACAGCATTGACGCCACGGCGTCGAGCCGCAGGCCGTCGGCGTGGTAACGCTCGAGCCAGAAATGCGCGCTGCTGATCAGGAAGCTCCGTACCTCGCTCCGGCCGTAGTTGAAGATCAGGCTCCCCCAGTCGGGCTGGAAGCCCCGGCGCGGATCGGCGTGCTCGTAGAGGTGCGTGCCGTCGAAGAACGCCAAGGCGTGCTCGTCGTTCGGGAAGTGCGAAGGCACCCAGTCGAGGATGACACCGATGCCGCGCTGGTGGAGGTAATCGATCAGGTACATGAGGTCCTGCGGTGTGCCGTAGCGGCTGGTGGGCGCGAAGAAGCTGGTCACCTGGTACCCCCACGAGCCGTAGAAGGGATGCTCCATGATCGGCATCAGCTCGACGTGGGTGAAGCCCATCCGCGTGACGTGATCCGCGAGCAGCGGCGCGGCCTCGCGGTAACTGAGCGAGCGGTTGCCCGCCTCCGGCACGCGTCGCCAGGATCCCAGGTGCAGCTCGTAGGCCGAGATCGGAGCGCCGAGCGACTGCCGGGCGCCGCGCTCCGCCATCCACGACTCGTCGCCCCAGGAATAGTCGAGATCCCACACCTTCGACGCCTGGTACGGCGGCGTCTCGGCGTAGAAGGCGAGCGGGTCGGCCTTGTCCACGCGATAGCCGCGGTACTGGGAGGCGATGTGGTACTTGTAGCGCACGCCCGGGCCGACGCCGGGTACGAACCCCTCCCAGACCCCCGAGCCGCCTCGTACCGCCAGCGGATGGGCACCGCGGTCCCAGCCGTTCCAGTCGCCGATCGCCGCCACGTAGCGGGCGTTCGGCGCCCACACCGCGAAGCGTGTGCCCACGAGCCGGCGCTCCTCGCCCTCGCCCTCCCAGACCGGATGGGCCCCGAGATGCTGGTACAGCCTCACCTGGGTACCTTCGTTGAACAGGTAGAGATCCTCGTCTGGGATCGCCGAAGGTCCTGTGCCTGCCGGGCTCGGCGCGTTTGCCGGCTTCGCCGTGCTCTCCGCCTCTGCCGGGCTCGCCGGGCCTACGGCTCCGCCCGCGCCGGCCGGGCTCGCCGCATTCGGCGGACTTGCCGCATTGGCCGCGTCGACCGCATTCGCCGAGCTCACTGGACTCGCCGCGTCGGCGGCATCCGCCGCCTTTGTCACGTTCGCAGGGCTTGCCGGCTTCGCCGGCGGATGATCGCTCACGATTCCCCCTTGCCGGTGCTCGCCGGCGCCGGCGCGGGCACGGGCGAAGGCGCCGGCGCGAGCCGCGCCGCGGCGACGCGCCGCCATTGATCGATGCGCTCGAGCGCCCCCACCACCTCGGGGTGCCGGGTCATCTCCTCGAAGCTCAGGCGCGCCTTGCGCCGCCAGTTCGGCCGCTGCTCCGCCAGGGTGCCGGGCACGTTCTGCGGCTCGGTCTCGTACCAGAGGTCCTCCAGGTTGACCAGCACCATTCGCGCCGGGCTTGCCGCCAGGTGCTCCAGGCGGTCGCGCAGCACCAGCGGTAAGGGATCGCTGCGCCCGTCCCAAGCCCCGGGCCAGTGCGCCGCCGCCGCAGCCGCCAGCTGCTGGCGCTGCGCGCCGCGGCGCTGGCGCTCCTCGGCGGCCTGGCGCTCGTCGAAGAGACCGAGCGCCTGCAGGTCGTCGACGTCCCGCCCCTCCCAGAAGCCACGGAAAGTCGGCATGTCGTGGGTGTTGAGGCTGGCCACCGACGCCGGCGGCGGCTCGCGCTGCAGGCCGCCGCCGCCCGGCGCCAGCTCGTACTGCACGACGTACATGCCGAGCACGCCGTGGCGGGCCATCGACTCGTTCACCTCGGGCGGCACGGTGCCGAGGTTCTCGCCGACGATCTGGGCCTGGTGGCGGTGCGACTCGAGCGACAGCACGGCATAGAGCTCCTCGTGCGGATAGCGCACGTAGACCCCGCCCGCCGGCCCTAGGCCCCGCGGCACCCAGAACAGGCGATGCAGCTGCATGACATGGTCGAGGCGCAGCACGCCGGCGTGCCGGAGATGGTGACGCAGCGAGGCGATCAGGTAGTCGTAGCCGCGCTCGCGCAGGCGGTCCGGCCGCAGCGGCGGGAAGCCCCAGTCCTGGCCCCGGGTGAAGAAGGCGTCGGGCGGCGCTCCCGCCGAGGCGCCGGCGGCGAAGACGTCGCGCTCGCGCCAGACGTCGTAAGCGCTGCCGTGGACGCCGAGCGGCATGTCGAGGTACAGCCCGGGGCGCCCGCCCCCCCCCACCGGGGCGGCTGCGCCGGGTCCCCCGGAGCGGTCCGGGCTCCCGGAGGCGGCGCCGCCGCGGGCGCGGCCGGCCGCCTGCTCCATCTGCTGCTCCATCGCCCACTGCACCCAGAGGTGGTAGCGGTAGTCCTCGGCGTCGTAGTCGGCCGGCGCCAGGTTGCCCTCGCGGAGCCGTTCGGGCCACGCCTGCCAGCTCTCGCCGCGGCGGTCGCCGACGGCGCGGAAGGCGGCATAGTCGGCGAGCTGGGGGCGCCCGGCGACGAAGCGCTCGAGCTCCTGGCGGCGCGGCCCCGGGGTGGCGAAGCACCACGCCACCATCTCGTCGAGCACCCGGCGCTTGAGGGTCGCGACCCGCGGGTAGTCGACCAGCGGCTGGGAGGCGAGGGCCTGCATCTCGGCCGCCAGCTCGGTCGACTCGAGCAGCCGCTGCGCCGCCGGGCAGAGCGTCGCCTCCGGCAGCTGCCGCGGATCGAGATAGAGCTCGTTCCAGAACAGGCGCGAGGCCGGCGCGTAGGGGCTCGGCTCGCAAGGCACGTCGAGGAAGGTGGCCAGCAGCGGCAGCGTCGCCACCGCCCCGCCGCCGAGCCCCGCCGTCCACTCCGCCAGCGCCGCGAGATCGGTGAGGTCGCCGGTCCCCCACGAACGCGCCGTGCGCAGCGCGTAGAGCGGCAGGAACACTCCCCAGGACGGCTGGCCGTCGCCGGCATAGGAGCGCACCGGCGCCGCGATCACCAGCGCCCGCGCGGCGCGCCCGCCGAGCTTCACCTCGAGGCGGTGATAGCCGGGCGGCAGCGCCTCGGGCAGCGCCAGCCAACGGATCCGCGGGGTGGCCTGGGGGAGGCTGTCGAGATCGTAGGTCCAGGCGCGCCGCTCGCCGTTCTCGAGGTCGAGATGGCAGACGAGGGCGCCGCCGTCACGGCTCGGCCCGCCGCTGCCGATCGATCCCCCGCTGCCCATCCCCGGCGCCTCGGGGCAGCGCAGCTCGATCTCCGACAGGCGGCCGTCCCAGGCCACCAGCACCGGCTCGATCAACCGCGACTCGAGCTCGTCGCGACGCGCCGCGAGCGCCTCCGCCACGTCGTCCATGCCCTCGAACGGCCCGGCGAGCGCCGAGGCCACCGCCAGCAGCGACTCCGCGGACGCCTCGACGTGATTGCCCGAGACGTCGAAGTAGGCGGGCTGCACGCCATAGAGCAGGGCGAGCTCCCGCAGCTCCCGGCGCTCGCGCTCGCTGCCCGCCCCCCTCATCGGCCGCCGCCTTCCAGCCCCTCGGGCGGCGGCTCCTCGGCCGGACCTGGCGGCGCC
>DATDGZ010000444.1:0-43171 GCA_036521795.1 Thermoanaerobaculia bacterium | reverse complement strand
GCGGTGCCCGCCTCGTCGCCGCGGCCGCTGCGGCCGCGGCGACTGCTGCGACCGCTGCGATCGGCTCGATCTCTCATGGCGCCCCCAGCACGAGCGCGGCGCAGTGCCCGTCGGCGCCGACGGCAGTGATGAGGACCCGCTGCCGCGCCGCCGGCTGCAGGCGGCGGGTGGACGCCGGCACCGTCTCCGGCAGGGGCAGCGCCAGCCCGGGCTCGAGCTGCTCGAGACCGGCGATGCCCGGCAGCACACCGTCGCCGATCGTCTCCACCAGGTCCACCGCCTGCCAGGCGGCCGAGACTCCGAGGCCCTCTCCCAGCATCGCCTTGATCGCGGCGACCGGCAGATCCGCAGCCCGCTCGCCCAGGGCCGCCGCCACGCCCCGCGCCTCGGCGCGATCGACGATCACGCTGCCGCTCGCCGACGCCGACAGGCAGCCGATCTCGGCCGGCGTCGCGCCGGCGTCGGCAAGCGCCAGCCGCACCGACCGCGCCACGGCATCCGCCATGCCGGCCTCGCCGCTCGCCGCGGCGAACGCAGCTCCCCAGCCGAGCACCTCGGCGCGCACCGCCGCGCCGCGCGCCGCCGCCGCCGACGCCTCCTCCAGCATCAGCAGCGCCGCTCCCTCGGAGAGGCTGAAGCCGTTGCGCCGCGCGTCGAACGGGACCGGCCGCTCGGCGGCGCCGCGGTCCAGCGTCCCGCACAGCCGCCCGGCGCGGTAATAGCCGAAGAAGGACTCGAAGCACAGCTCCTCGGCGCCGCCCGCCAGCACCGCGTCCGCCCGGCCGGAGCGCACCAGCTCGGTCGCCTGCGCGATCGCCTGCAGCCCCGACGCCTCGCCGCCCGCCAGCGTCGAGTTGACCCCGCGCAGGCCATGCCAGATGGCGGCCTGGCCGGCGGCGGCGTTGATCACGCTGTTGGCGAAGTCGAGCGGGCTGGCATGGGTCGGCCCCAGCCGCAGCGCGCGGCGGTCGAACTCGGCGATGGTGCGCACGCTGCAGAACGTGGTGCCCACGACCAGCCCCACCTCGGCGGCGGCGGCGGAAGGCCGCGCGCCGTTCGCAAGGATCGCCGGCAGCGCCGGCATCGCTTGCATCGCTGGCAGCGCCGAGGTCTCGCCCGGCGGCCCCGCGGCACCCGGCGGGGTCCCGGCCGGGCGGGGCCGCCCGGCCGGCGCCCAGCCGCTGTCGGCCAGCGCCAGCTGCGCCGCCACCACCAGCAGCCGCGAGGTGCGGTCGAGCGGCCGCAGGTTCCGCTCGCCGACGTAGCCCTGGGGATCGAACGGCCGGATCTCGCCGGCCTCGTGGCAGCCGATGCCGCTGGTCTCGAACAGCTCGATGGGCTTGCGGGCGGAGGCGCCGGCGGCGAGCGCCCGGTGCAGCGCCGCCGGCGAGTCGCCGAGCGGCGACACCACGCCGGCGCCGGTGACGACCACCTGGCGACGGCCGGCAGCGCCTGGCGCGGGTCCCGGGGGGCGTGGCTCGGACTGAGTTTGCATGGCGCGTCGCGATCGGTGGCAAGCGGCGGAGAGTCCGCGGCTGCGCCTCACGACACCTCGCACTTCCTGAAGATCGTCGAGGCGTTGTTGCCGCCGAAGGCATAGGCGTTGTTCATCGCCACCTCCACCCGGAGCCGGCGCGCCTCGTTCGGCACATAGTCGAAGTCGTTCTCCGGGTCCTCCAGGCCCATCGTCGGCGGGATCTCGTCGGTGGCCACCGCCAGCGCGCAGACCGCCGCCTCGATCGCCGACGCCGCACCCATGGTGTGGCCGAGCATCGACTTGATCGAGCTGATCGGGACCCGTGTCCCGGCCCCGAACACCCGTCCCACCGCGATCGCCTCCAGCCGGTCGTTGGTTGGCGTGCCGGTGCCGTGAGCGCTGATGTAGCTCACCTGCTCGGGTGCCAACCCGGCGTCGGCCAGGGCGCGAGACATCGCCCGCACCGCGCCGTCGCCGTCGGGATGAGCGGCCGTCATGTGGTGGGCGTCGCACGACAGCCCGTAGCCGGCCACCTCGGCGTAGATGCGCGCCCCCCGCCGCCGCGCCGCGTCGAACGGCTCGAGCACCAGCACCGCCGCCCCCTCGCCGGGAATCATCCCCTTGCGCCGGCGGTCGAAGGGCTGGCAGCGCTCGGGCGCGATGGCGCCGAGCCGCGCGAACCCGGCATAGGTGATACGTGAGAAGGCATCGGCGCCCCCGGCCAGCATCAGCTCGGCGCGCCCGGCACGCAGCACGTCGACGGCATGGGCCAGGGCGTAGTTGCCGGCCGCGCATGCCGCCGGGATCATGGTGTTGATGCCGGCAAAGCCGAGCTCGCGCGCCACGTGCGCCGCGATCATGTGACAGGGATAGAGCGTCATGAACTCCGCACCCACCGCGTCGAGCTCACCGGCGAGATAGCGGTCGTCGAAGCGTTCCACCTCGCGCGGCTCCCCCGAGGTGGTCCCCATGGCCACGCCGGCCTGCGCCGGCTCGCCGACCTCGGCGGGCTCGCCGAGCTCGCCGCAGAGCCCGGCGTCGGCCAGCGCCAGGCGCGCCGCGGCGATCGCCAGCTGGGAGGCGCGCCCCATCCTCCCGGGATCGAGCCTGCGCACATAGGGAGCGGACGAGAATCCCTGCACCTCGGCGCCCAGGTGGACGTTGAAAGCCCGGGTGTCGAACGAGGTCACCGGCGCGAACCCCAGCCGCCCGGCGAGGAGGCTCGCCCACACCTCTTCCTTGCCGGTGCCCACCGGCGTCACCGTTCCCAGGCCGGTGACGGCGACACGCCTGCCCTTCGCCGCATCACTCACCGGTGGGCCGCTCCCTTGACCGCCCGTTCACCGGATCGATCACCCGCTTCACCACGTCACCCTGCCACGGCTTCCCGGACGCCCTCGCCGGCGGCAGGCAGCTGGGCCTGCCGGTGCATCACCAGCTCGACCATGGCCGGCAGGCTGTCGATCTCCTTGTAGCTCTCGTCCGGCAGGTTCAATTGGAACGCGAGATCGACGTCGACGCCGATCTCGAGCAGCGACAACGAATCCAGGCCGAGCTCGCCGCGGAGCGTGGCTTCGTCGCCGATGCGCTGCGGGTCGATGCCGGCGATGCTGCCGATGATCTTCTTGATCTGGTTCCTGACCTCTGAAGCATTCATGACGTGCCCTCCTCGCGTCGTCGGTTGCGTCCAGGTTCGAGGCGCTTTTCCCCGTACCCCGAAGGCGCCTCTGCACCCTCACCCGTTACAGGTGCCTTGCAGGCTGCGTGTTCGACTGCGTCTCGCGGAGAATTCCCGGCGATTCTGGAGCTCTGCGGCAGCGGCTCCGCCGCGACGTTCGGCCGAGAGACTTTGATCCTTGGAATGCATGATCGATAACGCCTTGCGGTTACCGGACGCCAACGCTGCCGCGCGTTGCGCCGACACGATCACCGGCGTGATGCCGCCGCCGGGCCGTGTCCAATGCCCGACGGTGTAGAGACCGGCGAGCGGAGCGGTGAGATCGGGACGCCCGGCGCCCACCTGCTCGGGCGACATCTCCCAGCCGAGCATGGCGCCCTGGTGGTTGAGGGTGAAGCGCCAGGAGGTGCGCGCCGAGGCGCTGGTGCGCACCGCGATGCGGGCGCCGATGCCGGGTAAGAGTTGCTCGAGCCGGGCGAGCACGAAGCTGTCGACGTCCTGCTTGTGGCCCGGCCAGCCGCCGCTCGCCTCCGCCGCGTCGTAATCCGTGTCCACGATCTTCTGCACGATCAGCACCTGGCCCCCGGGCGGCGCCATCGCCGGCTCGTACTGGGTCGGCGCGAAGAGCTTGAAGTCCACCGCTCCCGCCGCCGCCTGGTCGGTGTCCCAGTCGCGCCAGTAGTAGCCTTGGAGCCGCTCGATCGTCGCCGGCTCGACGCCGGTCAGGCCGAGATGCATCAGGTAACAGGGATACGTGGGGCGCAGGCGCCGCAGGCCCGCGACGTAGCCGGGCGGCACGTGCTCCGGCGGCACCAGCGCCTCCCAGGTGTGCAGCAGGTCGGCGTTCGACACCACGGCGCCGCAGCGCACCCGGAAATGGCCCCCCGAGAGACTGCTCACCGGCCCGCGCAGGGTCTCGAGCTCGACGCCGCAGGCCCGGCCGCCCTCGCAACGATCGCCGCCATCGCAACGATCGCCGCCAGCGCCGCCTTCGCCGCCAGCGCCGCCATCGCCGCTTTCGACGAGGATGCGGCGCGCCGCGGTGCTCATCAGGACGTGCCCGCCGCGCTCCTCGAAGCAGCGCGCCAGCTCGTCGGCGAAGGCCTGGGAGCCGCCGCGGGGATAGTAGTTGCCGAGGAAGTACGACAGCCGCAGCATCGAGTCGAAGACGAACGAGGTGCGGTCCGGCGGCGATCCCCAGTGCGGGCAGTCGGCGGTGAGCAGCAGCTTGAGCTTGCGGTCGCGGAAGTGCCGCTCGAGCACCTGCCGCACCGTCAGCTCGGCATACGGCGCCAGGCCCGGCGCCTCGCGGCCGCGGAAATAGCGCAGCAGGCCCAGCAGGTTGGCCTGGCGCACCTCGCCGAAGAAGACGTCGAGCGCCGTGGCCTCGTGCGGGAACAGGGCCTTGAGCATCGCCAGGTAGGCATCGAATGCCGCCGGCACGTCGAAGCGTGTCCCGTCCGGGAGATGGAAGGTGTCGACCGGGTCCATCTTCACCCACCGCGTCTCGACCCCCAGCTCGACCAGCAGCCTGCCGGTGAGCGTCTCTGGGTTGCCGAGCAGCGGATAGAAATGAGTGGCCGCATCGAAGGTGTAGCCGCCGCGGCGGAAGGTGCTGCAGTAGCCGCCGGCCATGTAGTGCTGCTCGACCAGCAGCACCCGCGCGCCATCTCGCGCCAGCAGGTTGGCCGCGATCAGGCCGCCGATCCCGGAGCCGATCACCACCACGTCGTACGCTGCGTCGGGTGGCCGCCGCAGGCCGCGGAAGAGGCGCTTCACTCCGCCTCCTCCGGCCGGTCGTCCGCCGCCGGCACCGGCGCGGCCGGCGGGCGGTTCCGCCCGTAGGCCTCGTGCGCCGCCACGAACTCGCCGCTGGCCAGCGCCGCGCCCATCGACAGCTCGCCGGCGAGCAGCGTCGCGGCGACGATCTCCGCCAGCTTCGGCGCCCCTCCCGGACCGGCGCAGCCGAGCATCTCCAGGCATTCGCGGGCGGTGCCGCCGCCGGTGCCGCCGCCCACCGTCGCCACCGTCAGCGACGGCAGCGTGACGCTGGCATAGAGGTCGCCCTCGGGGGTCACCTCCGCGTGCGTGATCCCTACCGCGGAGTTGGCGACGTTGGCGACGTCCTGGCCGCAGGCGATGAACAGCGCCGCCAGGCCGTTCGCGTACTGGCCGTTGTAGCCGAGGGCGCCGGACTGCAGGTGGCCGAGCAGCGTGGCTTCCCAGACCTCGCGCAGCTCCGCGGGAGTGGTGTGCAGGTAGGCCCGCACCAGCCGCGCCGGCAGGCGGGCGCCCGCCACCACCTGCTTGCCCTTGCCGCCGCCGAACAGCGCGCCGCTCGCCCGCTTCTCGGAGTCCATGGCGCTGAAGATCGTGTAGCGCCGCGCGACGCCGCGGGCCACCAGCAGCTCGCAGGCGCTCTCGGTCGCCTTGGCGATCATGTTCATGCCGTGGGCGTCGGCGGTCGAGTAACAGAAGTTGACCATCACCGCCCGCCCCAGCGGCCGCGGCTCGAGCCGCAGCAGCCGTCCGTGCCGGGTGGTCGCCTCCGCCGCGGCCCGCAGCTCCGGCAGCAGCTCCGGCAGCCGCAGGCAGAACTGCCGCGCCTCCGCCACGCCGTCGAACCGGAAGACCGGCGCCACCCGGTTCTCGTCGGCATAGAGCCGCGCCACCACGCCGCCGGACCGGGTGAGCGCGATCATGCCGCGCTCGTAGGAGCGCACCACCGCGCCCTCGGTCAGGGCCAGCGGCACGTAGAAGGTGCCGCGGGCGTGCTCGCCCTGGACCGCCAGCGGCCCGGCCACCCCCAGCGGCACCTGCGCGGCGCCGATCGGGTTCTCGACGTTGCCCCGCATCTCCTCGCCGGTCAGCGAGCACCGGCCCACATGTTCCAGCCGCGCCCCTGTCCGTTCCTCCACCCAATGCCGCCGCGCCACCAGGTCCTCGTCGCCGTATCCCTGCCCGGTGAACCGCGGCACCAGCTGAGAGCCCGCGGGCGCCCCGGCCGTGTCGCTCGTGCCGCTCATGCCGCGCCGTATTTCCTGAAGACCGTCGAGGCATTGCTGCCGCCGAAGGCGTAGGCGTTGTTCATCGCCACCGCCACCCGGTGGCGGCGCGCGGTGTTCGGCACGTAGTCGAGGTCGCCCTCCGGATCCTCGAGGCCGATCGTCGGGGGGATCTCGTCGTTCGCCACCGCCAGCGCGCACACCGCTGCCTCGATCGCCGATGCCGCGCCCATGGTGTGGCCGAGCATCGACTTCACCGAGCTGATCGGCACCCTGGTCCCGGCCCCGAACACCTCCCTCACCGCGATGGTCTCGAGACGGTCGTTGGTCAACGTGCCGGTGCCGTGGGCGCTGATGTAGCTCACCTCCTCCGGCGCCACCCCGGCGTCGGCCAGGGCGCGCGACATCGCCCGCACCGCTCCCTCGCCTTCCGGATGGGCCGCCGTCATGTGATGGGCGTCGCACGACAGGCCGTAGCCGGCGACCTCGGCGTAGATCCGGGCCCCCCGCTGCCGCGCCGCCGCGGCCGGCTCGAGCACCAGCACCGCCGCTCCCTCGCCGGGAATCATCCCCTGGCGCCCGCGATCGAAGGGCTGGCAGCGTTCGGGGGCGATGGCGCCGAGACGGGCGAAGCCGGCGAAGGTGGTGCGCGAGAAGGCGTCGGCGCCGCCGGCCAGCATCAGGCCGGCGCGGCCGGCGCGCAGCACGTCGACCGCATGGGCGATGGCGTAGTTGCCGGCGGCGCAGGCCGCCGGGATCATGCTGTTGACCCCGGCGAGGCCGAGCTCGCGCGCGACGTGCGCCGCGATCATGTGGCTTGGATAGCGCGCCATGAACTCGCCGCCCACCGCGTCGAGCTCGCCGGCGAGATAGCGGTCGTCGAAGCGCTCGATCTCGCGCGACTCGCCCGAGGTGGTGCCCAGGGCCACGCCAGCGCGCTCGCCGGCCACTCCCCCCTGCTCGCCCTCGAGCCAATCGCCCAGTCCGGCATCGGCGAGAGCCAGCCGCGACGCCGTGATCGCGAACTGCGACGCCCGCCCGATCCGCGCCGGATCGAGCGTGCGCACGTAAGGCGCCGGCGAGAACCCCCGGACCTCGGCCCCCAGGTGCACCCGGAAGGCGGAGGTGTCGAACGACTCGACCGGCGCGAAGCCGTGCCTGCCGGCGAGCAGGCCCCGCCACAGCTCCTCGCGGCCGATGCCCAGGGGCGTCACCGTCCCGATGCCCGTGACCGCGATGCGCATGGCGCCTTCGCCCTCGGCGCCCCAGTTGACCCGTCCTGTCCTGCTTGCTGCCGGCACGATCGCGAATCCTCCTCTGCCTCTGCTCCATTCGCTGGAGCTCCGAGGGGCTCCGATCTCTGATAACGACAGCGGGCCTGGATTCAGCTCATCGCGCCGTGCTCGCCGGCCGCCGGCTGCCGCCGCGGGTTGGAGCGAGACGTCGCCGCAGCCCGTCGTTGCCGGCATAACCGGCATCGGCGGCATTGCCGACATCGCCGGCATTGCGGATATTGACGGCCTGGACGACATTACGATATGAAGATGATCTAATTGACCCTGCCGGCGACCGCCGCGGAATCCAGGGAAACCAGCCGCAGACGCTCCGCGGTACCCTCCACCACCCGCCGGCGCCCGGGACGACATTTATAATGATTATATCGCGGCGTAGCTCTCCTGACTACATCCGGCGTCACCGCCGCGGCCCGGATCGAGCCGCGACAGTGCCTCCGTAAAATCCGGTCAACAGCGCGCCTTGGAATAGATCAATTGCTCTTCAATTGATCTATTCTTGACGGTGGCCGGAGAGCCCTGTGGCCGGAGGGGAGGAGGGCAGGGCCGGAGGGAGATTCCCAGGAGGCGCCCGGAGGGAGATTCCCCGGAGGCGTCTTCCGTTAGACTGGTGGCGAGCGGCACGACGCAGGAGGCTCGAACCCATGAACCTCACCCCCGAACTGGTGGCCGACATCCTGGTCCGCCAGGGCTACGTCACGCGCGAGCAGGGCGAGACCATCCGCCAGGAGGCCAAGCTCGTGCCCCACCGCCTGCGCTCGAGCGCCGCCTACGAGCAGAAGGCCCTCGCCTACGACCTGGTGATGCGCCTGCACCTGCCCCACGCCAAGGATGCGGGGACCGCCGTCGGCGAGCAGGAGATCGCCCAGGCCATCGCCGCCGATGCCGGCCTGATCCATCAACGCATCGACAGCCTCAGCCTCAACGCCGACCTCATGGAGTCGAAGATGTCGCGGCCGTTCGCGCGCCGCCACCGCATGATCCCGCTGCAGATGACCAACGGCCGCCTGCGCGTCGCCTGCGCCAACCCTTACGACCTCGAAGGCGTCGACTCCTTCCGCCGCATCGCCGGCCGCGACATCGAGCTGGTGGTCGCCTCCGAGCCCGACATCCTCAAGGCGATCACCGAGTTCTACGGCCTGCGCCACTCGGTCAAGCGCGCCGAGCGCGACCTGTCGAGCGGCATCGACCTCGGCAACCTCGAGCAGCTGGTGCGGATGAAGAGCGAGACCGAGATCGAGTCCTCGGACCAGCACGTGGTCAACGCCGTCGAGTTCATGATGCAGCATGCTTTCGACAGCCGGGCGAGCGACATCCACATCGAGCCGAAGCGCGACGAGAGCCTGATCCGCTTCCGCATCGACGGCGTCCTGCACGACATCCAGAAGATGCCCAAGATCGTTCACGCCGCGGTGGTGTCGCGCATCAAGACCATGTCGCGCCTGGACATCGCCGAGAAGCGCCGCCCCCAGGACGGCCGCATCAAGGCCACGCGCAGCGGCCGCGACGTCGAGCTGCGCATCGCCACCCTGCCCGTCGCCTTCGGCGAGAAGGTGGTGATGCGCATCTTCGACCCGCAGCTGCTGCTGCAGGACCTCACCGGGCTGGGCTTCTACCCCGACGAGATGCAGCTGTTCAACGACTTCATCAGCCGCCCTCACGGCATCATCCTGGTGACCGGACCCACCGGCTCCGGCAAGACCACCACCCTCTACTCGACGCTCAAGACCATCGCCACCCGCGAGCTCAACGTCACGACCATCGAGGATCCGATCGAGATGGTCTACGAGGAGTTCAACCAGACGTCGGTCCAGCTCAAGGTCGGCATCACTTTCGCCGTCGCCCTGCGCCACATCCTGCGCCAGGACCCGGACGTGATCATGGTCGGCGAGGTTCGCGACCCGGAGACCGCCCAGTACGCCATCCAGGCGGCGCTCACCGGCCACCTGGTCTTCTCGACCCTGCACACGAACGACGCCGCCTCGTCGATCTCCCGCCTGGTGGACCTCGGGGTCGAGCGTTTCCTGATCAGCTCGACGCTGGTCGGCTCCATGGCGCAGCGGCTGCTGCGCCGCATCTGCCCGCACTGCATCGCCGAGCGCCACCTCTCCGCCGACGAGGCCGCCACCCTGCGCCTGTCGGTCCCCGCCGGCAAGCGCATCAAGGTCAAGGAGGGCGAGGGGTGCTTCGAGTGCCGCGGCACCGGCTACCTCGGCCGCACCGGCATTTTCGAGATCCTGGCCATCGACGACGCCGTCAAGTCGCTGGTCCTGCGCGGCGCCGACGCCCCCGAGATCAAGCGCGAAGCGGTCAAGAACGGCATGCGCACCCTCCGCCAGTCGGCCCTCCGCAAGCTCGCCGAAGGCACGACGACGTTCGAGGAGGTGGTGCGGGTCACGGGGATCTGAGACGCGCGCCTCCGGGGAATCTCCCTCCGATCCGGGCGCCTCCGGGGAATCTCCCTCCGACCCGGGCCGCGGTCGGCGGATCTCCTCGCAGCCTCCCTTTGGACGAGGCGCTCGGGCCGTGGATGCGGAGGGGTGGTGGATTGCGGCGCCTCGTCCAAAGGTCGGCAGCGAGGAGATCCACCGCCCGCGGCCCTGGCTCTCCTCCCCTCCGGCCATTGGGCTCTCCGGCCACCTTCTGGCCCAAAGGGCGGCCGCGAGGAGATCCGCCGTCCGAGACCCTGGCTCTCCTCGCCTCCGTCCAGTTGGCTCTCCGGCCACGTTCTGGCCAAATGGCTGCCGTGATCTGCCCTGCGAAGGGCCTACCGGTGGGGTCGTCTGCCTGCGGCGGGCGGGTGGTCGAGGCCCGGGGGTAGGGGTTCGTAGGTGGCGGCGGGGTCTGGGGCCCGGGCCAGGAGGCGCTCTTCGTCGGGCCAGCGGTGATCGAGGATGTAGATGAGGGGGTTGACGGGTGACAGGGCGCCGCTGGCGCCGCGGCGCCTGATCTCGTAGTGGAGGTGCGGGCTGAGGCTCCAGCCGGAGCTGCCGACGGCGGCCAGGGGATCGCCGCGCCGCACGGTCTGGCCGGCGGCGACTTTCAGCTCGTCGCAGTGGCCGTAGAGGGTGAGGTAGCGGTCGCCGTGCGCCACCGCCACCAGGTTGCCGTAGCGCCACCAGGCGGGGCTGCGCGCCAGCGGCACCTGGCCCGCGAAGGTCACCACGCCGTCGGCCGGGGCGAGGATGGGGGTGCCGCGCGGCGCCGCCAGGTCGATCCCGGCGTGGAAGCCGAGGCCGGGAGCGAAGGCGCCGCGCTGCCTTCCGTAAGGAACGCTGAGCACGTAGCGGTCGCCGCGCAGCGGGCACACCGCCGGGGTGGCGCGCACCTGGTCGGGATGGCCGGCTTCGAAGGCGCGCACCGCGGCCACCCCTGCCTCGACGGCGCCGAGCTGGCCGCGGACAAGGTCCCGTGACCTCTCCCCCTGCCGCACCGCGCTGTCGTAGATCGACTCCGCCGGCGCGACCCGGGAAGGCTCGTCCCCGGCCGCCCTCGCCGTCGCGGGCGGCAGGTCGTAGGCGGCCGACACCATGCGCACCCGCCGCAACAGCTCTTCGCTTCGCCCCCGCAGCTGCTCGAGGCGCCCCACCAGCGCCAGCAGCCGCTCTCCCTGCCGCGTCCGTTCAGCCGTCAGGCCGCGGTACTCCTCGCTGCCAACCCAACCGGCGATCACCCCGGGCGCCAGCCCCAGGGCGCCCGCCAGCAGCAGCAGGTACGCGAGCCCCAGCAGCGACCAGCCGGTGAGGTGGCGGCGGGTCAACCGGAAGTAGCGCACCTGCCCCGCGCTGCCAGCCGGATGGACCTGCACCTCGAAGCTGGCGGCGGCCGCCGCCGCGGGCGGGCGCTGCCACTTCATGGCACGGCCGCGGGCAGGGGCGTCACCGCTCTCGCGCCACGGCCGCGGCGACCGGGCTGAGCCGGTCGAGGTCCGCCTCGCTGGCGTGGCGCGCCACCACGTCGCGGAGCTCGCGCTGCACGGCCGGGCTGCCGGCCACCACGTTGCCGCCGGCGAAGAAGCCCTCGCCGCCGTCGACGTCGGTGACCGTGCCGCCGGCCTCGCGTACCAGCAGCACCCCGGCGCCGATGTCCCACGGCGACAACCGGAACTCGAAGAAGCCGTCGTAGACGCCGGCCGCGGTGTAGGCGAGGTCGAGCGCGGCGGCGCCGCAGCGGCGGATCGCCTTGGCCGCGAGGAACGCCTCGCGGAAGACGCCGAGATAGACGTCGAGCGTCGCGTGGGCGCGGAACGGATAGCCGGTGGCCAGGAACGACCCCGACAGCCCGGGATGGCCGGAGACCGCCATCGGCCTGCCGTTCCACCGCGCACCGGAGCCCAGCGCCGCGGTGAAGAGGTTCTCGCCCGGCGGATCGAGGACCACCCCCGCCACCACCTCCCCGCCTCGCATGCAGGCGACCGAGATGCACCACACCGGCAGGCCCTGCAGGAAGTTCGTGGTGCCGTCGAGCGGATCGACCAGCCACTGGTACTCGCTGCCGCCGCCGCCCCGCCCGCCCTCCTCCGCCAGGATGCGGTGCCCCGGGAAGCGCCGGCGGATCTCGCCAAGCACCGCCGCCTCGCTCTCGCGGTCGGCCCGGGTGACGAAGTCGTTCTCGGCCTTGCGCGCCACGTCCAGGTCGCCGGACCGGAAGTACCGCCGCAGCACCACCGCTCCGGCGTTCGCGGCCGCCACGCCGGTCGCGAGCAGCTCGTCGTAGGACTCGACCATCCCGGCGATTATAGGGGTAGCCACGCGGGCCGCCGGTGGGCCCGCGGCCTTGCCTTCGCCCCTGGCTTCCCATATCGTTTCGCGCGCAGCCTTCCATCCTTTGAGCATTCCGGACGCCGTATCGATGCCAGCACCGACTCCCGGGATCGGTTCGCCGACTCCCTTCGACGGGCAGGCGCCGACGTTCGATCGCCGCGTCGGGCTGCCGGAGAGCGACTGCCGCGCCGTCGCCGCTGCCGTGATCGCCCTGGCAGGGGCCGGGGAAGGCGATCGGGTGCTCGAGATCGGCGCCGGCACCGGCATGATCGGCCGCTGGTTCCTCGATCACCCGGTGCGCTACGTCGGCCTGGACCGATCGCGCGGCATGCTGGAAGTCTTCCGCCGCCGGCCGGGGGCCGGCCCTGCCGGGCTGGTGCAGGCCGACGGCGCACGCCCCTGGCCGCTGCCCGCCGGCGCGGCGCGGGTGATCTTCAGCTCGCGGGCCATGCACCTGCTGCCGCTTGCGCACGTGGTCGACGAGGTCTTTCGCGTCGCCGGTCCGGCGCCGCCGGCGGCAAGCGGAGGCAACAGCGGCCGTGGCGCCCGCGGCGGCCACGGCGGCCCGGAGGCCGGCGGCGGCGTCTGCTTGCTGGGTTGGGTGGAGCGGGATCCGGAGAGCGTCAAGGCCCGCATGTCGCGCGAGATGCAGCGCCTGGTGCGGGAGCGCGGCTTCACGCCCCGGACCGCCGGCAGCCGGCGCTTCCTCGCAGCGTGCCGCGAGCGCGGCGCCGCCGAGCTGCCGCGCACCGCCGTCGCGCGCTGGCCGGCGCGGCACAGCCCCCGCCAGTCGCTCGACAGCTGGCGCGGCAAGCCCGGCCTCGGCGGCCTCGTGCTGCCGCCGGGGGTCCAGGAGTCGGTCCTCGAGGAGCTGGAAGCCTGGGCTCGGCAGACCTTCGGAGACCTCGAAGCCGAGTCGTCCGCCGAGGAGACCTACGTCCTCGAAGGCGTGCGCCTGGGAATGGAGTCTTGGTAGTGTCCTCGATTGCTGGATTGCCAGGACACTACGGGAGCCTTAGATGGATACAGAGAACGAGATCGCCGCGGCGAACGACGACCTGCTGACCGAGCTGGGCCAGGCGCTGGTGGAGGGCTCGCTCTCCGATACGGAGCTGCTCGCCCGCACCGGCCTGCCAGCGCCCATCCACATCCTGCCCCAGGCCAACGTCGTCAAGATCGGCGGGCAGAGCTTCATCGACCGCGGGCGCACCGCCGTCTTCCCGCTGATCGACGAGATCGTCGCCAACCTCGGCCGCCACCAGATGATCCTCGGTACCGGCGCGGGGACGCGCGCCCGGCACGCCTACAGCGTCGGCCTCGACCTCGGCATGCCGACGGGAGTGCTGTCCGTGCTCGGCACCTTCGTCAGCATGCAGAACGCCCGGATGATGAGCTACCTGCTGGCGAAGCACGGCATCCCGTTCATCGAGCCTGCCCAGTTCGCGCAGCTCCCCCTCTACCTGGCCGAGCGCGGCGCCGTCATCTTCTTCGGCATGCCTCCTTATATCTACTGGCAACAGAACCCGGCGCTGGGCCAGGGCCGCATCCCGCCCCATCGCACCGACACCGGCGCCTACCTGGTCAGCGAGGTGCTCGGCACCCGGTCGATGATCTTCGTCAAGGACGTCGAGGGTCTCTACACCGCGGATCCGAAGAAGGACCGGCACGCCCGGTTCATCCCGAGCGCCACCGTGGCCGAGCTCGCGGAGATGGACCTCGAGGACGTCGTCGTCGAGCGCGCCGTCCTCGAGTTCATGGCCAACGCCCGCATCCGGCGCTCCATCCAGGTCATCAACGGCCTGGTGCCGGGCAACCTCACCCGCGCCCTGGCAGGCGAGCCGGTGGGCACCGTCATCAGCGCCGACTGACCCCGCCACCACCACCGCCGCCACCGACCGAGGAACGCGTACCGATGAGCGAAACGAATCCCGCCGCATCCGGCCCATCCGCCAGCGATCCGCGAGCGCGGCACGAGAGCGGCCCCGCGGCCGCGCCCGGGCCGCGCCACCACGTCCGCTCGCGGCTGATGCGCGAGAGCCTGCTCGATCGCCAGGTCGAGCGCTCCACCGAGAGCCAGGTGGTCCGCATGCTGCCCGAGGCGCACGTGCTCAAGATCGGCGGCCGCTCGATCTTCGACGAGGGGAGGCAGGTGGTCTACCCGGTGGTCGCCGCCCTCGCCGACTGCCTGAGGCGCTGGAAGCTGATCCTCGGCACCGGCGGCGGCGTGCGCACCCGGCACGTCTTCTCGATCGGCATCGACCTCGGGCTGCCCACCGGCGTGCTGGCCCAGCTGGCCGCGGCCGACGCGCTCGGCAATGCCCACATCCTGGGGACGCTGCTCGCCCCCCAGGGCGTCGTGGCCATCCCCCCCGAGATCTTCGGCCACCTGCTGCCGCTCTTCCTGCACGGCGCGCCGGGTGTCGTGTTCAGCAGCGTGCCGCCCTACTCGCTCTGGGAGCACCCACCGGGCGTCGGCCGCATCCCGCCGCACCGCACCGACGCCGGCGCCTTCCTGCTCGCCGAGTGCTTCGGCTGCAAGAGCCTCACCCTGGTCAAGGACGTCGACGGCCTCTACGACGCCGACCCGAAGCTCGATCCCTCCGCTCGCCTCATCCCCGAGATCACCGTGGCCGGCCTGCGGTCGCGGGGCCTCGCGACCCTCCCCTTCGAGCCCGTCCTCCTCGACCTCCTCGCCAACGCCCGCCTCCTCGACCGCTTCCAGCTCGTCAACGGCCGCCATCCCGAGAGGATCCAGGCCGCCCTCGAGGGCGAGCACGTCGGCACGATCGTCCATCGCGATCCCTGAAAACGGACAGCGCAGGGAGTCGGCGTCTCATCTGCGGGAGTAATAGGCAGCGATCGCCGCCTCGGCTTGGCGGCCGAGGAAGCGGAAGTCCGCGGCGGCCTCGTCCCGCCGCCGGCGGGCCGACGGTGGCTGGTCCGCGGCTGCGGCTTCGCCGCTGAAGGCCTTCCAGACGAACGCTCCGGCGAGCCAGGAGGGATGCCCCAGCGCGCCGAAGAGGGCGGCGTAGGCGGCCGCCTGGTCCGCCTGCGACGGCGTGCCGCCCTCGCGGTGGGGAGCCGTCCAGGTGGCGCGGCAGGCCGCGAAGCCCACCTCGGTGAGCAGCAGCGGCCGATGGTGAGCGCGGCTGGCGGCGGCGAGATGCGCCACCACCGCGGCGGCACCACGCGCCAGCTCCGTGCGCCCGGCCGCCGGATCGGGCGACAGCGGGAAGTAGGCGTCGACACCCACCAGGTCGAGCTGCTCCCAGAACGGCGCCCGCTCGAGGTCGCCGCTCCAGTTGCCCGCGTAGGTGAGCGGGCCAGGGAAGACCTGGCGCACCGCCGCGATCAGCCGCCGCCAATCCTCTGCCCGGCCAAGCGTCCCGGAGAGCTCGCAGCCGATGCTGAACAGGTCCGCCCCCGACCAGCGGGCGAGCACCGCGTGGTGCAGCACATAGCGGCGGTAGTCGCGCCACCATTCCCGCCATGCCGCTTCGTCGCGCATCGCCACATCGCCCGGCCAGCTGCCGCCCCCGACCCAGATGTGAGGCTTGTAGAGGGTACGCAGACCGTGCGCACGGGCGCGGCGCACCGCATGGATGAGCCCGACGTCGGTCTCGCTCTCGGGGCTGCCGCCGAGCACGTGCAGGCGCGGCACGGACGGGCCTTCCTCGAACGCGAACGGCATCAGCGACACGGCGTCCACACCCATCGCCGCCAGCCGGTCGAGCTGCCGGTCGAGCGCCGGCGCGTGATAGCCGCCCTCCAGGCTGTTCTCCATCGCCAGCGACACCCCGCGCAGGAACGGTAGCGGCGCCGGCGGCGCATGCGGCTCCTTGCCACTGGCAGCGGTGGCCGGGGCCGCACTGGCCACGGCGGCGGCGGCCGCAGCGGTGCGGGCGGTGGCTGCCGTGGACTCTCGCGGCGGCGCCGGCCGGGCTGCCAGCCCGCCAAGCCAGGAGTCGACGTCGCGCGGCGTCAAGCGGCGGACGGCCGCGAGCTTGGCCATCAGCGTCTCCCCCGGCTGGTGGTCGATCAACGCCGCCGCCACCGGCGTCCAGAGCACGGTGGACCCCTCGGGCGGCGTTTCCGGCGCGAGCAGCTCGGCGCCGGACGGCAGCACCTCCGCACCGGCCAGCCAGGGCAGCCATTCCCGGTAGGGCCGGCCGTACCAGTCGCCGGCCAGCCACAAGGCGGCACCGCGCTCGAGCCACGGCGTCAGGCCCGCTGCCCTGCCCAGGCCGGCGCGGGCGATCAGCCGGCCGGCCAGGGCGACGCGATAGGCGAACAGATCGTCAGGATGGTAAACCAGGTGCAGCTCGGCGCGATCGCCCGGCTGCGCGGCTTGCACTGCCTCGCCGATCTCCCCGGCGTGCCGCGCTTGCTCGACGAAGTCGTCCTCGACCGCCACCACGATCGGCGGCTCCGGCTGCCTCGGCTCCGGCTGCCTCGGCTCCGGCTCCCGCGGCTCCAACTCCCGCGGCTCCGACAGCCGCGGCATCAGTTCCCGCTGCTGCCGCTCGCTCGGCCGTGCCCGCGCCTCCCTCGCCGAGCCGCCGAGCAGCCGCGGCGCCATCGCCGCCACCGCGCCGTCGAGCTCCGCGGTCAGGCGCTCCAGCTCGGCTCGGCCGTGACCGGCCAGGCGCGCCGGCGAAGCGAGCAGAGTGACCCGCTTGCCGGGCAGCTCCTGTAGCGCGGCCATCGCACGCTGCCACTCCCGCAGGTCGTCGCGCTCGCTCGCCGGATCGACGACGAGCGCACCCGCCGCCTGCCGCCACTTCCCGCGGCGTTCGAGGCGCGGCGCCTCACGCACCATGAAATCGAAGCCGAGCGTCCAGGAATCCGGCGGCGCGCTGCGATCGCGGCCCGCGCGGTCGCCGCCGGCGTTGCCGAAGCCGCCAGCCTTGTCGGCCAGCTCGAAGAGCAGCCGGTCGGCGAGCGCCACCGCGCCGTCCACGTCCACGCCGACCACCAGCCAGGTCGGGTGCGCACCGCCGGGCAGGCGCGCCGCCACCGCCTGGCCGGGCGCGCCATAACGGCTGCCGGACAGCTCGACAGCACCCTCGGCGACGCGCAACGGCAGGCCAGCCGACCGCGCCGCTCCTGCCGCCATCGCCGCCGGCGCGACGTCGAGCAACAGCTCGACGCTGCCTGCCGCCGCCGGCCCCACCTCCACCCGCACCCCGACCAGGCGCGGCACCGCTCGGCGGTAGAAGCGTCCGGCGCGGATCGCCGCCGCCAGCCCATGGTCTCCGTCGCCGGGAGGGGTGCGCACGGCCATCACCACCGGCCGCGGCCCGGCCTCGCCGGCACCGCCCGCAGGGGCAGCGCACGCGACGGCAAGTCCCGCCGCCACGAGGCAACCCGCCACGCAGCCTGATGCGCGACCTCCCCTCACTCCGCCAGCTTTTCCGGGTCCCTGGATGCCGCCGGCGCGTCGCCGACGGCGTCGCCGGCCGGCAGCTCGGGAGAGCGGGTGCCGCGCAGGATGGGGTGGACGACGAGAATCTCTTCGCCGCCGGTCGCGCCGAGCTCGCGGAAGCGGCGGGCCTGCGGCAGGACGCGGCCCTCGAGCGAGCCGACGGCCTGGTTGAAGGCTTCGACGCTGCGGTCGAGGCCGCGCCGCATGGACTCGAGGTGGCTGGCGAAGACGCGTAGGCGATCGTGGAGCTCGCGCCCGAGCTCGCTGATCTCACGGGCCTTGTCCGCGATCCGCTCCTGGCGCCAACCATAGTGGATGGCTTTCAGCATGGCGATGAGCGTGGTCGGCGTGGCGACGATGACGTTGTGCTCGACGCCGAACTCGATCAAACGCGGGTCCTGCTCCAGGGCGGCGCTGAAGAACACCTCTCCCGGCAGGAAGAGGACGACGAACTCCGGGGAGCCCTCGAGCTGGCTCCAGTAGCTCTTCTCGCTGAGCTTGACCAGGTGCCCCCGGATCTGGCCGGCGTGGGCAGCGTACCTGGCCCGCCGCAGCTCCTCGTCCTCGATGTCGAGGGCTTCGAGGTACGCCTCGAGCGGCGCCTTGGCGTCGACCACCAGCTGCCTGCCGTTCGGCAGCCGCACCACCATGTCGGGGCGCAGGCGGCCGTCCTCGCCACCGATCTCGGACTGCATGACGAAGTCGCAGTGCTCGAGCATGCCGGCCATCTGGACCACCCGCCGCAGCTGCATCTCGCCCCAGCGGCCGCGCGCCGCCGGGGTGCGCAGCGCATGGACCAGGCGGCCGGTCTCGCGCTCGAGCCTGGACTCGCTCTCCCGCATGCCGCGCAGCTGCTCGCTCAAGCCGGCGTAGGCCGCGGCGCGCTCCTTCTCGATCTCGAGCAGCTTCTGGTCGACCTTGCCGATCGACTCGCCGAGCGGCCGCACCATCTCGCCGATCGCCTGCCGGCGCAGGTCGAGGTCCTGGCGGGCGCCCTGCTGGAAGCTCTCGAGGGTGGTTTTGGCGAGGTCGAGGAAGGACAGGTTGTTGCGCTGCAGCGCCTCCGCCGACAGCGCGCGGAAGGCCTCGCCCAGCTTGACCTGCGCCTGCTCGAGCAGACGCAGCTTCTCCGCCGCCTGCTGGCGCTCCTGGTCGAGCGTGACCGTCAGCTCCGCGATCCGCGAACCGAAGCCGGCAGCCTCCCGGCGGCGCTCCTCCACCTCGCGCTCGCGCGCCGCCAGCCGCTGCCCGAGCTCCTCGAGCCGCGCCTCGCGCCCGCGCAGGCGCTCGGCGAGCATGGCGCGCTCGGCGTCGCTGCGATGGCCGCGCTGGCCGCCGAGCAGCCAGCCCACGGCCATGCCCGCGGCCCCGGCCAGGAGCGCGATCAGGACGAGGCTCGACACTAGAAAGAGACTTCCTTGAGGGGGAGGGAGGGGGCGTCCCCTTCCCCCCCGGAGGGGTGGGAAGGGGATCGAGGGGATGCGGGGGGCGATCCGATGGACGCTTTGAGTAGTCCTCGATCGATTGCTATTGGCACCCGTTTCATGCTTCGAGTATCGCCCACCGAGCGGCGTGAACTAACTGCCCGACATTAAGTGCCGGGCGATCACCAGCCGCTGCATCTCGCTGGTGCCCTCGTAGATGGTGGTCACCCGCACGTCGCGGTAGAGGCGCGAGATCTCGTAGTCATCGTGAAAGCCGTTGCCGCCGTGGATCTGCAGGCTCTCCTGGCAGGCGCGGTTGGCGGCCTCGGAGGCGAAGAGCTTGGCCTCGGCTGCCAGGCGGCCAGCCTCCGGGGCCTCCGGGGCGTCCGTGGCGGCGCCCGCGCCACCGGCCGCGATCGCCGCGCGCCAGGTCAGCAGCCGCGCCGCCGCCAGCTCGGTGGCCATCTCCGCGATGCGGAAGCGGATCGCCTGGTGGCGGGCGATCGGCACCCCGAACTGCACCCGCTCGCGGGCATACGCCACGGCCAGCTCGAGCGCCCGCTGGTGGATCCCGACCGACTGCGCGGCGATGCCGATCCGCGAGTGGTCGAGCGTCGCCAGCGCGATCTTGAACCCCTGGCCGGGACTGCCGAGGACGTTCTCCGCGGGCACCCGGCAGTCGTTGAAATAGATCGGCGCGGTGCGCGAGGCCCGCAGCCCCAGCTTCTCCTCCGGCTCGCCGACCGCGAAGCCCGGCGCATCGCCAGGCACCACGAAAGCGGACATGCCGCGCTTGCCCGCCGCCGGGTCGGTGCGCGCGATCACCACGTACCAGCGGGCGAAGCCGGCGTTGCTGATCCAGGCCTTCTCGCCCGACAGCACCCAGGAGTCGCCGTCCCGCCGCGCCGCGGTGCGCAGGCTGCCGACGTCGCTGCCGGCGCCGGGCTCGGTCAGGCCGAAGGCGCCGAGGGCACCGCCCGCCAGCTCCGGCAGGACCTTGCGCTGCAGCGCCTCGGCGCCGAAGCGAGCGATCGGCCAGCAGCACACCGAGTTGCTGACGCTCATCGTCACCGCAGTGGCCGCGCACACGCGCGCCAGCTCCTCGACCGCGATGGCGTAGGTGAGCACGTCGGCGCCGGCGCCGCCGTGCTCCTCTCCGACCAGCATGCCGAGCAAGCCCATCTCCCCCATCTCGCCGACGATCTCGGCCGGGAAGCGATGGGCGCGGTCGCGCTCCTGGACGCCGGGCCGGATGCGCTCCTCGGCAAAGCGCCGCACCTGCTCGCGCAGCAGCTCCTGGTCCTCGCTGAGCCCGAAGCTGGGACCGCCGGCGCCGGTGGCGGCAGGGGCGGCAGTGGCGATGGCGGGCGGCATCCGGGCTCGGGCTCCGCGCCGGTCAGGCCTTGTCGAGCACCCAGTCGGCGATCACCATCTTCTGGATCTCGCTGGTGCCCTCGTAGATCTCGGTGATGCGGGCGTCGCGGAAGTAACGCTCGACGTTGTACTCGCGCGAGTAGCCGTAGCCGCCGTGGATCTGCAGCGCCTTGTTGGTGACCCGCTGCGCCATCTCGGACGCGAAGAGCTTGGCCTGCGCGGCCTCGAGCGTGTAGCGCTTCCCCTGGTCCCTGGTCCAGGCCGCCTTCCAGGTCAGCAGGCGCGCGGCGTCGATCTCGGTCGACATGTCGGCGAGATAGAACTGGATGGCTTGGAAGTCGGCGAGGTGCTGGCCGAACTGCTCGCGCTGCTGAGCGTAGGCGAGGGCGTCCTCGAGCGCCGCCTGGGCGATGCCCACGGCCTGCGAGGCGATGCCGATGCGGCCGCCGTCGAGCGTGGCCATGGCGATCTTGAAGCCTTCCCCCTCCTCTCCGAGGCGCTGCCTGGCCGGCACCTGGACGTCGTCGAACCGCAGCTCGGTGGTGCCCGAGGCGTTCACCCCGAGCTTCGTCTCGTGCACGCCGCAATGGAACCCGGGCGAGTCGGTCGGCACCAGGAAGGCGGTGATGCCGCGGTGCTTCTTCTCCGGGTCCACCGTGGCGAAGACCAGGGCGACGTCGGCATGGGTGCCATTGGTGATGAACACCTTGCTGCCGTCGAGCACGTAGCCGTCGCCCTCGCGCCGCGCCAGGGTGCGCAGGCTCGCCGCGTCGCTGCCGGCGCCGGGCTCGGTCAGCCCGAAGCAGCCGAGCTTGCGGCCGGAGGCGAGTGGCGTGAGGAACTGGCGCTTCTGCTCGTCGGTCCCGAACTTCAAGATCGGATCGCAGACCAGCGAGTTGTTGACCGACAGGATGACGCCAGAGTTGGCGCAGGCGCGGCTGATCTCCTCGATGACCAGGCTGTAGGACAGATAGTCCATGCCGCCGCCGCCGTATTCCTCGGGCACCGCGACCCCCGCCAACCCGAGCTCGCCCGCCTGGTCGAAGAAGCGCCGGGGGAATTCACCGGTCTTGTCGATCTCCTTGGCCCGCGGGCGCACCACCTCGTCGGCGAAGCGCCGCACGTTCTCGCGGAGCAGCAACTGCTCTTCGGTGAGCTGGATCTCCATGCGTGTCCTCTGGGTGTCAGGCGGGGAGTCGTGGAACTGGCGGCGGCCCTCGCCGGATCGTAACAACCACCCCCCGGGGGGTCAAGCGAATGCCGAGCGGCCGTGCTGGCGGGCGGGCGTTGCTTTGGTGCACAATGGCGCCGCCATGACAGCGAACGAACCCCTGGGGTACACCGAGGACGAGATCCGCAGCTTCCTGCCGAGCGGCTGGCGCCTGGGCGCCGCCGACCCGGCCAACGCCGAGCTGGTGCCGCGCACCTTCGGCCATTGGGACGCCAGCAAGAAGGTGTGGCGGATGCGGATCGTCGACAACGTCGACTTCGACTGGCCCCTCGTGGTCAAGGCCGCCGACGCCACCGGGCTGGGGACGAACGGCCGCCTCGAGGCCCTACGCCGCGCGATGGACAAGCTCTACCGCGAGCGGCTCGGGTAGCCCGCCAGCTTGAGTCTCCGCCTACCGCCCGGTGGGCTTGGGAGTCTCCGGCCGCCTGCTGTTCGCGGCCGCCGTCCAGGGCGGCACGATGCCGTTCATGCGCGCGTAGGCGATCGCCTGGCCGAGGTGCTCATGGGCGTGCACCGCCGTCTCGATCAGGGCGAGGCGCACCGTGCCCGGATGGCCGAAGTAGGTGATCGACTTCTCGACCTCGCTGTCGGGCATCGCCGCGATCGATTCGCGCACCTGCTCGAACGAGACGCGCATCGCCGCGACGGCGTTGCCCTTGTCGGCGCCCTGCTGCTCGATCTTCTCGAGGTTCACGCCGGCCGGGATCTTCATCCCCCACGTCGACCCGATCTCGTAGTTGCCGCCCGCCACGTGCAGGCAGACCTCGCCGAACGAGCGCACGCCCGGCGCCGGCCGCCAGCCGAACTTCTCCGGCGGCACGACGCTGGCGAGCTGGATCAGCTTCTGCTCGGCGTCGTCGAGCTCCCGCTGGATCTCGCCGCGGAAGCCGGGCGGCCGCTTGACCTTGAGCGGCACCATGGTGGCCGTGGCCGGCGGCTTGCCGCCAGCGGCGGCAGGGCCCTGCTGGGCGGCGGCGGCCCGCCAGCCCGCCGCGGAGACCGCCGCCGCGAACGCCAGGACGACAATTGCAGACAGGAATTTCCTCATGGCTTCGCTCCTCTTTCCGCCGCCGACCAGGGCGGCACGTTACGCTCGAGCACTGCTGCCTCGGACTCTACCGGCCGCGCTGGCCTTCCGCCGCCGACCATGGCGGCACGACGCCGTTCATGCGCGCATAGGCGATCGCCTGTCCGAGGTGCTCGTGGTCGTGGCTCGCGATGCCCAGCATGGCCTCCGCCACGAGCGCGTCGCGGCCGAAGATCTTGATCGGCTTGTGCAGATCGGAGTCCGGCAGGGCGTTGATGGCCTGGTGGACGAAGTCGAAGGACTGCTTGAGCGCCGCCACCGTCTTGGCCTTGTCCGCGCCCTCCTTCTCGAGGTTACGCGGGTCGACGCCGGCCGGGACCTTGGCGCCCCAGAAGGTCGGCAGCCAGAAGTTGGCGCTCGCCACGTGCATGAACACCTCGCCGACCGAGCGCACGCCCTCGCCGGGGCGCCAGCCGTACTTGTCGGCGGGCATCGCCTCCGCCAGCGCGATCAGCTTCTCCTGCGCTGCGACGATCTGGCGCAGCGTGATGGCGCGCAGGCTGCCGGGCGCCGGCGCCTCGCCGGCGGCCGCCGGGGCGGCCGGCGACGTCGCCGCATGGGCCGAATCGTTGATCGGGTGCTTCATGTTCGGCTGCGCGGCGGCCGGCTGCAGGGCGGCCAGCCCACCGGCTACCAGCATTGCCACGGCGAGCGACAGGACCAGTGATCTACGCATGACCTCTCCTTTTCGATCCAGGGGTTCAAGGACTCCGATCGAACGGCGATCCGGAGCCGCGCCGGCATCATAGCGCGCCGTGGGCGCCGCCTGGTCTCCGGGCTACAATGCGCCAGGCTTGCCACATCGGCGACACGAGGAGGACATGGAGGATCGGACGACGCCCGTGCGCACGGCGGAAGTGCCAAGATGACCGCGGCCCTGGCGCTCGTCGCCAGCACCGGCGTGCTGGCGCTGCTGGTCCTCGCCATCGGCTTCCTGCGGCGGCGCTCCTTCGTGGTGCGCCAACTGACCTTCCCGCTCGTCGTGGCGGCGCTGGCGGCGACGCTCGAGGCCTTGGTGCGCCTGCGGCCCGGCGTCCCGTGGCTGCCCGCGGCGCTCTCCTGGACGCTCCTGTTCCTCGGCCTGATCACCATCCTCCGCCTGCTGGCGCTGCTGCTTTTCGACGTCCACCTGCTGGGCCAGCGCGGTGTGCGCCTGCCGCCGCTGCTGCCGGCGGTGGCGATGGCGCTGGTCTACCTGGTCACCGCCCTGGTGACCCTCAAGCTGCGCTTCCCGGCCTTCGACATCGGGCCGCTGCTCGCCACCAGCGCCGTCACCTCGCTGGTGCTCGGCCTGGCGCTGCAACCGATCCTGGCCAACTTCTTCGCCGGCCTGGTGATCAGCCTCGAGCGGCCGTTCCGCATCAACGACTGGATCCGGGTGGGCGAGCAGCAGGAGGGCAGGGTGGTGGCGATCACCTGGCGCACCACCCACCTGCGCACCCGCGACAACGACAACATCGTCATCCCGAACGCCAAGCTCGCCGAGGACCGGGTCCACAACTTCTACTACCCGCACCCCCTGCACCTCGAGCGCATTCGCGTGCCGGTGCATTACAAGGAGCCGCCCTACCGGGTGCGCCGCGTGCTGACCGACTGCGCCGCCGGAGTGCCGGGGACACTCGACAAGCCCTCGCCCGACGTCTACGTGATCGCCTTCGAGGACAGCGCGGTGATCTACGAGCTGCGCGTCTGGATCGACGACGTCGCCAACGCGCCGCGCATCGCCAGCGACTTGCGCGCCCGCGCCTGGGAGGAACTGCGCAAGGCCGGCATGACCATCCCCTACCCCACCCGCACCCTCCACCTGGCGCCGCGAGCTCCGTCACGGCGGCCCGACCGGCGGCGCCCCGCCTTGCCGGCGGTGCCGGAGGCGGCCAGGGTGGCGGATCCTGCGGCCGGCGCGGGTGCAGCGGAGACCTCGAGAGCCGCCGGCGGGCTGGGAGCCGAGGCCGGCGGGCCGGGAGCCGAGGGACCAGAGCCCGGCAGTGCGGAACGCGGCGGCGACCCGGGAGGCCTGCGGACCGCGGGGGTGGACCACGAGGCCGCCGCGCCCCCGGGCGCGCAGGAGGACGCCCCGACGCCGTCCCGGCTGTACGTGCTCGAGGGACCCGAGCGCGGCCGGTCGCTGGCGCTCTCCGGCTCGCCGGTCACCGTCGGGCGCTCCCGCACCTGCACCCTGCCCCTCACCGACCCGAACGCCAGCAAGGACCACCTGCGGATCGCCTGGGAGTCCGGCAGCTACGTGCTGACCGACCTCGGCAGCAGCTTCGGCACCCGTCTCAACGGCCAAGCGGTCAGCCGGGCCGCCCTCTCGCCGCTCGATCGCATCGCCGTCGGCGACACCGTTATGATCTTCGAGACGGATGAGCCCTGAGACGATCGGACCGTATCGCATCCTCGAGCCGCTCCGGGAGGGCGGCGTGTCGAGCGTCTACAAGGCCGTCGGACCGGCCGGCGCCCCGGTCGCGCTGAAGGTCTTCTCGACGCGGGTGCTCGCGAGCCCCGCCGCGGCCGATCCCCTGCGGACCGGCGACCTCGTCAGCCGCTTCCATCGCGAGGTCCGCGCCGTCATCCCGCTCTCCCACCCCAACATCCTGCAGGTCCTCGAGACCGGCCAGGACGGCGACCGCCTCTACCTCGCCACCGAGCTCTTTGCCGGCGTCTCGCTCGAGCGCCTGCTCCAGCAGCGCCGCCTCACCATCCCGCAATCGATCGCAATGCTGCGCGCCGTCTGCCGCGGCCTCGCCTTCGCGCACGCCCGCGGCTGCGTGCACGGCCACCTGTCCCCGCGCCACCTGCTGGTCTCGGCCGACCTCGCGGCAGTCAAGATCGCCGACTTCGGCCCCAGCGAGATCGACGTCGTCTCCGAGCTCGACTCCACCCTGCGCACCGGCGCCTACGCCCTCGGCTCGATGGTCTACCTCGCGCCCGAGCAGATCGAGCGCCGTGGCGCCCCGCCGGACCCGCGCAGCGACCTCTACGCCGCCGGCGCCATCTTCGTCGAGCTGCTCACCGGCCGCCCCCCCACCGGCAAGCTCGCCCTTCCCAGCCACGTCAACGCCGAGCTGCCCCCCGCGACCGACGTCCTGGTGCTCAAATGCCTCGACCGCGACCCCGCCAAGCGCTACCCCTCCGCCACCGCCCTCCTCGCCGACCTGGACCGCCTCGAGGAAGCCTTGCGCGTCCGCCTCCTCACTCACCTCCGCGGCATCTCCCGCCTCCTCGGCCCCCCCGGCACCCTCCGCCGCACCCTCCTCCTCGCCACCGGCGCCCTCCTGCTGGTCGCCCTGGCCCTGGCCGGGTATTTCCTTGCTGGAAGATAGGCCCCGCGTCGAGCTTCAACCCCCGTTAGGGAGGACGCTTTGTTCAGAGGTTCAGGTCCTCTCCCACGGCTTATCGTCGTCGCCGGCGAGGTTTCGGCTGCCGTGCACGACGGTCACGATCAGAATCTCCTGGCCTTCCACGCGGTAGATGATGCGGTAGGAGCGGACGAGGAGCTCACGATGGCGGCCATCCCCTTCCGGGACGATGCGACCGAGATCGGGAAAGCTCTCGAGAGGCTCTGCTGCCGCGATCAGTCTCTCGACAAAGCGCTGAGCGTATCGAGGAGAGTCCCTGGCGATGTAGTCATGGATGGCCACGAGGTCGGCGACGGCCGGCTCGGACCAAGCGACCTTCATGCCAAGGTGAACCGCTTCTTGACTTCGGCGTGCGGCAGGGTACGCCCCTCGGCGATCGCGATTTCCCCGTCAGCGACCTTCTGGCGGACGTAGATCTCGTACATCACCTCGTCCCATGTAGCGCTGTCGGGAAGCTGCTCGGCGAGCTTGCGGATCTCGTCCTTGACGGTGCTCATAGACTGATTCTATCTCTGCACATGGGTTCAGGCGTCCGCTATCGCCTGGGGGTGCCCCGCGCCCCTCACTGCACTAGCCGGTCGAGCCGCACTTCTTGCACCTTGGTTGCGAGGTGCAGGGCGAGATGGCCTCGGCCGCGAAGCCCCCTCTTGCGTTCCGCATCGCCGGCGGCGGTACCAGCTGCCGTAGCGTCTCCTTGGTCAAAGTCAGCGGCTTCCTGAGCTTGCGTGATTTCCGCATATCCCACCTTTCCTACTAGTAAGAGATGTCGCCGCCTGAACTTAGCACACTCGAGCAAACCCTCATGTTCTCGACTTCTCGACAGCTTGGATTCGCCGGGGGCAGTATGCTTCGCGTCGAATCGCTTCCGGACCGGGCGGCGATCGAGCCGGCCCGCGGCCGTTGGCGGAGGGTCCCATGCGCACTCATCTTCGTCTGTGGCTCATGATCGTGGCAGTAACCGCCGGCGGCGTGGCCATCGGCCGGGCGTCGAAGGGTGCGGAGCCGGATGCATCGGCGATGGCCGTCCGGCTGGCGCAAGAGATGGCCGCGTCGGCCTCGCGCCTTGATGCGGCAAGCAACGGCCGGCTCATTCCGCAGGACACGCGAGTGGCGTACGTGAGCAACGGCAACCCGATCACCGGCAAGCAATATGTCGAGACCTTGGGCCGGTACTACGCCTCGCTCAAGACGCTCGACTTCAAATGGGACAAGTGGGAGGTCGTCCCGATCGGCGCCAACGCGGCGGTGTTCACCGGCTGGGCCAGCGTCGGGACCGTGGACCTGGCGGGCAAGAGCGAGGCGGGGCGGGCGATCTTCACCATGGTCTTCGCGCACGATGCCACGGGCTGGAAGCGGGTGATCGCGCAGAAGTGGCAGGCCGAGGTACCGGCCGTGAGGGCCGTCTATCCCGCCGGGTTCGGCCGCGGAGGAGAGCAGGCGCGCCAGATCGCGGTGCTGTTCAACGAGCCGGTGAAGGCAACCGACGCGGCCTTCAGGCTGGAGTGCCCGTCGGGCGCGCCAGTCCCCCTCGACGCCGAGGCGGACGGCCCCGGGGGTGACAGCCTGTTCATCTTGAGCCCACGCCAGCCCCTCCCTCCCGGCGCCAGCTGCAAGCTCACGGTCGTGGCGTCACGGGTCGCCGAGGACCATTTCGGCCAGAACATGACCGCGGACTACCACTTCGAGCTCAAGGTCGCCGGCTGATCCGCTGCGAACCGTCGCGGCCAGGGCTACCGGCTGCAGGAGGTCGATGAGCGTCGTGCGAACAGGAACTTTCCGGCATCGAAGTTGCTCTGTAGCTTCCAGAGCCTATCCAGGGCACCAGGGCCGGGAGGGAGGCACGCCATGGGAGGAATGCTGCGACGGCGATCCCGGGGCCTTTGCGCCGCGGCGGCGCTGGCCGTGGTGGCTTGGGTGGGTCAGGGCCCTGGTACCGCCTCCGCAGCCCCTGCGTCTGCCGCCTCTGTAGCCCCCGCGGCGGTCCCGGCGGCGCTCGCCGAGCCCGAAGCGCTCGCGGCGCCCGCGACCGTCGAGGCGCTCGAAGCGCGCGTCCAGGAGCTGGCACGCAACAACGCGGTCGTCGAGAGTGACCTACGGGAAATTGAAGCGGGATTCATCAATCTCTTGGACAGCCAGCCGCAGGAGCCGCGGCTGCGCGCCGACCTGGCCAACTTCTATCTGCGTTGGGGAAGCGTCATGGACGGCCCTTCGCCGGCGGCGCTGCGCCTCGTCTCCGGCGCCCCCGACCCCATCCGCCTGGCCTGCCTGCTGCACCGCGGCGCTGGCGACCTCGGGGCCGACCTGCTGTTCGCGGCGCTCGCCCAGGAACCCGGGACGCCGGACGTCTGGCTCGCGGCCGCCAAGAACGCCAGGAATCCCGCCTGGAGCATCGTCGCCTTCGAGGAGGCCGCCCGCCTCCTCGCCCGGGAAGCAGGACCCGACGTGTCGCTGCGGGCTGCCGTCGCCGTGGAAGCGGCCGTCGAGCTGGACATCGAATACGGGCAGTTCGATCGCGCCGCCGCGACGCTCGCCGGCCTGCCTGCGGCGGTGCGCGCCGTCGTGGAGAGCGGCGCCGTGGAGAAGGTCCAATTCCAGGTCGCAGGCATCGAGCTCGAAGGCGACCTGCAAGACCTGCGGCAGGGTCTGATCCTGCTCAGCCTCGCCCGTGGGGACATGACGAGCGCCGATCGCTGGCTGGCGTCGATTCCGGTCGGGCAGCAGGGCTCGATGTACAGGGTCCTGGCGGCCTGGCGGCAGGCGCCGGACGATCCCTTCGAGGTCCTGACGTCGCACCTGGAGACCAACGACGAGGAACGCATCAGGGGCGGGCGCAGCCTCGCGCTGGCGGCCGTCGCCCGCCGCGACGGCTACCCGGCTCTGGAAGCGCGCTACCTGCGCTCGGCATTGAGCCTCATCGGGGACCAGGCGCCGCCGGCCGGCAGGCGAGAGCTGGCGCCGCCCCGGATCGCCGCCGCGGCCACGGCGCTCGAGGCCGAGATCGGCGCGCTGCGGTCCCGCCTGGAAGAGCGCCTCGAGCGCAGCGTCGAGGAGGCGCACGCGGCCCTCGGCCCCGACCCCATGGCGCCGGTCGTGGACCGCCTCCTGCGGACGCCGCTCCTTGTCGAGTTCCCCGAGCACCCGCTGCCTGCCGGCGTCGTCCCGCTAGGGGAGGGGGCCGAGGACTTGCCTGCCTCCCCGGCCAAGGCGCAGGTGCGGCTGCCGCCGGCGCTCGACGCGCGCTTCCTGACCGTGCGCACCGAGCGCCGGGGCCGGCGAGCGGCGGTGATCGCCTTGCCGACCGAGGATGACAACTCCCAGTACCAGGTGATTCTCTCCGCGGACGGAGGGACCACCTGGTCGCGGCCCCTCTCCACCGGCCTGAAGCTCTCCCGTGACTACGTCGTGCTCGAACAATCCAACCTGCCGCTGATCACCGGCAACCACCTCTACGTCGAAGTGCTGCCGCGCGAGCCCGAGGACGAGACCGCGGCAGAGAGAGCTGCCGCCGGCACGGCGCCGGCGGAGGGGCAGGCCGGGCGCGGACGCGCCGCGCGCGGCATCTACCTCGACATCCCCCTCGCGGCGCTCGAGCGCGACTCCGACCGCGACGGCCTGACTGATCTCGCCGAGGAGACCCTGGTCACCGATCCGCGGGACCCCGATACCGATCGCGACGGCGTGCAGGACGGCGTCGACATGCTGCCCCAGGTCGCTCCCCAGCGGCGACCGGGCCCCGAGAGCCAGGCGCTCGCCGCCATGTTCGCGGCGGTGGAGTCGCGCGATCGGTCCGGCGGCTCTCCCGATCCCCTCCTGGCGCACACGGAATTCTGGATCGCCGACCGCCAGCTCTTCACCGCCGTCCACTCGCGGCACCGGTTGGTGGTGCTGACCCCCGACGAGCAGAACCTGGCCGAACAGAAGTTCGGCGATCGCTTCTTCGCGCGGACCATCACCCTGTTCGTCCTCAACCACGCCGGGACCCAGGGCTTCGTGATCTGGACCACGGGGAACTGGGGCGGGGCCTTCTACCTCGCGCTGGAGAGCGGCGGGTGGAAAGCCTACCCGATCCAGATCGGGGGGGTCTGAAGCTCCCTCGCCCGCTCCGCGCTGCCTGGCTACCTGGTCGCTACCGCACCTTCACCGCCACGTCCGCCGACATGCCCGGGCGCAGCGGGCGCTGCGGGTCCTGGGCGTGGTCGAGACGGATGCGGACCGGCAGCCGCTGCACGACCTTGACGAAGTTGCCGCTGGCGTTCTCCGGCGGCAGCAGGCTGAAGCGCGCGCCGGTGGCGGCGGCGATGCTCTCGACGTGGCCGCGGAGATCGACGCCGTAGCTGTCGACGTGGATCTCCGCCGCCTGGCCCGGCCGCATCAGGCGCAGCTGCGTCTCCTTGAAGTTGGCGGTGATCCAGGCGTCGTCGACCTCGACGATGGTCAGCAGCTCCTGGCCGGGCTGGACGTGCTGTCCCGACTCGACGCTCTTGTGCCCGACGATCCCGGACACCGGCGCCACGATGTGGGTATAGGAGAGGTTGAGCTTCGCCGTCTCGAGCTGCGCCTCGGCCTTCGCCAGGTCGGCGCTGGCCGAGCCGAAACGCGCCCGCACCTCGGCGATCTGCTGCGGCGCGGTGCGCGCCTTGTCGAGGTTGGCCTCCTGCTGCGCGACGGCTGCGCGCGCCTGCGCCACCCTGCCCTCGGCCGCCACCACGTCCGCCTGGGCGCCGTCGAGCGCCGACTGGGCGTTGCGGGCGTCGGTGGCGCGCTGGTCGTACTCGGAACGCGAGATCTCCTGCTTGGCGAGCAGGTTGGCGTAGCGCTGGCGGTCCGCCTCGGTCTTGGCGGCGTTGGCCTGCGCCTGGTCGACGCGGGTCTTCGCCGCCTTGAGGTTGGCGAGCTCGGTGACGACGCCCTGCCGCGCCTGCGCCACGGCCGCCTCCGCGACCCGCAGCTGGCCGATGGCGTTGGCGCTCTGCACCGGCACCTCGGCGCTCGAGGCCGCGGCGCTGGCGCGCAGCCGGTCGACCTCGGCCTGGGCGCTGGCGGCCGCGGACTTGTAGTCGGCCGGGTCGACGTCGACCAGCGCCGTGCCGGCCGCCACGTAGCCGTTCTCCACGACCCGCGGGTTGATCGATTGCACCGTGCCGTTGACCCGCGCGCTGATCGGATGGATGTCGCCGTCCACCTGGGCGTCGTCGGTGTCCTCGTACTGGCGCGCGTGCAGCCAGTAGAGCACCCCGGCAACCGCCAGCACCGCCACCGCCGCCAGCGCGGCGATGCGGACGCGGCGCGGCAGGACCTTCCGCGGCGCGGCCTCACCCTCGGGCGGGTGGGGCGGCTGGCCCTGCGACTGGGGACCATGCGACTGCGGGCCCGGCGGTTGCGGTCCGCGGCCCGGCTCCTGCGCGCCCGGCGGCGCCGGCGGCCGTCCCTCCCCCTCCCGCTGCCGCGCGGCGCCAGGCGCCTGCTGCTCCTCGACGACCTCGGTCTCTGGTGCCATGGCTTACGGTGCCCCTCCCGGAGCTTGTCCACCCAGGAACTGCTTGACCCCTTGCTCGACCTGTCCCATCGCCCGCAGCAGCGCGAGCTTGGTGAAGTTGTGCGAGAAGAGGCTGGTGATGTAGTTCTCGTGCGCCGCGGCGAGCTCCTGCTCGGCGAGCACGACTTCGACGTTGTTGGTGATGCCGTTGGCGAAGCGGTCCTGCGCCACCGCCAGGGTCTGCTCGGCGAGGTCGACGTTCTTCTGCGCCACCTCGACCGAGGTCTCGGCCGCCCGCAGGTCGAGGAAGTTGCCGCGCACCTCGTAGTCCACCCTGCCCTCGAGGTCGGCCAGCTCGGCGCGCCGCCGCTCCAGCGTCGCCTCGGCCCGCGTCACCTCGGCGTGGATGCGGCCGCCCTCGTAGATCGGCAGCGAGATGCCGGCGAACAGGGTGTAGGTGCCGTCGGTGGTGATGAGGTTCTTGCCGACGCGGCCGTAGTCGCCGGACACCGCCAGGCTCGGCAGCCGCTCGGCCGCCGCCGCCTGCTTCGCGAGCTCGGCCGCCTTGAACGCCGCCGTGGCGCTCTTCAGGTCGCTGCGCGAGGCGCGCGCCGTCTTGATCGCTTCCTCCTCGCCGGGCCCGGCCCAGGGGACGTAGGGGACCGGCGTGGTGATCGCGAAGCGCTGCCCGGCCGGCAGGCCGATCAGCCGCCCCAGGCTCAGCTTGTCCTTCCCGACCGCCGCCTCGTACACCGCCACCCGCTGCTCGTCGGTCTGCCGCTGCACGGTGGCGCGGAAACCGTCGATGGACGGCGTCAGCCCGGACTTCACCTGGTTCTGGGCCAGCTCCTCGAGCGCCCGCGACGACTTGCCCTGGGCGCGCGCGGTGTCGAGGCGCGCCGCGCTCGCCACCACCTGGTAGTACGCGGCGCCCACCACCTCCACCACCAGCTCGCGGGCGTCGGTGAGCGACAGCTCGGCGGCGTGCGCCGTCTCCCGCGCCGAGCGGAAGTTGTACAGCGACTGCAGGTTGAACAGCTGGTCGGTCAGCGTCAACCGCGCGTCCTGGTAGCTGAACGGCCCGATCACCTGGGGAATGCCGGGGATCTTGAAGCCGAAGGTCACCAGGCTGAGCTCGAGGGTCTGATGGCTGACCTTGCCGGTGAGCTGCGGCAGCAGGTTGGACAGCGCCCGCTGCTGCTCGGCCTGCGCCAACCGGCTGTCGAGGCCCTTGTCGATCACTCCGAGGTTGGTCCGCAGGCCCCGCTCCAGGGCGTCGGCGAGCGACAGTTGCAGCACCTCGCCGGTCGCCTCGCCCGCCGGCACGCTGCCCTGGAAATGGCTGGGGCTGCCGACCACCGCTGCCGGCGCCGGGGCCGCCGGCAGCGGGGTGGAGATGTTGCTCAGCGAGAGGCCGGGCGCGCCGCCGCCGGCGCCGCCGCCGCCGACTCCAGGCGGCGCCCCCTGCGCCGCGAGCGGCCGCGCCACGAAGCCGGCCGCGGCCAGCAGGAGCAGGCCTGCCAGCACCGGCAGGGCGATGGTCATGCCCATGGTCCTGCGTGCGAATCCATCCATGACAGCTCTCGCTCCCCTCCACTCGACCGGTCGGTCCGGTCGGCTCGGTCCACGCGGCTCGGCACCGGTCCGCAGCCGGACGCGCCTCACTCCATGTGAACGGGTCCCCCGCCGGCCCGGACCCGCTTGATCAGCAAGCCCAGCGGCAGCATCAAGAAGCAGGCGATCGCTACGAAGCGGAACGCGTCGAGATAGGCCAGCGCCCCCGCCTGCTGCGAGATCATGCGGGCGACCACCGCCGCCGCCTGCCGCCCGGCGTCGTAGGTGGAGGAGCCCTGCTGCACCAGCCGCTGCGTGAGGCCGGCGATCCACTGCGCGTAGACCGGGTTGCCGTTGGTGACGTGCGACACCAGCAGGTTGGTGTGCACCTGGCTCTGGCGCACCACCAGGTTGATGACCAGCGCGATGCCGAAGCTCGCGCCCAGGTTGCGTGACAGGTTGAACAGCGCCGACGCGGCGTTGCTCTTCTCCTGCGCCAGCCGCGAGAACGCCACCGTCGAGATCGGCACGAACAGGAACGCGATGCCGATGCCCACGATCATCCGGTAGCTGGTGATCGTCCAGTAGCCGACGTCGAGGCTGATGTGCGAGGTGAGCCACAGGCCGCCGCCGGCGATGATCAGGCCGACGGTGATCAGCGCCCTGGCCCCGATGCGGTTGATCAGCGCGCCGGTGATCGGCAGCACCATCATCACCGCCACTCCTCCCGGCGACAGCACCTTGCCGGCCTCGGTCGCGGTGTAGCCGAGCAGCGTCTGCAAGAACTGGGGCACCAGCACGGTGCTGCCGAACAGGGCGAAGCCGAGGGCAAAGATGAGCACGTTGGAGATCGCGAAGTTGCGCTCGCGGAAGAGCCGCAAGTCGACGATCGGGTCCTTCGCCCGCAGCTCCCACCACAAGACCGCGAGCAGCGCCGCCGCCGAGATCGCCGCCGACGTCGCGATCAGCCTGGAGCCGAACCAGTCGTCCTCCTGCCCCTTGTCGAGCACCACCTGCAGGAAGCCCAGGCCGAGGGTGAGCAACCCGATGCCGACGTAGTCGATGCGCAGCTTGCCGCGCAGCTGCTTGACCCGCTCGACCAGGTACGCCGGGTCCTTGATCAGCGCGCCGGTGAGCGCGAAGGACACGATGCCGACCGGCACGTTGATGTAGAAGATCCAGCGCCAGTTGAAGTTGTCGGTGATCCAGCCGCCCAGGGTCGGGCCGATGGCGGGCGCGAAGACCACCGCCATCGCATACACCGAGAAGCCCATGCCGCGCTTCTCCGGCGGGAAGGCGTCCGCCAGGATCGCCTGGGCGCTCGGCTGCAGGCCGCCGCCGCCCAGCCCCTGCAGCACGCGGAAGAAGATCAGCATCGGCAGGCTTGGCGCCAGGCCGCACAGGAACGAGCTGGCGGTGAACAGCACCACGCAGGTCATGTAGAAGCGCTTGCGGCCGAAGACGTTGGAGAACCAGCCCGAGAGCGGCAGCACGATCGCGTTGGCCACCAGGTACGAGGTCAGCACCCAGGTGCTCTCGTCGTTGGTCGCCGACAGGCTGCCGGCGATGTGCGGCAGCGAGACGTTGGCGATCGAGGTGTCGAGCACCTCCATGAAGGTGGCGAGCACCACGATCATCGAGATCAGCCAGGGGTTGAGCTGCATCTCGCCGGCGCCCGCCGCGGGGCGGCCGGCGGCGATGGCGTCGGTGGTCACGGCAGCGGCCTCAGCGCGCCCTCGATCACCGAGTCGATCAGCCGCTCGCGCTCGAGCCAGGGGAACTCCGGCCGGGCGATGAGCAGCGAGACCAGCCCATGGACCGCCGTCCAGATGGTCTGGGCCGCCAGCTCGACCTCCGGAGTGACCTCGGCACCCTCTCCACCCTCCGCACCCTCCCCACCTTCCACGCCGGCGACCTCGGCGCCCATGCACAGGGCCACCCGGCGGCGCATTCGCTGGTAGCAGTCCTGCCCGATCTCGTTGCGGCGGCCCAGGCTCTGGCTGCCGCAGGGCGGCGTCATGAAGGTGAGCTGGTAGTGATGCGGATGCTCGAGCCCGAAGGCGACGTAGGCGCGCAGGCCGGCAGCCAGGCGCTCGCGCGGCGCCAACCCCAGGCCGTCGAGGCGCTCGGCGTTGGCCCGGAAGCAGGCGAAGCTCTCCTCGCAGATGCAGTCCAGGATCTCGGACTTGTCGCGGAAATGGACGTAGATGGCCATCGGCGTGTAGCCGATGCGCCGCGCGATCTTGCGCAGCGAGACGTTGGCGTAGCCCTCGCAGACGAACAGCTCCCGGGCGGCGTCGAGGATCACCCGCCGCACCGCGTCCTTGTGGTCGGCGCGGCAGCGGCGGGAGAGCGGCTGGGAGGTCGGGTCTGGCGGGTCGGCTGGATCCATCGGCGGCTCACTATACGCCGTATAGCGTAGAGTCTCGCCGCGGTCCCGTCAACCCTTCTCTTCGCGGCGTTCGCACCGCTGGTCCAGCGTGGCGCGCACCCGGCGGGCGAGCAGGTTGGGATCGAAAGGCTTCTGCACGAAAGCGACGCCGGGCGCATCGGCCTCCACCGCGCGGTCGGCGTAGCCGGACATGTAGACGACCCGCAGGCCGGGCCGCCGGCCGAGCAGGTCCCGGGCAAGATCGACGCCGCTCTTGCCGGGCATGACGACATCGGTGAGCAGCAGGTGGATGGGGCCGGCGTGCTCCGCGGCGCGCCGCAGCGCATCGTCGGCGCCGGCCGCCTCGAGCACGGCGTAGCCCTGCCCTTCGAGGATCTCCCGCGCCAGCGGCCGGATCGACGCATCGTCCTCGACCACCAGGATGGTCTCCTGGCCGCGGCCAGGGGCCGCCGTCGCGGCGGCCGCCGGCGGCGCGGGCTCGTGGGTGCGTGGCAGGTGGACGACGAAGCAGGCGCCCTCGCCCGGCGCGCTCTCGACCTCGAGGTGGCCGCCGCTCTGGTGAACGATGCCGTAGACCGTCGCCAGGCCGAGGCCGGTCCCCTTGCCCTCCTCCTTGGTGGTGAAGAACGGCTCGAAGAGGTGCGCCATCACGGCCGCGTCGATGCCGCAGCCGGTATCCGCGACTCTGAGCACCACGTGGGTGGTGGCGGCATCCGGTGCCGCCGCCGGGTGATTGCGGGTCGAGAGCGTCAGCCTGCCGCCGCCGGGCATCGCGTCGCGCGCGTTGACGACCAGGTTCATCAGCACCTGCTCGATCTGGCCGGCGTCGGCGCGGATGCGCGCCAGCCGCGGCTCGAGATCGGCGACCAGCTCGATGTCCTCGCCGATCAGGCGCCGCAGCATCTGCTCGAGCTGACGGATGAGGGCGTTGACGTCGATCACCGTGGGCACCAGGACCTGGTGGCGGCTGAAGGCCAACAGCTGGCGCGTCAGCCCGGCGGCGCTCTCGCCGGCGCGGACGATCGCCTCCACCTGGCGGCTCACCGCCGGGCGGTCGGCGAGCGCCTGCAGCACCATGTTGCCGTAGCCGAGGATCAGGGTGAGCAGGTTGTTGAAGTCGTGGGCGACGCCGCCGGCCAGCCGGCCCACCGATTCCATCTTCTGCGCTTGCTGGAACTGCGCCTCGAGGCGCTGGCGCTCGGTGATGTCGCGCAGGATGGCGAGCATGGTCGACTCCTCGCCGATGCGCACGAGCGAGACCGACGTCTCGACCGCGACCCGCGAGCCGTCGGCGCGCACCAAGTGACGCAACGGCACCCACGCCTTCCCTTCCACGGCTGCCTTCGCGCGGCTCCGCCGCGATTCCTCCAGCTCCTCCGGCGCCACGAAGTCGTCATAGCTCCGGCCGACGATCTCCCGGCGCGGCCGGCCGAGCAGATCCAGGGCGGCGCGGTTCGCCTCCTGGATGCGCTGCTCCATGTCGAGGACCAGGATGGCGTCGTGGGCCTGCTCCATCAGGGCGCGGTAGCGCTCCTCGGAGGCCGCCAGCCGGTTGAGCGACTGGCCGAGCGCCACCGTCTGGCCGAACTGCACGGCAAGGCTCCCGGCGAAGCCGAGCCAGGAGTTGTCCGAGAGATCCTGGTGGTCCGACGCCAGCACCAGCACCCCGAAGGTCTCTCCCATCACCACGAACGGCACCACCAGGGCGGAGGGCCGCCCCAGCCGGGTGAGGAAGTTCGCGCCGGCGCCGGCGCCGATGCCGGGCACATCCGGCGCACCCGCCGCCGTCAGCGCGGCCGGCCGGCCGGAGGCGACGATCGCATGGATGATCTCGGGGTGGCCGAAGCAGGCCTCGGCATCCCGCCGCATCGCGGCCGCGATCCCGGACTGCGCCTGCAGCCGGTAGCGGTTCGCCCCCTCGACGAGATAGAGCAGCCCGGTCGAGAGGCCCGCGGCGTCGAGGCACTGCACGAGCACGTCGCCGATCACCTCGGGGACGTTGGCGGGCTGGCCGAGCACCTCGGACAGGCTGCGCATCAAGGCCAGCGCCGTCGCCTGGATGCCTGCCTGGCGCAGCAGGGCGCGGTTCTGCGAGGACTGGCGCTCGAGCTGCACCTGGACGCGCTGCCGGTGGAGAGCTGCCAGCTCGGCCTCGCCGGCCTCGCCACCCTCGCCGCCCTCGACGGCGGCGGCGCCGCCGGAACCTCCGCCAGGCGCCGGGAGGACCGGCGCTGCCGGCGGGTGCCGCGCGCCGCCGCGCAGCGCCTCGCGCAGCGCCTCCCCTGCGGCGCCCAGATCCGCGGTGCGGGCCACGAGGGCGCTGGCGCCCATCTTGCGGGCCAGCTCGCGGTCGGCTTCGTCGAGGTAGGCGGAGGAGAAGAGGATCACCGGCACCGCCGCCAGCGCGGGGTCGCGGCGCACCTCGCGGCAGAGGGCGAAGCCGTCCATCGACGGCATGCCGGCATGGGCAAGGATGGCGTCCGGCGGCGCGGCGCGGGCCTTCTCCAAGGCCTCGGCCCCCCCCGACGCCGTGTCGACGGCATAGCCCTCGTGCCCGAGGCGCAAGACGGCGAGCTTCAGGTTGAACGGATCGTCGTCCGCGACCAGCACGGTCCGGCCTGCTCCCCACGTCTTCGGGGCGCTCAGGTACGCGCGCACCGCCTCGAGCAGGCGCGACGGCTCGATCGGCTTGGGCAGGAACTGGGTGAGCTCGCCGCCCCTGGCTCGCAGCTCGCCGAGGCGGGAGACCATGCCGGTGACGAGCAGAGCCGGCAGGTCCTTGCGGCCCGCCTGCCGGCGCAGCTCCTCGAGCAGCCGCATGCCGTCGGTGTCGGGGAGCACGTAGTCGAGAACGATGAGGTCGGGCGGCCGCTCTGCGGCGGCGGCGAGCGCCGAGCGTCCATCGCCCGCCTCGAGAACGAGGTAGCCATCACTCTCCAGCGCGACGCGCACCATCTTGCGGGTGATCGGGTTGTCCTCGACCACCAGCACCGTGTGCCCGTTCATGGCGAGATCTCCCGGCCCTGGCCTTGGCCGGCAAGGACACCGGCGATGACCGCCGGCAGGGTGCGGGTGTCGATCGGCTTGGTGATGTAGCCGTCGCATCCCGCCTGCCGGGCCTTCTCCTCGTCTCCCTTCATCGCGTACGCGGTGAGCGCCAGGATGGCGACGTGCCTCGTCGCGGGGTCTCCCTTCAGCCGCCGGGTCAGGGTCAGCCCGTCCATGCCCGGCAGCTGCAGGTCCATCAGGATGAGCCGCGGATGGAAGCCGTCGAGCATCGCCAGTGCTTCCTCGGCATCCACGGCCACCCGCACCTCGTAGCCCTCGGCGGCAAGCATCACGCGCGCGAGCTTGAGGTTGGTCGGGTTGTCGTCGACGATCAAGATCGGCTCACCGGCCACGGCGCGGCTCCTCGGCGGCCGGAGCCGAAGGCTCCCTGGCGACCGATTCCCCAGGTTCCCTGGCGACCCCAGACGCAGGCTCCTCCGTCGGAGCGGCCACCGGTGCCACCCCGGCGCGCGCCAGCGAAGCGAGGAGGTCCTGGCGCCGCAGGGGCTTGGTGAGGAAGTCGTGCAGCGGCCAGCCGGTGGTCACCAGCTCCGCCACCACCGTGGTGGCGATCACCGGCACGCCGCGGTTGGGGGCGGTCGCCTGGATGGCGGAGAGCAGCTCGAGCGCGCCGACATCGGGCAGCAGCAGGTCGAGGGTGACGGCGGCGAACGCGCGCCGCCGGCAGCGGTCGAGGCCCTCGCCGCCGGTCGCCGCGGCCTCGACCGCAAAGCCGGCGGTCGCCAGCTCTCGCACCAGCCAGGCGCGGTCCCTGGCGTCGTCTTCGATCACCAGCACCCAGGGCGCATCCGGGTGCGGCGGCGGCGGCGCGGGCGCGAGGGTCGCGGCCGGGCCGGAGGCGCGAGGCAGGACCGCGAAGAACCGGCTCCCCTTCCCCGGGGTGCTCTCGACGCCGACCCTGCCGCCCTGCGCCTCGACGATGCGCCGCGTCAAGGCGAGGCCGAGGCCGGTACCGCCGTACTTCTTGGCCGCGCCGACGTCGAGCTGCTGGAACTCGACGAACAGCCGCCCCAGGTCCTCGGGCCGGATGCCGATGCCGGTGTCCTCGACCTCGAGGCGGAAATGCTCGCCGCCCTCGGGTGCCATGCGCAGCGTGACGCTGCCGTCCTCGGGGGTGAACTTGAGCGCGTTCGAGAGGTAGTTGTAGAGGACCTGCTTGAGCTTGGCCGGGTCGGCGACCACCTCGCCGGCGCCCGGGTCGATCTCGATCGAGATGGCGATGCGGCGCGAGGCCGCCAGGCTGCGCAGGATGTCGCGCACCTCGGCGGCGATCTTGCCGAGGTCTACCCGCTCGGGCAGGAACTCCATCTTGCCGGCCTCGATCTTCGACAGGTCGAGCACGTCGTTGATCAGCCCGAGCAGGTGGCGTGAGCTGGTGAGGATGTCCCCCAGGTACTCCTTCTGGTCGGGCGCGACCGGTCCCACCTTGCCGTCGTGCATCAGCTCGGCGAAGCCGATGATCGCGTTGAGCGGCGTGCGCAGCTCGTGCGACATGTTGGCGAGGAACTCGCTCTTCAGGCGGCTGGCCTCCTGCAGGCTCCTGCGGCGCAGCTCCTCGAGGCGGTGGCGCTCGGTGATGTCGCGGATAGCGCTCGACACCAGGATGCCCTCCTCGGTCTCGAGCGGCGACAGGCTGATCTCGACCGGGAACTCGCTGCCGTCCTTGCGCCGGCCGTAGAGCTCCATGCCGGTGCCCATGCCGCGCACCCGCGGGTCGGCGAAGAAGTGGTGCCGGTGCTGCGGATGCGCGCCACGGAAGCGCTCGGGCACCAGGATCTCCACCACCTGGCCGAGCAGCTCCTCGCGGCTGTAGCCGAACAGCTTCTCGGCCTGCCCGTTGACGAGCTCGATGATTCCCTGGCGGTTGACGATGACCATGGCGTCTGGGGCCGATTCGAGCAGCCCGCGGAACTTGGCCTCGACCTTCTTGCGGTCGCTGATGTCGCGGATGGCGGCGGTGGCGAAGATGCCGTCCTCGGTCGCCAGCGGCGAGAGGCTGATCTCGGCAGGAAAGGTGGTGCCGTCCCGCCGCCGCGCGAACAGCTCGAGACCGCGGCCCATCGGGCGCGGGCGCGGATCCGTGAAGTAGGCGGTCCGGTAGTCGGGGTGGCGCCCGCGGAAGCTCTCGGGCACCAGCTCCTCCACAAGGGTGCCCACGAGGTCGCCGCGGCTGGCGCCGAAGAGCCTCTCGGCCTGGGTGTTGACCAGCACGATCAGGCCGCCGACGTTGACCATGACCATGGCGTCCGGCGCCGCCTCGAGCAGGCCGCGGAACCTGGCGTCGAGCATCCGCGACTGCCGCTGGACGTCCAGGCTGCCGGCGTCGCCCGGGGCGCCGGCCCGGCTCAGGCCCGCGGCGGTCGACGCGCTGCCGGCGCTACCTGCTCTGCCTGCTCTGCCTGCTCTGCCAGAGCCGGTGGCTGCGCCGGCGTCACCCGCCGGGCCGACCGGCCCATCCAGCAGCTCGCGCACCGTGCGGGCGAGGTCCTCGACCGAGAAGGGCTTGCCCAGCAATGCCGCACCGGCCGGGAGGTTCTCCCGGCGGGCGGTGGCCGCGTCCACGGCGCCGGACATGAACAGCATCTTGATGGCCGGCCGCAGGCTGGCGATCCGCGCCGCCAGGTCCGGGCCCCGCATGCCGGGGACCTCGATGTCGGTGAGCAGGACGTGGATGGTCCCGAGATGGTGGCGGGCCATCTCGAGCGCCTGGTCGCCGTTGGCCGCCGCGAGCACAGCGTGGCCGCGGGTCTCGAGCGCCAGCCGCGCCAGCAACCGGATGCTCTCGTCGTCCTCGACGAGCAGGACCGTCTCCCGCGCGAACGGACCCTGCCCGGCGCCGGGGCCGGACGGCGGTTCCCCGGTGCCGTCTATGCGAGAGCTTTCCTTCATGGATCGAATCTAGCCGGTGGCAGAGACCGGCAACATCGTCGCGCCGCCGAGAACCGCGTCGTTCTCAGGTTGACACGCGGGTGCTAACGAACGGGCACGCCGACGCCTTCTCGAAGGTACCTACTCGAACAGGCGGTTGACGATCGCGTACTGGACGAGGTCGTAGCTCTCGCGCATGCCCATCTTCTCGAGGATGCGCGCGCGGTAGGTGCTCACCGTGGCCACCGAGAGGCCGAGCTCCTCGGCGCTGGCGGTCACCGTCTTGCCCGAGGCGAGGAGCCGGAAGACCTGGAGCTCGCGGTCGGACAGCAGCTCGTGCGGGGCGCGCCCGGGAATGTGACGGTCGCCTCCGATGGCGCGGCCTTTGCCGGCACTGACGCCGGCGCGCTGTTCAAGAGCCTCGACGGCGGCGCCAGCTGGTCCGAGGCCGGCGGGGGCTGGCCGCCAGCGGGTCCTTGCCGATCGCCTCGCCCGTGCGGAGCACCAGCACCTCGACCACTGCCGTCGCCGGGATGAGCACGGCGAAATAGACCGCGAGGCCGCGCCGGGCGACGAGCGCCGGCCCGGCCGCGGGGGTGCTGACCGCGGAGGTCGTCATGGCGCGTCGCATATAGCGGGTATGCAAGAAGGTCAAGAGATCCGGAGGGCCGTCGATTTCTCGCGCACGTTCCTCCAGTCCACCCGCCGGGTGAGATACATCAGCAGGGCGAGGATCGCGAAGAGGCCGATCGCTCCGAGCAGCAGCGCGTAGTCCTCCGCCTGGAGCAGCACATAGAGGAAGCCGTAGAGGACGGTGAGGATCGCTCCCAGGAGCAGCGCACGGGCCCGCCCGGCGAGGATGGCCATGGCGTAGCCGGTGATGAGGACGATGGTCGCGGCAGCGGCGATGGCATAGGAAGGGCCGAAGGGGACGTGCTCCGAGATCGAGAGCAGCAGCAGGTAGAAGATGCAGAGCGCGGCTCCCACCAGCAGCTGCTGCACCGGGTGGATGGCAACCGGGCTCCACACGTCGTAGAGAAAGAAAGTGACGAAGGTGAGGAGCAGGAACAGGATGGCGTACTTCTGCGACCTCTCGGTCTTCTGATAGGAGTCGGTGGGCAAGAAGAGACGGACTCCGAACGCCGATTCCCGGAGCCCGTTTCCCCACTCCTTCGGGGGGTTCTCGACGATCCACTGCTGGGGGTAGCCGCGCGCGAAGTAGGGAACGCTCCAGCGGGCGGTGAAGCCGTCCCGCCGAATGCGGCTCGACTCGGGCGGGAACGCGCCGCAGAAGCTCGGGTCGGGCCAGGGCGAGCTCACGGTGACGGTGGTCTGCTTGCCGAACGGCAGGAAGCTGAGAGTCTCGCTGCCGTTGATGGCGAGGTCGAACGCGAAGGCCGCTTCCCTGCCTTCCGTTTCCGTGGTGAGTCCGGGCGCCGGCGTCCGCAGCCCCACGTCCCATAGCCCCGGGTCGGCGCCACCCGGCGCCAGCTGCAGGGCGCGGCCCTGCCAGCGGAGGTCGCCTACGCGGCGCAGGCCGCGCAGCTCCGAGAGCCCGATCGAGAGCCGGGCGTCGTCCCACAGGATGTCCTTGGGCGCCACGTGCCAGCTGGCGGCGAAGCTCGGCCGGAAGGCGCCGCTCAACTTCATTTGCGTGCGGTAGAGGACGGCCTTGTAGATCCCGCGGCGGCGGCGTT
>DATDGZ010000443.1:0-6947 GCA_036521795.1 Thermoanaerobaculia bacterium | reverse complement strand
GAAAGAATGGCGGCAGCAGCACCGGCGCCGCGCCGCCGAAGGCGGGCACCGTCACCACGATGGACCGCTTGCCGTAGGCGCCGGTCTCGCCGTTGCGCAGCATCACCCGCACCGAGAAGTCGCCGGGCGGCAGCTCCAGATGCCCGAAGAACTTCAGGCCGCCCTGGCGCAATGCCGCACCGGCCTTCTCGACATCGAGCTGCAGCCGCTGATCGAAGGAGTCCCGGATCGAGCCGTGCGCGTCGACCGCATTGACGTAGAGCTCGGCCGTCATGGTCTTGCCATCGCCGCCGGCGAGCAGGGTGCCGCCGTCCGCCTCGACGATCACCGGCACGTAAGCCTTGTCGGCGGCGGTGCGGAACGGCGCCGCCAGCACGGCGGTCTGGATCGAGCCGGAGGCGCTGGTGCTCATCATCTGGTCGGCGGCGGCAAGCAGCCTCTCGACCGCCGGCACCTGCTTGAACGGGCGCGGTGCGTAGTAGCCGGGCTTGTAGGTGACGCGGGTGCCGCGAGGCTCGTTCTTGAGCTTGATCTTGATCGGATGGTAGGAACCCGCGGCCAGCGGCCCCTGGGGTTGGAAGGTGAGGACGTAGGTCACCGCCGTGTTGTTGGCCATCTGCTTCATGGCGTCGCCGAGGTTGTTGAAGTTGTGGTACAGCTCGCCGCCGGTGTCGCGCGCCATCTGGAACAGCGCCGTCTCGCCCGCCTTGCCGCCCCGGTCGGCCATGTCGTCGTCGCCGTGCAGGCCGCCGATATCGACCGACTCGATGACGCAGCCGGAGCGGCGGAACACCTCGAGCATCTTCTCGAGCTGATTGTTCTCGCTGGTGCTGCCGTAGCGCGTGTCCGACTCGGTCATCCAGCCGCCGCCTATCATGCTGGTACTGGCGATCGCCGCCTGGCTCGACACCCTCTGGTCGCCTTCGAGGATGGAGCTGTCGAAGCCCTCGGAGAAGAAGACCACCAGCTTGCGGCCGGCGACGGAATCCATCATTCGAGCCAGGTTCGCGAAGGCCTGGGTCATCGCGGTGACGTCGTTGCGGACCTGCGCCTGATCCATGCGCTGGTTAGCCTTCGATTGCGCGACGGCCGAGTAAAGGGCGATCTGCAACGTGGCCTGCGCCAGCGCTGCCATGGCCGCGCCGCGGGCATCCGCGGCCCGCTGCCTCCCGCTCTCGCCGGGGTCCGGGGAGTTCCCTTGGATCGTCGCTTCGAGGCTGTCGAGGGCGGTGGCCAGGCCGGCGACCTCCGCCAGCATCTGCGGCTGCTGGCTGTGGTCGGCGAGATCGGTGTAGCCAAGGGTCTCGATCGCCTTGACGATCTGCCGCCGGTCGGAGGTGAATCCGAGGGCCAGCTTCATCCCCGAGTTGATGCCGTAGGTGGCCACCGCCACCAGGTCGGAAGGGATCAGGGTCTCGAGCAGCGACCTGGCCGCCGCGTCGCGGGCTCTCATCACGTACTTGGGCTGGGAGTTCGAGAGGTCGAAGATGAGCAGGAAGTGGCGCCGGCCGGCGGCCGGGATCGTCGCCGAGAGCCGCTGGTTCTCGGGCGCGGCCAGATCGACCATGTCGAAGCCGGTGATGGCCTGTTGCTTGCGACCCTCCCAGATCTCGAAATCGGCCGCGGTGAGCCCGCGCACCGGCTGGCCGTCGCGGACCACCTGCACCGGGATCTCGACCGCCGTCACCTGCGTGGTCTCCGAGAAAGGCTGCTGGTCCGCCGGCGCGGCGGGTCCCGCGGCGGCCGGCGCCAGCGCCAGCGGCAACATCAGTCCGCAGACCCATCCCCGGCCCAGCCGGGCCCTGCACCCCTGGATTCCGAACATGGCCTCACCTCCTGCTGGGAAGGACTCTCGAGTTGGCACCATCATACTCCCATTTGGCGCCATCGCAGCATCTCGTGGCCAACAGAGTTGCTAAAAAGGCATCTCGCGACGACTGGCTGCCTTCAGGATGAGCGGGCGGCTGCTCGGCGGTCATACTGAAGGCCGAGTAGGGACCGGGGGCTGGATCGAGCTGCGTCAGGGAGCGCTGTGGCCGCGGCACTGCAGCACGCCGAGGTAAGCGCTCCACGGCCCCACGGCCTCGCGGACCTGGTGGGCCATGATCCTCGAGACCTGGTGCAAATGGGTGAGGTCGTGGGCCGCCCACGTCGCCAGCAGCTGAGAAAGGGTGACCGGACCCAGGGCAGGATGCCTTCCCTGCCGGGCCAGATCCTCTCGCTGCAGGTCCAACGCCCTCAGCTCGGCAAGGTTCTGCGACCGCAAGCGGGCGAGCTCGTCGAGGAGCTGGGCGAGCGTCATGCCTTCACTCTCGCGTTCCTGCGCCCAGCGATCGAAAGGCTCGAACGACCGGGTGGCGCCGAACTGCAGCACCATCCGCGCCCGCGGCATCCAATCCGTGCGCTCGCCGTGGACCAGGTGACCGACGACATCGAATACGCTCCAGGTGCCCTCGCCTTCGTTGCGCGCTGTCCACGCTTCCGGCAGGTCACGCAGCAGCGCGTCCAGGGCGGCAGGGGTGCGGGAGAGCAGCGAGATCGTGTGTTGCAGGTCGTGTTCCATCGTTCACCTCCATGGCGCCGCGGCTCGGAGCTCGGCGTCGCCTGATTGTAGATCCGGCGGGGGATGCGCGGAGGCATGTCCCCCAGGAGTCGAGGTAGACTCCTCAAGTCCTCATGCCCGGAAAGAACCCACCTCCCAAGGAACCTCAGGCCTCAGGTCCACCCTGGCAGTTCATGCTCGAGGAAATGCGCTCGCTGCACCGTGGCACGATCGAGGCGGTGCAGAGCATGCGCGACGAGCTGAAGCGGGACATTGCGGATCTACGGGAGAACACGGACACTCGTTTTCAGGTTCTCGAATCAGCGGTGCGCCAGAACAGCGCCGACATCCAGGAGCTCCGGGGGGATGTGCGCCAGAACAGCGCCGAGATTCGCACCCTCCAGAGGGACGTCCGCAGCCTGACTGACAAGGTTGAGCAGAACAGCACCGATATCCGGCGTCTGGACGAGAAGGTGGACAATCCTTCGGGTCTCGAGGCGCGTGTCGCCACCCTCGAGCGGCAGCGCGGCTGACTTCTCTCGTCGTCGAGGCCGCACGCCGGACGTCGGTCCCGGGTCAACCCAGGCGGGGCAGGAGATGGATCCGCCGGGCGGCGATGCGGAGCGTGGCGCCGGGGGCCGGGGCGGTGCCGGCGGGCAGGTGCGCGTCGAGCTCGGTGCCGTCCGCGAGGCGCAGCACGACCCGGTCGAAGGCGCCCAGGCCGCGCACCTCGAGCACCACGGCCGGCGTGCCCGTGTCGTCCGCCACCACCACCAGGTCCTCGGGCCGGATCAGCAGCCAGCCGCCGGACGCCGGCGCCGCGGCGCCGGAACCCGCGCCCGCTTCCTCCGCGAGGCAGAGCACTGGCGCCGAACCTCGCCCACCCGGTGGCGTCGAGACGGCCAGCAGGTTGGCCTCGCCCAGGAACGACGCCACGAAGGGGTGCGACGGGCGGCGGTACAGCGCCAGCGGCGCGCCGGCCTCGACCACCCTGCCGCGATCGAGGACGACCAGGTGGTCGGCGAGCATCATGGCCTCCTCCTGGTCGTGCGTGACGTAGAGGACGGTCGTGCCGAGACGGCTCAGCAGCGCCGCGAGCTCGGCGCGGAGCTGGCGCCGCAAGGAGGCGTCGAGAGCCGCGAGCGGCTCATCGAGCAACAGCAGGGCCGGCCGGGGTGCCAGGGCCCGCGCCAGCGCGACCCGCTGCCGCTCGCCGCCCGAGAGCTCGCCGGGGCGGCGGCCGAGCAGCGGCCCGAGGCCGAGCAGGTCCGCCAGCTCCCGCACGCGCGCCTCCCGCTCCTGGCGCGGTGGACGCAGGCGCCTGGTCGTGAGGCCGGAGACCTCGGTCGTCAGGCCGAAGGCCCCGGTCGTGAGACCGAAGGAAATATTGTCGTGGACCGAGAGGTGAGGAAACAGAGCGTAGCTCTGGAAGACGACGCCCACGCCGCGCCGCTCCGGGGGCACCCGGGCGATGTCCCGGCCCGCGAACAGAATGCGGCCCGCGGCCGGCTCGAGCAGGCCGGCCACGAGCGCCACCAGCGTCGACTTGCCCGATCCCGAGGGGCCGATGACGACGGTGATCCCGCCGTCCGCCATCGCGAACGAGACGCCGGCGACGACGTCCTCGCCGCCGCCGTAGGCGAACGCGACCTCGTCCAGCTCGACCCTCACGCCTGCGGTCCCCGGTGAAACTCCTCGCCCCCGAGCCCCTGGATCGCCGCGACCGCGGGCACGACCGGCAGGAGGAAGACGAGCGTCGCGGCGGCGGCGACGGGAAAGGAGTTGGTGGTGTAGGTCAGGTAGAGAGCGGCAGGGTAGGTCTGGACGAGCGGCGTGGCGAGGAGGAAGCTGACGTTGAACTCCCCCCAGGAGACCGCGAAGACGAGCAGCGCCGAGAGCACGAGGGCGGGGCCGAGCAGCGGCAGAACCAGGCGGCGGAGGATCGCGAACGGGCCTGCGCCCAGCGTGCGGGCCGCCGCCTCGAGGTGCGGGTCGTAACCCTCCAGGGCATTGCCCACCGTCCGGATCACCAGCGGCACCGTGTAGACCAGGTGCCCGGCGGCCAGCAGGGCGAAGCGCGGCAGGCCGCCGGCGGTCTGGATGAGAGATACGGCCAGCGCGATCCCCGGGATCGCCAGCGGGGCGACGGCCGCCGCCTCGAGCCCGCGGGAGCCAGGGAAGGGGCGCCGGCGGAAGGCATAGGCCGCGGGCACGCCCAGCAGCAGCGCGCACGGCACCACGACGGCAACGATCTCGGCCGAGCGCAGCAGGTTGCGGCCCCAGATCTCGATCACGTAACTGAAGAGCGCGGCTGCACCCTGGACCGGCGCTCCCTCCGAGCGTCGGCCGTACCATTCGGACCGCGCAAAGGCGCCGGCGATGGTGATCGCGACCGGAGCGCAGAGCACGGCGGCGACGAGGCCCGTCGAGGCGATGCCGAGGCGGCGGGCGAAGCGCGGGCTCATCGGGGGGCGCTCCGCAGCCTCATCGGGGGGCGCTTCGCGCCAGGATCTGGTTGGTGGCCAAGGTGGCGAGCGCGAGCAGCAGGCAGAGCGCCCCGGCGACCGCATCGTCGAGGAAGCCGGTCAGCTCGGTGTAGATCTCGAGCGGCGCCACGGTGAAGCGGCGCGCGAGGATCAGGGCGACGCCGAAGGAGCCCATCGACGCCGAGAAGGTCAGGGCCAGGCTGGCCCGCAGGGCCGGCGCGAGCAGCGGCAGCCGCACGCGCAGCAGGCGCTCGACCGCAGCGGCGCCGAGCGTGCGCGCCGCCGCGTCCAGCTCGGCCGGGTAGCGGCGGAAGGCCGCCTCGAGCGTCAGCACCGCCCGCGGCACCTCGAAGTACAGGTAGGCGAGGAAGAGACCGGCCGCGGTGTAGGCAGCGCCGGACAGGGCGTCGCTGCCGGTCGCCCAGCGCAGCAGCTCGGCGGCGGCGCCGATCCTGCCGAGCAGGACGACCATCAGGAACCCGACGAGGACGCCCGAGAAAGTGAGCGGCACGGCGATCGCCGCCCGCAGGAGCTGGCGGCCGACGAAGCGTTCCCGCGCTAGGACCCAGGCCGGAAGGAGCGACAGGAGGACGGCCGCCGCGGCGGCGGCCAGGGAGAGAACGAGCGAGTTGACCAGCGCCGTGCGGTAGCGGCCCGCTGCGAGGACGCTGCGCAGCGCACCGGCGCCCGCCGGGGCGGCGGCGGCCGCGACGAGGTGCGAGAGCGGCCAGGCAACCAGCGCCGCGAGGAAGATCACCAGCGGCAGCGCGAGCAGCAGCCCCGTCCAGGAGCCGGGGCCGCGGTGGGTCCGCCGCCGCTGCGTTCTCACCTAGCAGGCCGGCGACCGGTGTGGCCGGGCGCGCCGCGCTCGACGGGCGCAGGGCGCCCGGCGCGGCCGCGCACTCGGTGTGGACCGGCGCTCCGTGGCCGGCGCAGCGCCGGCGCTCATCGGCCACCGCCCCGGATCTCGTCGAGCCAGGCCTTCTTCAGGGCGTCGGCGGCCGCCGCCATATGCGCGAGGTCGAGCGCCCGCGCCCGGGCGTACTCCCTGTCGGGGAGAAACTTCGCGGTGATGTCCGCCGGCATCGCCCCCGGCAGCACCGGCCGGAAGAACGCCTTGGCGAACTCGGCCTGCGCCTTCTTGCCGAGCAGCCAGTCGAAGTAGCGGCGCGTCTCGGCGAGGTGGGGCGCCCCCTTGGCCAGCCCCATCACCAGCGGCATGGTGAAGGTGCCTTCGGCGGGGATGACCACCTCGATCGGCCCGCCGTCGACCCAGCGCATCTTGTAGCCGTTGCCGTCGGCGTTGATCCAGATCGGCACCTCGCCGCGCAGGACGGCGTTGTAGATCGACTCGCGCGGGTAGGAGGAGACGTTGGCGTCGAGCTTCTTGAGGTAGGCGAGCCCCGGCTTGAAGTCGGTGTCGCTGCCGCCCAGGAGCTGGTTGAGGCCGTAGACCAGGGTGTACGAGGTCCCGCCCCAGGTCGGATCGTCGTAGGCGACCTTCCCCTTGTAGACCGGGTCGAGGAGCTGCTGCCAGGAGCGGGGGACCGGCGCGCCGCCGAGCGCCTTGGTGTTGACCAGGATGGCGATGGTGCTGGTGTGGACGGTCCACCAGAGGCCGGCCGGGTCCTTGAGCTCGGCGGGGATCGCCTCCCAGCCCTTCGGCTTGTATCGCTGGTGCAGCCCCTTCTGCGCCGCCTGGAAGCCGATCGCGCCCGCGTAGTAGGCGCAGTCGGCCACCGGATGATCGCGCTCTCGCTCGAGGGCGGCCATGGCGATCGAGGACCCCTTGGGGTCGGGCGGGACGGTGACGCCGGAGACCTGCTTGTAGAGCGCCGTGACGCTTCCCCAGTTGGCGTAGTTGGGGATGCAGTCGTACTGGATGACGACCTTCTCGCCGTCGGCGGCGACCGTGCCGG
>DATDGZ010000442.1:0-12871 GCA_036521795.1 Thermoanaerobaculia bacterium | reverse complement strand
GGCCTGACGCGGCGCCTCGGCGCGCTCGGCCGCGGCGCCGCCGAGCTGTTCGCCGCCATGGATTTCAGCTTCCTTTACCACCCGGGCCGCAGGCTGTTCGCCATCGGTTACCGCGTCGCCGACGGGGAGCTCGACTCGGGCTATTACGACCTGCTGGCTTCCGAGGCACGCCTGGCGAGCTTCGTCGCCATCGCCAAGGAGGACGTGCGGGCCGCCCACTGGTTCCAGCTCGGCCGGCCGCTGACCCCGGTCGACCGCGGCGCGGCGCTGGTCTCCTGGTCCGGTTCGATGTTCGAGTACCTGATGCCGGCGCTGGTGATGCGGGCTCCGGCCCACAGCCTGCTCGACCAGACCTGCCGGCTGGTGGTGCGCCGCCAGATCCAGTACGGCGCGGAGCGCCGCGTGCCCTGGGGCGTCTCCGAGTCGGCGTTCAACGCCCGCGACCTCGAGCTCACCTACCAGTACTCGAACTTCGGCGTCCCCGGCCTCGGCTTGAAGCGCGGCCTCTCCGAGGACCTGGTCGTCGCGCCCTACGCCACGGCGCTGGCGGCGATGTTCGAGCCGCTGGCGGCCTGCCGCAACTTCGCCCGCCTCGAACGGGCCGGGGCCGCCGGCCGCTACGGCTTCTACGAGGCCGTCGACTACACCGCCAGCCGGCTGCCGGCAGGGCAGCAGCTCGCCGTGGTCCAGGCCTACATGGCCCATCACCAGGGAATGTCGCTGGTCGCCCTCGCCAACACCCTGGACGTCCGCCGCGACGGCGCCATGCCGGCGCGCTTCCACGCCGCGCCGATCGTCCAGGCCACCGAGCTGCTGCTCCAGGAGCGGACGCCGCGCGACGTGGCGGTGGCGCGGCCGCGCGCCGAGGAGGTGGCGGCGGCGGCGCAGGTCGGCGGGCTGGTGGTGCCGACGGTGCGCCGCTATCACTCTCCCCACGGCACGGTGCCGCGCACCCACCTGCTCAGCAACGGCCGCTACGCGGTGATGCTGACGGCGGCCGGCGCGGGCTACAGCCGCGTGCGCGACCTGGCGGTGACGCGCTTCCGGGAGGACGTCACCCGCGACTGCTGGGGGAGCTTCATCTTCTACCGCGACATGCAGAGCGGCGACGTCTGGTCGGCCGGCTACCAGGCGAGCGGCACCGAGCCCGACAGCTACGAGGTGCTGTTCTCCGAAGACCGCGCCGAGATCCTGCGCCGCGACGGCTCCATCGCCAGCCGCCTGGAGGTGGTGGTGTCGCCGGAGGACGATGCCGAGGTACGGCGCGTCTCGTTGACCAATCACGGTCTCCGCCCGCGCGAGATCGAGGTCACCTCGTACGCGGAGGTGGTGCTGGCGCCGCCCGCCGCCGACCTGGCCCATCCCGCCTTCGGCAACCTTTTCGTCGAGACCGAGCACGCGGCCAGCTTGGAGGCGCTGCTCGCCTCGCGGCGGCCGCGCGCCGCGGGCGATCCGCGTCCCTGGGCAGCCCACGTCGTCGCCGTGCAGGGGGGGACGGTCGGCGCCGTCCAGTTCGAGACCGACCGCCTGCGCTTCCTCGGCCGCGGGCGCGGCGTGCGCACGCCGATGTCGGTGATCGACGGCCTGCCGCTGTCCAACACGGTCGGCGCCGTGCTCGATCCCATCTTCAGCCTGCGGCACCGCGTCCGCCTGCTGCCCGGCACCACCGCGCGCGTCACCTTCACGACCCTGGTGGCGCCGTCGCGCGGAGCGGCCCTGTCGCTCGCCGACCGCTACCGCGACCCGGCGGCGCTGGAGCGCGCGGCGACGATGGCGTGGACCCAGGCGCAGGTGTATCTGCGCCACCTCGGCATCGCGGCCGACGAGGCCAACCTGTTCCAGCGACTGGCCAATCGCATCCTGTTCTCGGACCCGTCGCTGCGGCCCGGGGCGGAGGTGCTGCAACGCAACGCGCGCGGGCCGTCGGCGCTCTGGGGGCACGGGATCTCCGGCGACCTGCCGATCGTGCTGGTGCGCATCGACGACCCGGACGAGGCCGGGATCGTCCGCCAGCTGCTCAAGGCCCAGGAGTACCTGCGCGGCAAGCGCCTTGCCTTCGACCTGGTGATCCTCAACGAGAAAGCGGCCGCCTACGCCCAGGACCTGCAGGGGGCGCTCGAGGCGCTGGTGCGCACCGCCCAGGCAGGCCACGGCGACGACGGGTCCGAGCCGCACGGCAACTCCGTCATCCTGCGCGCCGAGCAGTCGACGCCGGAGACCCGGGGGGCGCTGCTCGCCGCGGCGCGGGTCGCGCTGCACGCCCGCAACGGCACGCTCTCCGAGCAGATCGTGCGCCGCGACCGCACCGAGGACCGGCGGGTGCCGCGAGCGCGCCGCCCCGCGGAGGTGCAGCCCGAGGAGACGACGCCGCCCCGCCTCGACCTCGAGCTCTGGAACGGCCTCGGCGGCTTCGACGCCGGCGGCCGCGAGTACGTCGCCGTGCTGGGCGAAGGGCAATGGACGCCGGCGCCCTGGATCAACGTCATCGCCAACCCCGGCTTCGGCTTCCAGGTCTCGGAGTCCGGCGCCGGCTATACCTGGGCGGTCAACAGCCGCGAGAACCAGCTCACCCCGTGGTCGAACGACCAGGTCAGCGATCCACCCGGCGAGAGCCTCTACGTCCGCGACGAGGAGAGCGGCCTGGTCTGGGGGCCGACGGTGCTGCCGATCCGCGAGGAGGCGTACCCGTACGTCGCCCGCCACGGGCAGGGGTACAGCCGCTTCGAGCACGCCTCGCACGGCGTGACGCTGGAGTTGCTGCAGTTCGTGCCGCTGGCGGACCCGGTCAAGATCTCGCGCCTGACGATCGTCAACCGCGAGGATCGGCCACGGCGCCTCGCGGTGACCGCGTACGCCGAGTGGGTCCTCGGCAACTCGCGCGGCGCCGCGGCGCCTCACGTCGTCACCGAGATGGACGCCGCGACCGGGGCGATGCTGGCCCGCAACGCCTGGAACGAAGAGCTGGCAGGCCAGGTCGCCTTCGCCGACCTCGGCGGGCGGCAGACGGCCTGGACCGGCGACCGCTGCGAGTTCCTCGGCCGCAACGGCGCGCCCGACCGGCCGGCGGCGCTCGAGCCGGACCGCCGGCTGTCGGGCCGGGTGGGTCCCGCTCTCGACCCGTGCTGCGCCCTGCAGGCGGCGGTCGAGCTGCCGCCCCGCGGCCGTGTCGAGGTCCTCTTCCTGCTCGGCCAGGGCGCGGGAGTCGAGGCGGCGCGCGATCTCGTGCGGCGCTACCGTGCGGCCGACCTCGACGCCGCGCTGGCGGAGGTGAAGAGCAGCTGGGACGACGTTGCCGGCGCGCTGCAGGTCAAGACCCCGGACCGCTCGATGGACCTGCTGCTCAACCGCTGGTTGATCTACCAGACTCTCTCCTGCCGCATCTGGGCGCGCTCGGCCTTCTACCAGGCCGGCGGCGCCTACGGCTTCCGCGACCAGCTGCAGGACGTGATGGCGCTGACCGCCGCCCGGCGCGACATCGCCCGCGAGCACATCCTGCGCTGCGCCGGCCGGCAGTTCGTCGAAGGCGACGTCCAGCACTGGTGGCACCCGCCGTCCGGCCGCGGCGTGCGCACTCACATCAGCGACGACCTGCTGTGGCTGCCCTACGTCGCGCTGCACTACGTCGAGGTCACCGGCGAGCGCGAGCTGCTCGACGAGCAAGTGCCCTTCATCGAGGGGCCGCCGGTGCCGGAGGGCAGCGACGACGCGTACTACGTGCCGGCAGAGTCGCGGCAGCGCGGTACGCTGTTCGAGCATTGCGCCCGCGCCCTCGACCTGCGCCTGGCGGTCGGCGTTCATGGCCTGCCGCTGATCGGCACCGGCGACTGGAACGACGGCATGAACCGCGTCGGCCGCGAGGGCAAGGGCGAGAGCGTCTGGCTGGGATGGTTCCTGCACAGCCTGCTCTGGGAGCTCGCGCGCATCGCCGACGAGCGCGGGGAGGGCGAGCGGGCCGCGCGGTGGCGCCTGCACGTCACGGCTCTCAAGACCGCGCTCGAGGAGCACGGCTGGGACGGCGACTGGTATCGCCGCGGCTACTTCGACGACGGCACGCCCCTGGGATCGGCCAGCAACGCCGAGTGCCGCATCGATTCGATCGCGCAGTCCTGGGCGGTGCTCTCGGGCGCCGGCGACAAGCAACGCGCGGCGCGCGCCATGGCGGCGGTGCAGGAGTACCTGGTGCGCCCGGGAGACGGGCTGGTGCTGCTGTTCACGCCGCCCTTCGACCGCGCCCCGCTCGACCCGGGATACATCAAGGGCTACCTGCCCGGAGTGCGCGAGAACGGCGGGCAGTACACGCACGCGGCGATCTGGTGCGTCCTCGCCTTCGCGGCGCTGGGGGAGGGGGACAAGGCCGGCTGGCTGTTCTCGGTCCTCAACCCGATCAACCATGCCAGCACCCGCGCCGGCATCCAGCGCTACAAGGTCGAGCCCTACGTCGCCGCCGCCGACATCTACGCCGAGGCCAATCACATCGGCCGCGGGGGCTGGACTTGGTACACCGGTTCCGCGGGCTGGATGTACCGCGCCGGCGTCCAGTGGATCCTGGGCGTCCGCCTCCGCGGCACCACCCTGTCGATCGATCCGGCCATCCCCCGCGCCTGGCCTGCCTACGAGGTCACCTTCCGCTACCACTCCGCGCGCTACACCGTCAACGTCGAGAACCCCCATGGCGCGACCCGCGGCGTCTCCCGCGCCGAGCTCGACGGCGCCGAGCTGCCGGTCGCCCCGAACGGCGTCGCCGACGTCCCCCTGGTCAAGGACGGCATCCACCAGATCCGGGTGGTGCTGGGGTAGGCAGCACGCCGGCGAGTGGAGCGGCGGTCACAGCGCGAGCTCCCAGGTCTGACCGATGGATTCCGGTCCCCAGCTGCGGTGCGGTGCCTCGTGGACGAGGCGGAAGCCGGCGTCTTCGTAGAGGTGACGGGCGGCGCGCAGCTCGGCATCGGTGTAGAGGGTGATCTTGTCGTAGCCGCAACGCCGCGCGAAGCGGATGCACTCTCCGACCAGGCGGCGGCCGAGGCCCAGCCCGCGGGCTTTCGGTTCGACCAGCAGGAGGCGAAGCCTGGCCACCTGCTTGGACTCCTTGACCAGGCAGACAGAGCCGATGATCTCGCCGTCGCGCTCGGCGATCCAGCAACGCTCGCGCTCGGGGTCGAGCTCGCGGATGAACTTGGCGACGATCTCGGCGACCAGCGCCTCGAAGCGTTCGTCGAACCCGTGCTCCTGCGCGTAGAGCACGCCGTGGCGGTGGACGATCCAGCCCATGTCGCCGGATTGGTGCGGCCGCAGGAAGTAGGGCTCGCGCGAGTCGGGTTCGGCGGCCAGCACGGCCTCGACGGCCTCCATCGCCGCGACCAGGCGGCGCTGGTCCGGCGCCGGCAACCGGCCGAGCATCGCGCCGATGGCCACGCGGGCGCGGGAGTCGAGCGTGTCGAAGGTCTCGCGGCCCTGCGCGGTGAGGCGCAGCAGGTTCTGCCGCCCGTCCGCCTCGGACGGCGTGCTGTCGGCCAGGCCGCGCTGCTGGAAGCCGCGCAGGATGCGGCTCAGGTAACCCGCGTCCAACCCCAGCGCCCTGGCGACCTCGGTCGCGGTCGGCTGGTCGCGGTGCGCCAGCTCGTAGAGCACCCGCACCTCGGTCAGCGAGTAGGGGCTCGCGAGCAGGCCCTCGTCCAGCACGCCGATCTGCCGGGTGTAGAAGCGGTTGAAGCGCCGCACGCTCTCGACCTGCCGCTCGACGTCGATCTCGGTCACGGTCACGTCTCCTTGCCGGCCTGCCGGCGGCAGAAAGTAGAGATCGATGACAGTGTCATCTATTTTCTTGACTCAGTCAAGCATGAGAATGGAGCGGGCCGCGGCCAAGCCGGTGTCGGACGCTTTCAGGCGCGTAGTCAGCCGCTCGGCGGCCGCGGCGGCAGCGCCATCACCGCCCGGGCGATCGCCGCGGCGGCGCAGCGGTGGCCGTAAGGGGAGGGATGGAAGTTGTCGCTGCTGATCGGCTCCGCCGAGGCCCGGCGGCAGTCGCTGAAGGGGACCAGCAGGTCCACCAGCGCGAAGCCGTTGGCCTTCGCCAGGTCGGCCACGAACTGGTGCTGCCGGCCGAAATTGTAAGAGCTGAAGGTCCGCACGAAGCGCGGGAAGACCGCGATCAGCACTTGAAAGTGGTGCTGGCGGGCAAGGTCCCGCAGCACTCCGAAGTAGGGCGCCACGGTGTCGGCCGAGACGAGGTCGAGATAGTGCTGGGCGGGGGAGGCGGCGGTGCCGGAGGCAGCGGGGCCGGCGGTGCCGGGAGCGGCAGTCGTCTCCGCGGCCGCCGCGGCTGGCGCTCCTGGTGCCGAGCTCGCCGGCCGAGGCCGCTTCGCTGCCAGCACGCGGAAGCGCACGAACCGGTAGAGCGCGCTCTTGACCAGCCAGGAGCTGACGCGCGCGCTGCTGACGCCGCCCTGCCGCTGCTCGGCCTCGAGCAACGTCTTCAGGATGTCGCCGTCGAGGTGCTCGCGCGAGCTCATCGTGTAGGCGACGACCACCAGGTCGGGGTGGTACTGCAAGCCCTTCTCGCGCAGCATCTCGACCTCCTGCTGCGTGTTGTAGCCAGAGACCGCGAGGTTGATCACCTCGGCGCGCCGGCCGTCCTGGACGAGCAACCGCTCGAGGATGGGCGGGAAGACGTCCTCGTTGCGCTCGACGTGGAGACCTGCCGCGATGCTGTCGCCGAGCACGACGATGCGGTAGACGCCCGCCGGCTTGGCGACGGCGTGCTCCCGGTCGCGGAAGCCGAGGCTGTTGCTGGCACCCAGGTAGTCGTAGAAGCTGAGCTCGCGGCCGGTGTAGACCAGCGGCACCGGCTCGTAGCCGATCTTGGGGTTGTGCGATAGCTGGAAGCGGCCTTTGCGGATGGCATAGACCTTGGGCGCCGCTCCCGCCGCGCGCACCAGCAGCTCGGCGGCGAGCAGCGCCACCAGCACACCGGCCAGCATCAGGGCGAGCTTCTTCGCCATCGGCGTCATCGGCCCCGCACGCCAATCATCCACGTCAGCCGGGTCCGCCGCGTCCGCCGCGTCACCCGCACCGCTCGCGTCGGGTCGCCAGCCGCCTCAAGGGAGGCAGGCGTACCGCGAGCGCGCCAGTGCCCGGGCGTAGATGGCCTGCGCCGCGGCGTTCGGATGGGCGTCCTCGTGACTCACCCAGTAGCGCTCGCCGGAACCGGGCGGGAAGTCGGGGGCGGGATCGATGACCTCGAAGCCTGCCTCGCGGCCGACGCCGGCGACGCGCGAGAAGGCCTCGGCGATGCCGGGGTCGTGCGGGTCGTGCAGCTCCGGCATCAGGAACAGCGTGGCGGCCACGTGGTCGGCGCGCAGCAGGGCGCCCAGCTCGCGCATCGCCGCCTTGGTGCGGTCCCACCCGGCCTGGCCCTCGCGGAACAGGCCGACGTAATAGGCGTTGTAGTTCGCCAGCTTGGGATCGGTCTGCTTCTGCATCCGGGCCGCGGCGAGGGACAGCAGCGCCGAATGCCAGTAGAGAGGGTTGGTGTCCGGCACCGCGTCGGGCTCGGCGTCGTTGAACGAGAAGCCGAGGATCACCCAGTCCGGATGCATGAACGGACGGATGCGCAGCTTGTAGCGCTGCACCTCCATCGAGGTGTTGCAGTTGCCGATGCCGGCATTGGCGACGGTGACCGCTCGCCCCCCCGCGGCAGTGCAGCGGGCGGACAGCAACCGCTCGAGCTGGTCGGGAAAGGTCTGCCCCTCGGGTACGCCCCAACCGAAGGTCAGCGAGTCGCCGAGCGCCACGGCGAGCCGGTTGCCCGGGCGGCGCCGCGCCTGGGTCTCCGGGTCGGGCAGGCGAAAGCCGTGCTCCTCGGTGCGCACCCTGGCGCCCATCAGGAAGGCGCTGGCGTTGGGGCGCTGCTCCTCGACCACCCCCGGGTAGCTCGAGAGCGTCTTGATCTGGCGGGCGTAGCGCCACATCTCGACGTCGTAGACGGTCAGCCAGTACTTGGAGATCAGCCGCAGTCCCACCTCCGCTGCTCCCAGGGCGACGAGCAGGGAGGTGCCGAGGACGGCGGCGCCGAGCAGACGTTTGTTCATGGACGAGACACCACCTGATCGAGAGCTCCCGGCGAGCGGGAGGGTTGGTAACGCCGCGCGGGCGGCACGCGACAGAGCCGCCAGGCGGTGCGGCCGTCCGGGGACCCGGGCGGGCGGCGCATGACTGTATCACCGTTCGAGCCCGCACCTCCCGCGCCGCTGGCTGTTGCTAGTGGGCCAGGTTCCCGCCTGGAAGGCCAGGGCCTCGAAGGCGCGCGATGCGAGCGCGGGCGAGAAACGCGGCCAGAGCTGCGCCGAGCGTGAGCCAGCACAGGCGCAGGCCCCACACCCAGCCGGCAGGCCGGTACTCGAGCGCGGCGCGATGCCACCCTGCCGGGACCAGGAAGCCCAGGAACCCGGCATTGACGCGCAGCAGCGCGGCTGGCCTGCCGTCGAGGGTGAGGCGCCAGCCGCGGCAGAAGGTGACGCTCGACACCACCAGGCCGCCGGTCGCGCCGCCGGCCTCGAGCTCGAAGCCATTGGCGTGGAGGCTGCGGAGCTGCACCCGGCCCGCTTGCCGGTGGACGTCTGCCGGGGGTGCCGCCTGGGCGCCCGCCCCGCCGGCCGGACCGATCGGGCCGGAACCGCCGGCCTGCCCGCCGCCGCCGATCGGGCCGCCTCCCATCAGGCCGGCTCCGATCGGGCCGCGGTCCCTGGAACCGCCGCCGGTCTCGAGCACCTCGCCGAGCTCGGCCACCGCCGAGGCGGCGAAGTCCTCGTTCGCCTGGGTGGCGCGGAGGGCGTCGCGGGGATCGTGTGCGGGCCGCCACGCCGTAGGCATGAAGAACAGGGGCAGCGCCTCGGGGTTCCGCCAGAGCTTGCCGCCCGGGCCGTCCCACGCCTCCTCCCAGGGCGGGAAGAGCTCCGCGCGGTGCCTGGTCAACATGAAGCGCACGCCCAGATAGCCAAGGAAGGGGACGGGGTAGGGCCGCTCCATCAGCAGCATCGGCTGGCCGATGCGGTAGCGCTGGCGGAACACCCTGCCGACGACGAGCGTGGCGCGCGCCGGCTGCATCGGATCGTCGGAGCGCGGATCCCACAGCCCGTAGAGCGCGGCGAGGTTCGGCCGCAGCGCGTCGCCCTCCGCGACCACCCGGAAGGGCGCACCGGTGCGGGCCCCGGCCCGCATCTCCGCGGACATCGCCGCCACCGCGGGCGGCGGCGCCAGGTCGAAGTCAGCGGGAAGGACGGGCAGCAGGCGGCCGTTGAGCAGCCCCAGGTCGACAACCAGGCACGCGACCGCCAGCCAGGGGAGCCAGCGGGCCGCGTCCGGGCACCCCGCTGGCGCGAAGCCGCCGCCCTGCTTTCCGCCTGGCCTGCCGCCTGGCCTGCCGCCCGGCCTGCCGCCCGGATCGCCGCCCAGGCCGCCACGGTCCACCGGCTGCGCCGCGGCGGCGTCCATGCCTTCCCGGGGCGGCCCGGCTCGGCCCGCGGAGTTGGTCCGCCCCCGCGCCGCCACCCACCAGAACGCCGCGGCGGTCAGCGCGGCGCCGCCGGCCGTGGCCAGCCACCATGCCCGCTCCCAGGGTGGCCCCGGCGGGCGCTCGCAGGCGAGCCCCAGGGCCGCGGCGGCGGCGGCGGCGCCGGCGATCCAGCGTCCCGCGGGCCGCGCGGCCAGGCGCTCGAGCCCCAGGCCGGCGGTGACCGCCACCGCCAGCACCCAGACCAGGCGCAGCCGGCCGTTGGCGGTGCGGTCGAGCAGCGGCAGGGCCCGCACCAGGTCCAGGAAGGGCGGGACGGCCAGGGCCGCAGCCAGCGCCGCCACGCCGCCGGCGAGGATCGCCAGCAGCCGGCCGCCGAAGGTCAGGGCGGCCGCCGCGGCGAGGGCCAGGGCGAGCAGCCCGGCATAGCCGCTGCACAGCTCGTTGAAGTTCGACGGACCGGTCCAGCCGGGGCCGCGGGGGCTGCCATTGGCCAGGGGATCGACGGCCAGGTTCAAGATCGCCGGCGTGAAGGGCGGCGGCTGGACTCCCCGCGACGACTGCTCGATGAGCTGTGCGCGCACCGTGTCCGGGAGCGCCTCGACGACCGGCAGCAGCGCCGGCGCCGCCAGCCCGGCGCTCATCGCCGCCGCGGCCGCCAGTCCGCCGATAAAGCGCCAGCGCGCCGCGCCGCCGCCGCGAACCCGGCCGAGCAGCAACGCCGCCGCCACGACGCCGGCAGCCAGCGCGGCGTGGGCGAGCGTCTCGGGATGGCCGGAGAGAGCCATGCCGCCGGCGCAAGCGACCAGCCCGGCGAGGCCGCCGCGTTCGCCGCGGCGCAGCAGCACCAGGCCGAGCACGACCCCCGGCAGCCATGCCGCCGCCATGCCGAGCGGGTAGAGGGCCCAGCAGATCGAGTACAGCGAGCAGGCGAAGGCGATGGCCGCGAAGCAGGCGCCGGCACGTCCGGCGCCCAGCGCCGCGAGCAGCGCGTCGGTCAGCAGCAGCGACACGAAGAGCTTGAGCGCCGCCATGACCGGCAGCGCGCGCACCGCCGGCAGCGGCAGCGCCAGCAGCCCGAGGGGCGAGAAGGGCGCCGACTGGGCATTGCCGAGCAGCGGCTCGCCGGTGCCGATCTCGCCGGCCCACAGCGGCGCCTCGCCGCGCAGCAGCCGGTCCCGCACCAGGGCGCGGAACGGGATGATCTGTAGCGGGATGTCGCTGAGCAGCCCGTTGGCCGGCACCACCGGGACCGGCACCATCTCCCGCCACGGCCGCAGCTGGTAGGCGATGTCGGACGGCACCTGCAGCTTCGAGGTGAGGAGCGGCGCCGCGAAGAACGCGCCGGCCGCGAGCCAGTAGGCGGCGATCCAGCGCCAGCCCGGGCACGGGCGCCACCAGCGCATCAGCGCGCCGAGCAGGGCGCCGCCGCCCAGGTAGACCAGGAAGCTCATGGCGCGGCGATTATGCCAGCACGCGCCGCGGCTCCGGTCCGCGCCGGTGTCCCCCTGCTGTCCAGTGACCTGCGTCACCTGCCAGTGACGAACTTCATAGCAGGGGCCGGCGGCACCGCTCTACATTCGCTCCCACAGCAGTCCGAATGCGGAGAGAGGAGGGAGGCGTGAACCAGCACGATGCCGTCCGCAGGCCCTGGCGCCGGACCCCGGCCCTGCCGTGGATCGGGCGCCCTCGGCCCTTCGCCGGCGCGATGGCGCTGGCCGCCATGGCGACGCTCGCGGCGATGTCCGGCGCTCTGCCGCTGGCGGGTCAGGGGGCGAGCTTCTACACCGTCCCGCCCTGCCGCCTGGTCGACACGCGGAACGCCGCCGGCCCATTCGGTTCTCCGGGAATCCCCGCCGCCGGCGTGCGCGCCTTCGACGCTGCCGGCCAGTGCGGCATCTCGACGCGCGCCATCGCGGTCTCCGTCAACGTCACCGTGGTCGCGGCGCCGGTTCCCGGCTACCTGGTCCTCGGTCCGGCCGGTGCGGCGATCCCCGCGGCCTCGACGCTGAACTTCGTTGCCGGCCAGACCCGCGCCAACAACGCCGTCGTCGAGCTCGGCACCGCCGGCGCGTTCCTCGTCGCCGGCAGGTATCTCAGCAGCCCTGCCAATGTCATCGTCGACGTCGACGGCTACTTCGCGAACGCGGCGCTCGAGCAGAGCACCGCCGCGCCGCCGGCATTCAACCCGCCGCCGGGAAGCTACCTCGGCGGCCAGCAGGTGCAGATCCTCAGCTCGACGCCCGGCGCGCAGATCTTCTACACCACCGACGGCTCGCCGCCGAGCAGCTCGCACGGCACCCTCTACACCACCGCCGTGACCCTGCCCGCGACCACCGCCCTCGCGGCCGTCGCCACCGCCCCGGGGCTGGCCGACAGCCCGGTGACCAGCGGCCAGTACACCCTGTCGGGCACCTCGACGCTGTTCCTGCGGATTGCGCACGTTGCGTAAAAGCCCGGCGTTCGCCGCCACGGCGGTGCTTTCGCTGGCTCTCGGCATCGGCGCGAGCACCGCAATCTACAGCCTCATCGACGCGCTACTACTGCGCTGGCTGCCGGTGCACAATCCGCAAGAGTTGTTGCAGTTGAGCATCGCGGGAGCGCCCGAGCGGGGCCCCTACGCGGAGAATTTTTCTTATCCACTGGTCAAAGCTCTTGAGACGCCCCACGATATCTTCGCCGGATTGTGCGGGTTCACCGGCGGGCGATTCCCTACTGGACCGCGCGATGCCGTCGAGGACACGACCGGAGCCTGGGTTACCGGAGGGTTTTACGAAACGCTCGGGCTTCAGCCAGCCGCGGGCCGCCTACTGACGCCGGACGATGACAAGCCGGGAGCTGTTCCCGCCGCGGTGATCGGCTACGGCTACTGGGAGCGAAAATACGGCCGCGATCCGCGAGTCGTCGGCCAGTCAATCCAGATTTTCGGTAAGCCGGTTATCGTTGTGGGCGTGACGCCCGCCGGTTTCACTGGAGCGAACGTCGGGCAAATTGCCGATATTACCTTGCCGCTTGCGGTTCTCCCGCAACTTCAACCCGACGAGCCGTACATGATCGACGCCGGCTCCTGGTGGATTCGCGTGCTGGCGCGGCCGCTACCCGGCATGTCCCGCGATCAGCTCACAGCCCGGATGCGAACGATCTGGCCGCAACTGGCGGAGTCCGCGATCCCGGCGAGCATGCCCGGCTCACTCCGCAGAGTGCGAGGAACCTGGATCGAGCTTCGTCCCGGCGGCACCGGCTGGACCGATCTTCGCCGCCAATTCCGCCAGCCGCTATATGTGCTGATGGCTCTCACGGGACTTGTGCTCTTGATCGCGTGCGCTAATGTCGCAAACCTTTTGCTAGCCCGCGCGACCGCGC
>DATDGZ010000441.1:0-5720 GCA_036521795.1 Thermoanaerobaculia bacterium | reverse complement strand
TGACGATGTTCGATCGGCCGCGGGCGGGTGCGGGACCGCCGGCAGTGTCCGCCGCCGTCCCGCCGCGCGCCGCGGCGCTCGAGGCGCCGGCGGAGACCACCGGCGGACGGCCGGCCGAGGTCGCGGGCGGCACCGGCGGCCGCATCTGCCGGGTCGCCGGCGGCGGCACCGCCGGCGTTGCGGGCACCGCCGCGGGCGTTGCCGGCCCGGTCGCGGGCGGCAGACCGGCAGCGGGCGAGGACCCCGCCGATGCCGTCGGCGCCGTCGATGACGGCGAGGAGGACGATGCCGAAGCTGGTGTGGGCGGCGGGGGCGCGGAGGACGTCGAGGATCCCGGCAGCGCCGAGGACGACTGCGAGAGACGGCTGATCTCCTGGCCGGCGCGCCGCCCGTAGCGCTGCCAGAACCAGAGGGCGCCCGCTCCGACCACGCCGCAGAAGAGCAGCAGCAGCGCCGCCAGCGCCAGCCAGATCCGCGCGCTCGAGGACCGCCCGGCCGGCGGCGGGCCCGGCGCGGCCGCCGCCTGGGTGTGCGGCCCGCTCGCGCCGGCCGGAGGCACCGGGGCCGGCAAGGGAGCTGCCGCGGTGGCAGCGCGCCCGCCGGGCCCCACGTTCGCGTCCGGTATGTACGGCACCGCCGCCGGTGGCGCCGCGGCGGCGCTGCGCGCGGGCGGGCCACCCTGAGCGGCGGCCGATTCGGTCCCGCTTGCCTGTGGAGCCGCGGCGAGCGAGCGGGACGACAGCACCCGGGTGACGTCCAGCACCGCGTCCGCGGGAGCCGCCGGCGCGGCGAGCGTCGCCTCGGGGAGATTGCGCTCGATCGCGGCCAGCTCCTCGGCCACCAGGCCGGCCGTGGCGAGACGGTCCTCGCGGTCCTTGGCGAGCATGTGATGGAGCAGCTGCTCGAGGCGCAACGGCACCGACCGCAGCTCGGAGATCGAGGGGTCCTTGTGCAGGATCTGGTAGACCAGCGTGGTGATGGTCTCGCCGTCGAAGGGCCGCCGTCCGGAGAGCAGCTCGTAGAGCACCACGCCGAGCGAGAAGACGTCGCTCCGGCCGTCCAGCTCGTCGCCGCGGATCTGCTCGGGCGAGAGGTACTGCGGGCTACCCATCACCGAGCCGGCGATGGTCAGCTCCGTGTTCTGGCCGGCGACCTTGGCGATGCCGAAGTCGGCCACCTTCACGTGACCGCCGGTATCGATCAGGATGTTGCTGGGCTTGATATCGCGGTGGACGATCCCCTGGCGGTGGGCATAGTCGAGCGCCTCGGCGACCTGGCGCGTGATCCTCAGCACCTCGCGCAGGGTCGGCGGCTCGCCCGTCTCCAGGCGGCTCGCCAGGTCACAGCCCTCGACGAGCTCGAACGCCAGGAAGAGGAGCCCGCCCTCCTCGCCGGTGTCGAACAACGTCACCACGTTGGGGTGCAGCAGGCGCCCGGCCGCTCTCGCCTCACGCAGCAGCCGCTTCTTGCGATCCTCGATGTCCTGCGGCCGGCCGCCCTCCAGGCGCACCGTCTTGATCGCCAGGCGGCGCTCGATGTGGGGGTCGTCGGCGAGATAGACCTCGCCCATCGCCCCGGCGCCGAGAAAGCGGACGATGCGGTAACGGCCGACGCGCTGGCCGGCGTCGAGCATGCTCACTCGGCGCGGTCTCCGGGGCTGGCCTCGGCGGCCTCGTCGGAGTCGCCGGCCTCGCCGGCCTCGCCGGCCTCGTCGGAGTCGCCGGCCGGCTCTTCCCGGTCGGTCGCCTCGAGCAGCGAAAGCGCCTCGTTCAGGCGGTCGACCGGCACCCGCACTCGCACCTCGCCGAGCCCGCCGACGTTCACCGGCAGCTCCTCGACGTGCAGCGACTCGACCTCTGCCGGGATGCCCCTGCTCTTCAGGAACCCGGCCACCACGACCGCCTCCTCGTTGCTCTCCACGATCCTGGCGGTCCCCCATTCCGGTTGGCCGTGCTTCTCATCGCCCATCTGCGTTCTCCTCGCTGGCTGGTCCAGACATGATACCTCCGCCGGCGCCCCCGGCGCGGAGATGCCTTCGAGGGTGTAGGGTGCGACCAGGCGCCGCGGGTACCAGTGGCGGCTCTGCTCGGCGAAGCGGCCGAGGCCCGGCTGCCAGCCGAAGTGCGACACGACCAGCGAGCGGGCGTCGAACTCGATCCGGTTACAGGTGTTGAGGTGGCGCTCGCCGCCCCGCCCGCGGCTCGAGGTGGTGGTGCCGGAATGCACGACGATCACCGGCGAACGTCCCTGCGGGTAGAGCTCCTCGGAGGTGCCGATGTAGGTCTGGTGCTGATGGCCGGAGAGCACCAGGTCCACGCCGGCGGCCGAGAACAGCTCCATCGCCCGCCGGGCGTTCGCGAGCACCCGCCGGCGGCTGACGCCGGGCGGCGGGATCAGGTCGTGATGGGGCACCACCACCCGGAACTGCCCGGGCGGCGCGGCGGCCAGCAGCTCGCCGATCTCGCGCAGCCGGCGAGACGTGATGCGGCCGCCCTTGATCGTCCAGTTGAATGCGGTGTTGATGCCGATCACCAGCATCTCGCGGTCGCGGTAGACCGGCTCGAGCTCACGGCTGAAGTGCGAACGGTAAGCGCCAAACGGATTGAAGACCCGCTCCCAGATCCGGTACATGGGGACGTCGTGGTTGCCAGGGACGACCAAGGTCGGCACCTGGCTGCGATGGAGGCGATGGATGCGATCGACGAAGCTCCGCGCTTCGCGGAATTGCCGCGGCTTGGCGCGCTGGGTGAGGTCTCCCGAGATCACCACCAGGTCGGGACGCTGGCCCTCGATCAGCTGGAGCAGACCCTCCGCGACGTGCGGGAGATGAGGCGGTCCGAAGTGGACGTCGGAGCAGTGGATGAGGATGGGCACGGCCGGGGCGGCCGCCGCTACTGTCCCGCGCCGGGCATTAGTGGTCCGCTCGGTTCATTCGTAGGTCGATCGCCGAGTCATAGGCGTTCCTGGCAAGGCGTCGCCGACGAGGCATAGCCGAACCCATGTCGAGGAGGCGCAACGCAGCCAGGGACGCGGAGGGCCGGCGAGTGGCCTGCGAATGAACCGAGCGGACCACTAAGTCTCGAGCTCCTGGCCCAGGAGCGAGCTGACGTTCTTCGCCACCTCGGCGGCGGCGAAGGTCGACACCGCACCGACGATGGCGGGACCGTGCGCGCGCCCCACCAGGAAGCCGCCCAGCGCCACCACCGCCAGGGTCGGCACCGGGTAGGCGCGCACCAACTCCTTCCAATCCAGGCCCTCGGGCAGCACGCTGTCGAGGAGGTCGTGAACGACCGCTTCGACCTTCGACGAGAGATTCTCTGGCATCGCCTGCTCTCCTCAGGTCACCTGGCTATACCTGGCCGGCGCCCGGTTGGCACCCTGCTGATCGGCCTCGCGGCCGGCTCCCGGAGCAGTATAGCCGCGCCGGTGCGCGAATGGCGCGCGCGGACGTCCAGCGGTAGTGGGTCCGGCGGGTGAACGGGTCCAGCGGCCCACCCGCCGGGGCGATCAGTCGTCGTCGCGGCGCCGCACCACCAGCCCGATGAGGAAGCCGATGCCGGCGGCGATCAGCACCGACTTACCGGGGTTCTCGCGCACGTACTCGCCGACGTCGTGGCTCATGCGGTTGACCTCGGACCGGGTGCGCTTGTAGCTCTTCTGGACCTGTTTGGCGGTGTCGCGATAGGTGTCGCGGGCGGCCTCGGCCCCCTTGCGGATCTCCTTGCTCGCGCGCTCGGCGCCGCGGCGCACGTCCTTCGAGACCTCCTTGTACCGCTTCTGCACGTCGTCGCTCAAACGAGTGAACTTCTCGCGGGCGGCGGCAACGCTCTCGGATACTGCCTCGGCTGCCTTTTCGGCACTTTCAGCCAAGCCTGATTCGGCCATGATTGCCTCCTAGTTGAAATGGACGGCGGGCGCTGGCGCGCGGCACAGCCGGCGTAGTACCCGATGCCTTGGGTGTTGTAGCAGGATTCGTGCCGCACCGCGGCTCTCGCCGCTTCCATCGGCATGGGCGCGCGGCCGCCGGGCCGCCGCGGGAGGCGATACGTTAGACTTCCGCCCATCGTCCGCAGCCTGCCGCGGCCGGGACCGGAGCAGGAGCGGACCCGCGCGGCGCATCCCTCGAGAAGAACCCGCACCGACTGCCGACCATGGACGACCGCGACACCGTAGCGAGGCAGGCCGGCCGCACGCCGCCGCGCCTGCCGTTCCTCCGTAAGCTGGGCCGCTTCTTCGCGCTCACTCTGCGGCAGAGCCACGAAGACTCGATCTACCTGACCGCGTCGGCCCTCGCCTTCGTCACCATCCTGTCGCTGGTGCCATTGCTCGCGGCGCTCTCCTTCGTCGGCACCCGGGTCTTCAGCCAGTACCCGGAGAAGAGCCTCGAGGTCTTCGTCCAGGTGCTCCCGTACGCGGAGAAGACGCTGACCGACAAGCTGCGGGAGTTCCTCGACCAGGCCGAGACGATGCACGGCGTCGGCCTGGCGGCGCTTTTCGGCACGACGCTGCTCGCCTTCGCCACCATCGAGGAGACCTTCAACAAGATTTGGAACGTCTCCCGGCGGCGGCCCTTCCGCTACCGCCTGCTCACCTTCTTCCTCCTGCTGTTCTGGGGCCCCCTGCTGATCGGCGTCACCGTCTCGAGCCTGATCCTGCTCCGCCAGACCCCGGCAATGCGCGAGCTGGTGCAGGGCTCGGTGCTCCTCCACCTCACCCCTTTTCTGGCCACGGTGATGGGTCTCACTCTGCTCTACTGGCTGGTGCCCTCCACCGGGGTGCGTTTCCGCAATGCCCTGGCCGGCGCCCTCTTCGGCGCCATCCTGCTCGAGATCCTGCGCCAGTCGTTCGGCTACTACGTCGAGTTCTTTCGCGGCGTCAGCACCGTCTACGGCAGCTCGGCCTTCGTCCTGCTGTTCATGATCTCGATCGAGCTCACCTGGACCATCGTCCTGCTCGGCAGCGAAGCCGCCTACACCGCCCAGCACTTCCAGCTGCTCAGCCGCGGCCTGCACACCCACCCGCCGGTGGCCGCGAGCTGGGTCGGCCTCGCCGCCCTCGCCTTCCTGGCCACCTCCGGTGGCGAGGGCGAGCCGCCGCCGTCGAGCGAAGAGCTGGCCAACCATCTCAGCCTGCCGGCGCGCGACCTCGAGCGCACGCTGCACCCACTCCTGGCGCGAGGCCTGCTGCGCGAGACCCCCGGCCGCGGCTACGTCTTGGGCCGCGAACCCGGCGCGCTCCGCGTCGAAGAAGTCTTCGACGCCTACGAGCACCGCGCCCGCCGCAGCGTCGAGCACATCGGCGCCGACCTCCGCGACCGCCTCGAGCGCTGGGTGGAGCTCCTGGCCGGCATCCGCGCCGAGCGCCTCGGCCCCCTGACCCTGGCCAAGCTGCTCGCGGCCCCCGACGGCGCGAGCGCGGCCGGCGGGACGGACCCGAGCGACGGCGTGGCGGAGAGCGGCGAGACGGCCGCGGCCGGCGAGGCGTCGACCGCACGCGAGCCCGCGCTGAGCGGCACCGCCGAGAAACGGTGAGGCCCGCGCGGCGGCCAGGCTATGCCGGGGCGACTCGACTCAGAGAAAGGGATTGACGATCTCGAGGCCCTCGATCCGCTGCCCGGCCCGGAGATGCTCCGAATAGAGCACCGAGCAGCCCGATCGCGTCGCCGCCCGCACGATCAGCGCATCCCACACCGAGAATCCATGCAGGCGATGCAGGTCGAT